>NZ_JAMOKS010000005.1:0-268398 GCF_023656785.1 Parabacteroides caecihominis
TTTCATTCTTTTCTTGCCGGCACATATTCAATTACTGAAAGACAGAGATACGAAAAATTTCCTCTTTAAAGAACGTTTGGAACGAATTCGACTCAAGGATATCAATGAATGGGCATCAAAAAACTATCGCCAAACCTAGTCTCCATGCGGAATCAAACACTAAAAAAAGTATGCTAAAATGAGAACACTTTACTGAACACCCTACCTGTAGGGGTGCGACAAGATTGAAAGGGCTGATATTTATCTTGTGCCGCCTCTACAGGGCGGAAAGGGAAGAGCGGGTTTTCATAAACCCAGGGTTAGAACCCTGGGCTGGTTTGTTAAAGCCTTACAGGCTTACATTGACACCGTAAGGGCGGTTCGCGAACCGCCCCTACCAACGACGCTACATTCATTTTTGATAAAAATTGAATTATCTAAACGCCTTGCTGAACGTGGTCATCAACAGAATACAAAGTCCCAGCAAGCCGACCACCATATAAGCATATTCCATATTAAAAGCCTGCGAGATTGCCCCGATCAGTAATGGTGCGACAAGCGAACCGATAAAACTAATACTTGAAAGAATGGTAAGCGCAATCCCTACCGGTGTTTTCGACTTTGCTCCGACAAGGCTATAAATAGTAGGAACCATACTCGAAATCCCCAGTCCGACCAACATAAATCCGAATGAGTTGACAATCACCTTCAAGGCCATCGAATCAACCGTACTGCCTAATAAGGCGGAAGTAAAGAACCCGATAAAAATAAAAGCGCCGGACAATTGCAACACCCGCTGCTTTCCCCATATCCGGTACGCATAATTAGCCAGAAAGCGACCGACAGTCATCATCACCATAAACACCAGAAAGCCAATCTGCAATGATTTAGGCACCTGCAAAACCGATTCAAAATAGACACCGCTCCAGTCAAACATCGCACTCTCAACCACCAAAGCGAACAAACCGACCAGCCCCAACTTAATCAGCAGCATCTCCGGCTTCTTTATATATTGCCATTTCTCCGACTTATCTTCTACAGCTTCCTCCTTCACTTCTGCAGTAGATACATCATCCTGCAAATACCTGCGGCTCATCATGGTAAGCAACAGTATCAATGCAGCTACCAACGTAAAATGCCAGAACGGAGTAATATCCGAAACGATCATAATAAAACCGATCAACGCCCCCAGACAGGCAGCCAGACTCCATCCCCCATGAAAAGAAGCCATGATCGTCCGCCCGTAAAGCCGCTCTATCCCGATCCCCTGTGTATTCAACGATATATCACACAGATTCCAGAACACGCCAAAACAAAACAGAAACACCCCAAGCATATAAATATTCAATGCCGTCCCAATCGCAAATAGAGAAAGGGCATATCCCATAATACTGATCTGCACCATAATACGACTTCCCAGCTTAGACACCAGATAACCCGCCAGCGGGATCGCCACAAACTTCCCTACCGGAATCATAAACAGCACAATCCCCCAATACAGAGCATCATTCACCGTAAAGATTTCCTTAATATCAGGAATACGACTTGCCCAACTTGAAAAGCAAAGCCCCTGAGCAAGAAAAAAAGAAAGAACCGCAAAACGTATATGTTCTTTCGAATAAGCTACATGGTTATTAGAATCCATTTCGTCAGATATTTATTGAACGGTTAAAAATAGACATATTTTCGTTATACCGGGCACCAATCTGTGAAACAAAAAATAAATATACAATTCAAATTGTGCGTTTATGAACACCAAACGTGCGATAAAGCACTCACCCTTCAATAGCCACAATAGAACAAACAACTATATAACAGGTATTTAATTCATGGCACATTTTTTGATTATTATCATTCAATAATACTTTATCATGATTAGACACTATTTCAAGACAGGATTCAGAAACCTGCTAAAATATAAAACCCAATCCTTTATCAGCATAATAGGATTAGCAATCGGATTGACCTTTTTCACCGTTGGGTACTATTGGTATAGATATGAAACATCTTACGACAGCTTTTACCCGGAGTCGAAACATACCTATAATATTTATACGATCGACAAACAGACTGGAAAAATGCAGCCAGGTGCCCCCGTCATTTTATGCGCTGAATTAAATGAAAACTTCCCCGAAGTTAAATATGCCGCTACTTTATCCAATGCTGGGGGCATATATACTTCTGATAATAAAACAATCGGTACCCCCTTATTTAAATGGGTAAATCAAAACTATACCCGGCTTTTTCCTCCCAAAGTTATAGCCGGAAACATGACTGATCCCATCCCTACAACCGAAGACGGAACAAAAACGAATCTGATGGTAACCCGCAAATTCGCTTTGAAATACTGGAAAACCCCGGAAGAGGCTATTGGTAAAATACTCACCGACCAGAATAAATTCACAAAGACAATAACGGCCGTTATTGAAAATCCACCCTCAAACAGTATTTTTCAGGCAGATGGCTATTATAGTATCCAAGTCGATAAAAGCCATTATACTACCCGTTCGCCGGAATATTACTGGAATTATCCACCTAATGAAATGTATGTATGCCTCCATGAAAATACAAATGTAAAAGCATTCAGTCGGAAGCTACGCACCTATTCGATAAAAAATCAGCTAAACCCTAATTTATATATCGAAATAACCCCTATCACTAAAACAAGATACCAATTGGGAGCGGAGATGTCCTTCAATCTAAACTATATCCGAACCTTTGTTGTTTCCGGATTATTATTGCTATTCTGTACTCTGTTCAATTTTATCAACTTACAGGTCAATCGCATCTTTGAGCGTTCCCGCGAATTTAAGCTACGAACCTCTCTGGGAGCAGTAAAAAAGAACTTGTTCTGCCAGATCATCATTGAAATTTCTATTCAGGTACTGTTAGCTTTGTTAGTCGGGGTTTCCCTGATAGAACTGACAACCCCTTATATCGAACAATTATTGGATACATCTATTCAAAAACAAGAATTATTCATAGATTTATTACAGACAGGAATATTCGGCTGGACTCTTCTGTTATCAATCGTCCTGCTTATCATCAGCCGCTTTATCCATAGGCAATCAAACGATTTCAAAGTGGGTCCCCAATTATTCCATACGACCAACAATGAATGGATCCGCAAAATCAGTATCGGACTACAGTTAGGTATTTGTGTCGGCTTCATGTTTACCGCACAAATATTATTCCTACAGATCAACCGGATGAAAAATACAGCGATGGGATTTGATACCGACAACCTTATACAGGTTAATATATCCTCACAAATCTACTCACAATTCACTGATGAGATAAAACAAATACCAAGTATTACAGATTGCATTCGCGGAGGAAACTTCCGGCTAAGTCATGATAACTGGCATACCGAAAAAGAAATAGGATGGGAGAACAAACCAGCCAATGCTTCTTATGAGATTCAGATGATACAGGCTGGCATAGACTTCGCACAGAAGATGAAAATTACATTGCTGAAAGGACGTTACCTGGAAGATACAGACATGCAATCAGATGATCCGTCCGGTATCGGATGCCATAAAGTACTTATCAACGAACAAATGGCCAATCTGCTTGACACCACCGATCCGATCGGAAAAATGATTAGCAGAAAAGATTATCTTCTAAGAGGAACGGACGAGACACCTCCCCTTTATTTTGAAATAGTAGGAGTCGTAAAAGATTTCCACGGGCTAAGCCTTCGAAATCCAATACCTCCTACAATCATTGAATATTGGAATTTCTATGATTACTATTTATATTTACGGACTTTACCCGGAAAGGAAAAAGAAGCATTAAAAGCTGTAAAGGAATTGATCAGTCGTATAACCCCCGAAGGATTTCCGTTGAGCGAGACAATGACAGTTAACGAACAGTTGGAAATACTGACCCGCACTGAAAACGCCAGTCTCCGGTTATTCACCTTACTGGCTGTTTTATGCGCATTAATTTCCATCTTTGGTATTTATTCTATTTCTTCGTCCAATATGCAGCAGCGAAAGAAGGAAATAGCCATCCGCAAAGTGATGGGAGCTACGTCGCGGGAGATCATTGATATGTTCTTGAAAGAATACACAATAATCACTTTGACTGCCAATGCCATCGCTTTACCTGTCGGCTATCTGTTCGCCCAAAAATGGCTGGAACAATATCCGCAGAACGTTCATATCCAACTCTGGATGTTTATAAGTATCCTGCTGGCTACTATTCTGTTAGTTATACTGACAGTCTTAGGACAAGTGATTCGGGCCGCAAACGGAAATCCGGCAGAAGTTGTAAAAAGCGATTAAAACTAAATGATGGGGACAAGAACCGGAAATAACAGAAAAAATCCGTATGTTTGCCGTAAACCTTCCGAGTATGACAAACAGAATATTACTGATTTTCCTGTTGTTTTTCTGCAAAACCTTGCTTTCAGGACAAACTATTGCAGAACGAATAATGCCTCCCGAAGGATATGTCCGAACAGAGGTAACAGCAAATTCTTTTGCTTCATATCTCCGTCAGCTACCTCTGCAACCGGAAGGAAGCAAAGTTCTGCTTTATAATGGAGAGGCAAAGCGTAATCAACTGGCTGCTTATGCCGTCGTCGATCTGGATATCGGGAAACGTGACCTTCAGCAGTGTGCCGATGCCGTTATCCGGCTGAGGGCGGAATATCTTTACGGACAGAAACAGTATGCAGCCATCCACTTCAATTTCACGAACGGCTTCAATGCCGAATATACCAAATGGGCAAAAGGCAACCGTATCCGTGTGAACGGCAATACGGTGTCGTGGTATCCATCCAAAGGCGAAGATTATTCCTATAAAACATTCCGTTCCTATCTGGATATGGTATTTTCCTATGCAGGAACAGCCTCCCTATCAAGAGAACTGGCTCCGGTCAATTACCAGGATATGAAGATAGGTGACGTATTTATCCAGGGCGGTCACCCGGGGCATGCCGTTATTGTCGTCGATATAGCCGTTCACCCAAAGACAAAAAAGAAAGTATTCCTGCTGGCACAAAGTTATATGCCTGCCCAACATATCCATATACTGACCAATCCGGTAAACTGGAAAAAATCCCCCTGGTACGAACTGGGTGACTCGGATGATGGAAAAGTCTATACCCCGGAATGGGTCTTCAATAAAAAAGATCTGAAACAATTCAAATAAAAAAACGTTTCAAAAGCAGCTACATATCAACGCATTACATTTAAATATATTATTTTTCTCATTTATTATTCAATAAAGATGCAGCCTTTTTGCAGCTTCTATCATCTTATTAGTCGTACATAATTTATTAACACTAAAATAAAAGAAAAAATGAAGAAGACGTTGAAATGGTCGCTTATGATGATGTTAGCAGTAGTTGGTTTAACTTTTGCTTCTTGCAGTGATGATGATGATGACACTCCAACAGTAGGAACTGTAGAAGATGTTAATGGCGAATTTACAGGAAAGATGACTTATGCAAAAGAAGCAAAAGAAGCAGCAGCTACAGGTACGACCCTGGAACTGAAAGTTGCAAATGACTCAATTCAGTTTGAGAAATTCCCTTATCAAGCATTAGTTGTAGAACTTTTGGGTGAAGAAGCATCAAAACCTATCATCGAAGAGATTGGCGAATCACTGAGTTACAAAATCAACTATACAGCAACAATGAATGCTGCAAAAGATTCAGTTGTAATGACTTTAAAACCGGAACCATTAAAAATCGATGTTGCTGGTGTTGAAGTTACTATTGAAGCAGAAAAGACAGCTTCATATGCAGTTAAAGACAAAAACTTAAAGTTCACTATTAAAGCTGCTAATGTAAAAGTAGGCGGAATAGACTTCCCTGGTGGTTGGACTCCGATGGACTTGTCTTTCGATATGAAGAAGAAATAAGACTAATTCTATCCAATATTAACGGAGGATGTTTCATTGAAAGCATTCTCCGTTTTTGTATTCCAACAATAGGTTCTATATAATTATGTATAGCGCGTCAAACTTTTCTCTCCTTCCGGCATGCGAATTAACATGTAACCGGAAGGAGATTCTTATATTCAACAATCTTTTCAGGATTGGTCTACTACAATTTCTCTTTCAAATAATGCCCTGTATAAGATTCCGGGCATAGGGCCACCTCTTCCGGCGTTCCGGCACAAACCAGATAACCGCCGGCGTTACCTCCCTCCGGTCCTAAATCAATCAGGTAATCGGCACATTTAATCACGTCCATATTATGTTCGATGATTACTACCGTATGCCCTTTATCAATTAATGCGTTAAATGCTTTCAGCAGGGTCTTTATATCATGGAAATGCAAACCCGTAGTCGGTTCGTCGAATACGAACAAAGTCGGCTGCTGCTTTTCCTGCCCCAGGTAATAGGCCAGCTTCACACGCTGGTTCTCACCGCCGGACAAAGTCGAAGAAGTCTGTCCCAGTTTGATATAACCCAGGCCGACATCCTGCAACGGCTTCAACCTTTTGACGATCTTCTTTTCCTGCGAACCGGTATGTGCTTCGAAGAACTCGATTGCCTGGTTGACAGTCATTTCCAGCATATCATAGATATTCACACCATGATATTCCACATCCAGCACGTCCTGTTTGAAACGCTTTCCATGGCAGCTTTCGCATTCCAGCGTGATATCCGCCATAAACTGCATTTCCACCGTGATACGACCGTCCCCTTTACATTCTTCACAGCGTCCGCCTTCCTTATTAAAAGAGAAATAGGCAGACGTATATCCCAGCTGTTTTGCCAGCGGCTGTTCACCGAACAGTTTACGGATCTCGTCGTAAGCACCGATATAAGTCACCGGATTCGAACGCGAACTCTTACCGATCGAGTTCTGGTCGACAAACTCGATACCCTGTATCATCTTCATATCACCTTCCAGGCCGGAACAATCCACCATCAGCCGGGCCGCATCATCCAGATAATGCTTTACCCCTTCGTAAAAGATATCCCGTACCAGCGAACTCTTTCCCGAACCGCTGACACCGGTAACAACCGTCATCACGTTCAACGGAAATTTCACATCCACCCCTTTCAGGTTATTCTTACGGGCCCCTTTCACCTCTATATAATTATTCCACAAGCGGCGGAAAGCGGGAACTTCAATCTTATCTTCACCGGTCAGATAACGGACCGTATAACTGTCGCTGCTGGTTTGCAGGTTATTCACATCCCCCTGGTAGACCACTTCGCCACCCAGACGTCCTGCCTTCGGACCTATATCTATAATATAATCGGCCGAACGGATAATATCTTCGTCATGTTCCACCACGACCACCGTATTACCCAACGCCTGTAACTGACGCAACACCTTTATCAGCAAATCGGTATCTCTCGAATGCAACCCGATACTCGGCTCATCCAATATATATAAGGAACCGACCAGGCTGCTGCCCAACGAAGTCGCCAGGTTGATACGCTGGCTTTCACCACCCGACAACGAAGCCGAAAGACGGTCAAGCGTCAGATACCCCAGCCCGACATCCAGCAGGAACTGCAAGCGGTTCATAATCTCCGTCAACAGACGTTTTGCCACAGCCGCATCCGTTTCGTCCAGCACCAAGTTATCAAAAAAGGCTTTTGCTTCCGTGATAGGCAATGCCACCAGTTCAGCAATATTCTTGCCGCCTACTTTCACATAGAGCGCTTCCGGTTTCAGGCGGGCCCCTCTACAGGAAGGACAAGTCGTCTTTCCCCGATAGCGAGCCTGCATGACACGGTATTGTATTTTATAAAGATTCTCTTCTACAAACTTGAAAAAGTCGTCGATGCCGTGCAAGCCGCGGGCACCATGCCACAACAGGTCTTTTTCCTTCTGCGTCAGGTCGTAATACGGACGATGTATCGGGAAGTTGTATTTCTCGCTCTTGGCGATAAACTCCTTCAACCACTCTCCCATCACTTCGCCTTTCCAGCAGACCACCGCCCCCTGAAAGACCGACAGGCTCTTATCCGGTACCACCAGGTTCTCATCGATACCCAGCACTTTTCCGAATCCTTCACAGACCGGACAGGCTCCCAGCGGATTGTTAAAGCTGAACATCATATCGGTCGGTTCGATAAACGTGATACCGTCCGCTTCAAATTTCTTGGAATATTCTTTTACCACCGTCCCTTCGGCAGCATAGATACGGATGATACAGGTATCATGCCCTTCAAAGAACGCCGTTTCCGCCGAATCAGCCAGACGGCTTTTCAATGTCTTGTCGTCCGAAACCATCAGACGGTCGACCAGCAATTCAATAGTGGGAGAACCGAGCAATGCCTCATCCGCCAACACTTCCTGGATACGGTAAGCCGTGTCGTTGATCGACAAACGGGTATATCCTTCTTTCTGTAAAATCTCCAGCTGTTCCTTCATGCCGCGACCTTCCGGCAGAACTACCGGGGCGAACACGGCAAAGCGGGTACCGGCCGGATATGCCAGAACCTCCTTCACGATGTCTTTCACCTGATGCTTTTTCACTTCCATCCCCGACACAGGCGAAATCGTCTTGCCTATCCGGGCATAAAGCAGCCGCAGGTATTCATATATTTCGGTAGATGTACCCACCGTCGAACGCGGATTGCGGGTATTCACCTTCTGCTCGATCGCAATAGCGGGCGGAATGCCTTTGATATAGTCGCACTCCGGCTTGCTCATACGCCCCAGGAACTGGCGGGCATAAGAAGAAAGACTCTCCACATAGCGGCGCTGCCCTTCGGCATATAACGTATCGAAAGCAAGGGAGGATTTTCCGCTGCCGGATAATCCGGTTATCACGACCAGTTTGTCGCGCGGGATCTCTACATCAATATTCTTCAGGTTATTAACACGAGCCCCTTTGATAAATATAGCATTATTTTCAGACATAAATCTTTTCCTAATAAGGATACAAAAATAGCAAAAAGAAACGAGAACCTGAATTTAGTACAGAGGTATTCGGGTTTGTTATTATTTATTATCTATTATCTTTGAACCGGATAAGAGACTTTCGCATATCTGTCTGAATTACATTTTTTAATCTACGGAAACAGAATCGTTTTTTACCATTTTTTTAGCTCGGAAATAACTTCGATAATTACTGAATCCAGCATGAATTACAATCTCCATCAAAGATATTTTTTGCTTTCTTTGTACAGCCTCCGCCTGTAATCTTTCAACTTCCTTCAATCGGTAATTATTGATAAAACGATTGAAATTCACC
Source organism: Parabacteroides caecihominis (assembly GCF_023656785.1). NCBI lineage: Bacteria > Pseudomonadati > Bacteroidota > Bacteroidia > Bacteroidales > Tannerellaceae > Parabacteroides > Parabacteroides caecihominis. The sequence goes on from NZ_JAMOKS010000005.1 coordinate 9,159, forward strand.
TCATACTCTCTATTTATAAATGCTGATATATAAGTTCTATTGGAGAAAAGATCCTTGGCCATGTCGGTTATTTTGAATTCCGGGTTTAGATAAGGTTTCTTATCCTCTAAATACTTCTCGACTCGCTCCCGCCCCAATTGCGCATAATTCCCCAACGCAGTCATTTCCTTTTCTTTGGCAGTAACAGGTTCGATAATCACATAATTCTCCGAAAGGATATTCAGGCACAGCACAATATGAGTAAAGACTGCCGGCAACGTTGTAAATATCCAAATAAACCCCAGCTTATTGAATAACCCGATACCCAATATCAATCCGGCTATCGGCAAAGTTTGCAGCAGGACCCTGAAGATAATGATAAAGGATAGCCAATCCAGCGACATCCGGTAAATATCAGCGGAATAATCAGTTACCTGACGTTTATAGGATTTTATGCGAAGCAAGCTCAATACAGAATATAAAATACTCAGCAAAATACAGACGATAAACGTAATGTCGATTATCGCACTTGTCAAGCTTACCTCATTATCGTAAATAGCAGTCCATCGTTGCTGGAACGGCACTATAAAGGCAATCACACAAATAGTTACAGTCAAACACGACGGAAGGATGAAATGGTATACCGGAAAACGCCTCCGTTCGCCTATTCCCGTAATAATATAGGTAATCAGGTACAGGAATATGGGAATAAAACTGAACGAGGAAAAGAAAACAGGCAGGTATGTTATGAAAGCGTCGCGGGCGACAGAATGCATAACCAATCCACTCCAGTACAACATTATCAAACAGTACACAGTGATTATGCTGTAATGTATTTTCCGATTGACTGTATTGGAAGAGCGAGTTATGTCAAGCGAAATCATGATGAGGCCGACCGCAGCGCTTACCACAGGTATTGAAAAAACTATTGCACGTCCGATATCTTGATTCATCCTTTTTTATTTATTGGTGGTTCCTTGTCAGTCTGTTCTTTATATGTATTTTCCAATTGAATCGCACGCTGGAAATGTCTAGAGTCTTTGAACCCCGCCATGGTCATTACCTGATACGGATTTTTTCGTTCGTTCGAAGGATGCGCTATCAGAGTCTGGTATTCCCTGATCCGACATTGGTTCAGGTAACGCCTGAAATTCACCCCGTAAGTTTGATTGATGAAATTGGACATCACGGTACGGTTTACCCCCATCGCCTCGGCCATATCAGTCAGTTTGAAATCAGGATCGAGGAATGGTTTTTGTTGAGACAAATAGTTTTCGAACGCCGTCCTGTTCAATTGTCTGCGGGTGTCATCCAGCGTAGGGTACTGTTTAGCGATCAAACCGTTGGTCCCGATCTCATTTTCATTGCCTGAAAACAAATCAAAGGTCTTGTAAGAGAGATATTGTCTACGGATAACCTGATATGTAAGCAAGATCTCCTGAGCCATAATGCATAACGCATTCAGCCGAATAATCCATTGGCTTGTGCCGACCAACGAAGGCAAAAAAGCGATTAGAAATATCGCGATAGAAAGTATGAAAAACACGATGAGCCAACGCGATGACTTTATACTGAGATATTTTCGATCCGTATCAGCCTTTTGAAATACCGTCTGCCTATAATACCGCAACAATAACAGGCCGGTCGGAACAATATAGGCCACCGCTGCGATAAACCGCAGTAAAAGACTGGATATAAAAAACGCCGTATATCGCTCAAATAATGACAATCCGGTAAAAATTCCTCCCTCGGGAGGCGATATCCAGGCTGCTGTTATCAGGATAATAGCGAATGTGGGTACCGGCCAAAGATAATTCAGTACGGGAAAGTTTTTCTTTTTCCCTAAATAGGCCAGGTAATAAACGATGTTGTAGAACAATACGGGAATATAAATATACGACAGGGCAAAAGGAATATCGACCGGAAGGAATATCGGATCGTCAGAGAGCACATGCCATAAAGCAGATGACCACCATATAGCTATCAGAATACAATAAATGCTCACGACCCGCCTTAATTTCCTTTCGGCAAGATTGCGATAATTCCATATCAATAATAAAGTAAAGACCGAACATATGACCGAACAAAATATCGGTAAAATATAGGTCATCAAGTTGCTGTATGTGACAAATGCTCCCATGTCAATCGAATTCAAATTATTCTTCTCGAGTGTGTGTTTCTGCTGGCTTTTTCCGGTGCACTTAAATTGCTTAAGTAGACAGTCATAAACTCACTGACATTACGGTATACAAAGATAGCCTTTTTTACTGCACTTATTTGTATTACAACTGTTAATAATGACTCCGCGCACTTCAAAAATGAATCAGACTTTGATGATTTGACATGCCCGTTACAAAATTGCAACTTGCGTAAAATGGTCATTACGATTTTACCGATATGATTTATACGTTTTGACACTATGCGATAACAAATACGCCGTTCCTTTGTGCAAAACAAAAATAAAGAAAGCGAGGTCACCGCAACTGACCTCTTGAGACTGTCTATGCAAGAACAGACTATAAAATTTACAACGTAATAATTAACTATAGCCATAAAATATGCACAATGGAATTATAAAACGAATATTGGTCCTGCTGGTAGTTGCCACCGCCGGTATGATGCAGGATACGAAAGCCCAGGACGTGGCCATCAAGAGTAATGTTCTGGCAGATGCTTTCCTGAATCCGAATTTGGGAATAGAGATCAGACTCGCACCTAAATGGACTTTGGACGCTACGGGACAGTTCAACGCATGGACACTCTCGCACGACCGGCGCTGGAAACACTGGGCCGTTCAACCTGAGGTCAGATACTGGTTCTGCGACCACTTCTCAGGGCACTTCGTAGGTGCTCACATTCATGGCGGACAGTATAACATCGGAGGTTTTGACGGAAAAATCAACATCCTCGGCACGGATGCCCGCAAGCTGAAGGATACCCGTTATCAAGGCTGGTTCGTCGGCGCGGGTATCGCTTATGGTTACACGTGGATACTGGGGCGGCATTGGAACCTTGAGGCGGAAATAGGCTTGGGCTATTCCTATACACGCTATGACCGCTTCCAGTGTGCCGGGTGCGGCAGAAAGTTAGAAACGGACAAACCACACCACTACGTGGGGCCAACGAAAGCGGCAATCAACCTTGTTTATGTATTTTAATCGTGTACAAAATGAAAAAGACAATATATATCCTATCAACCCTTTTGGGCATGGTTACGGTAGCAGAAGCACAAATCGCAATCGACATGCGGAAACAGGACATCGTGGACGGTGTTTCCGTGGAGAATCTTAGAATGGAACGCAACGGCGGGTACATCGCCATAGACATGCTTTGGGATTTGTCAGGGCTTGACGTGGACGATAATCGTGCCGTGCTTCTTACACCATGGCTAGTTAATGGCAATGACTCGCTCGACCTGCAATCGGTAGGGGTTTACGGCAGGCGACGTTACTATTTCTATGTACGCAACGGCGAGAGCATGCTGTCGGGCAAGGATGAAAAGAGCTATAAGGTCTCGGAGAAGCCCAGTACCCTCGAATACCACAATATGGTGCCATACGCCGAATGGATGAACGGCTCCGTGCTCTCGCTTCATCGCAACGACTACGGGTGTTGCAACACTTTGTTGGCAGAGCAGAACGGTATGCTCGGACGACACACCGAAGCATTTTTCCCCGAACTGGTATATGTACGTCCACAAGGACAGATCGAAAAACGAGATTCACTCGAAGGCTCGGCGTTCATCGATTTTCCGGTGGACCAAACGGTAATTTATCCGGATTATCGACGCAACACCGCCGAACTTGGAAAAATACAGTCGTCGATCGACTCCGTACAAGGCGACATGGACATAACCATCACTTCGGTATGGCTGAAAGGCTACGCTTCGCCCGAAAGTCCTTATGCGCATAATAAAGAGTTAGCTATCGGACGTACGGCAGCACTGAAGAAATACATACAGCAACTCTACCAGTTTGAAGACGATGTAATAACGACCGACTACGAACCGGAGGATTGGGCAGGATTACGCCGCTACGTGGGACAGTCGAATCTTGAACATCATACGAAAATCATCGCCTTGATAGACAGCGATTTAGAACCAGACACCAAAGAGCTGGAAATAAAACGTGCCTATCCTGCGGAATACCGCTTCCTGTTACAGAACTGTTATCCGGCATTGCGTCACACTGACTACCGCATAGTCTACACAATCCGCAGTTACAGTGACGTGGAGGATATAAGACGAATCATACGTGAACGGCCGCAGAAACTAAGCCTGAACGAGTTCTATCTCGCCGCACAGGAGTATGAACCCGGTACGGATGAGTTCGCTGAAGTATTCGAGACAGCGGTGCGCATGTTTCCGGATGACACCATCGCCAACCTGAACGCCGCCAACGCTGCCATGCGACGTGGCGACCTCACGGCCGCAAAGCGTTACCTTGCCAAAACGGACAATTCGCCCGAGGCTGTTTATGCCCGAGGAGCACTAGCCATCCGGCAAAAGGATTACGACAGTGCCCGACGCTACCTGAACGAGGCGAAATCGCTCGGATCAGAACAGGCCGGCATCACGCTTGAACAGCTTGAAAAAGGGAAACATTAAGGATAAACAAGATAATATATTATTAACAAAATTAGATTACAAACATTTATGAAGATGAATAAATTATTTTTAGGTTTGTTCGTATGTACCGCATTGTGTGCATGTTCGAACGATGAATCGGGAATCATTCCGGATGACACACCGAATGTTTTCACAGGAGACGAAGCGTACATCAATGTCCGCCTCGCTGATGCAGGCACACTTACAAGGGCGCAAGAAGGTGGCTTTGAGTACGGAATAAACGAACAGTCCGTAAAAAACGCCTACTTCTACTTTTATGATGTAGACGGTGCATTCGTAACACAAGGCAATGCTTGGGCTGGTGGTAACGCCTCGACGACAACCCCTGCCGGAAACATCGAATTTGTAAGCAACAATGTAGTTGTATTGAAAGGGCTGGACAAAAAGGACTATCCTAAGTATGTGGTAACGGTACTCAACAAACCGACCAACTTCGTGTATGGAAAAACACTCGACGAAATGCAAACGGTGCTTGCAGACAATAACGCGGAAGGTATTTATTACCCGGAAACGACCAATAACGTCACTACCAATTACTTTACCATGAGTACTACGAGCTATACCGATACCAATCGGACAAAGTATTTCGTGACGGAAGTTAAAGAGGATAATTTCTCCCTTGAACCGATAACAGATGTGAGTGCCATTAGCAATGCGGTGACTGTATATGTGGAGCGTCTGGCTGCCAAAGTAACCTTGAATGTATCCAATGAACTTCCAAAGGATGTAAATGGGCGTTATCCGATAAAAGTCACTGTAGCAGGCGAAGACAACTCAGCCGGAAGCGGTAATATCGCTTCGGAAGACCTTTATGTGGAACTGCTCGGATGGAAATTGAATGCCACGGCGAAGAAATCGTACATGGTCAAGAACATAGATGCAACTTGGGCAGATAATGACTTGGGGTTTACATGGAACAGACCGATTGACTATCGTAGCCACTGGGGCAAGTCGTTCAACTACGGTTTGTCCGGCTATCCTGAAAATGCAGCGGGAGTTCCCGCCAATTCCACATATCTGAATTATGTCGATTTGGAAAACGACTTAACCGCATTGGGAACCCCTGCCTATTGCGCCGAGAACACCAACACAAACACCATCGTGACTGGCAACTTTCCTTCTGCCACTACGAGTGTCCTGTTGAAAGCCAAGATATGCGATGCAAGCGGTAATGCACTCGACCTCGTACGTTACAATGGTGTACTGTTCAAACAGGACTCCTTCCTCGAATACGTACTCAACGTACTGAAGACGAAAAACCAACTGAACATGTGGTATGAAGACGGTCAAGATGATGGAGGTAATACAAAATATACCCAGATTGGTAAAGAGTATGTGAAGTTGGAGAATATGGGTGACGGAAAAGTGAAAGTGGTATTTACGAATGAGAATGAAACCTCATTATATACAGAAGACGGCTCCAACAGCTCGGATCAAATCATCGCCGCTCTTAACGATAATTTGGCCGCTGCTTCTGCAGACGCCATCGCTTACAACGGTGGATCGATGTACTACAATATACCTATCGAACACCTCAACAATGGCGATATCGCAAACGGAACTATTCCGGAAGCCAAATACGGTGTGGTGCGCAATCACCACTACGTAGTCACCATTGACAAATTGGAAAATATAGGCAAGGGGATCTTTGACGAAGACGAAAAAATCGTTCCCGGCGAAGATCCGGACGGTGACACTTATTACGTTGGCGCGAAAATCAATATCCTTTCCTGGAAGATTGTCAGCCAAAATGTGGAACTTTAATTTTTCTTGAAACAACCTTTATCTTATAAAACAACCATTCCATGCGGGATAAACCCCTCATGGAATGGCTTTAGAAAAGCGCTTCCGCTCCGGCGCAAAGAGAGGACGGAACCGGAAAGGGTGCATCTGCCATTTCCCACCGAAAATGAAAATCCCCTGCGGTATTTTCCGCAGCATACATATATAAAATAAATAATATAAATCAAATGAATATACGGTCTTACATAAGAAAAATAAACGTCAAGTCGATGGTGGTCATCGCTTGCACCTCAATGCTATATGCCTGCGACAGCTTAATCTATGACGATGAGGGCGACTGCTCAGTGAACTACCGTGTGAAGTTCCGCTACGATTACAACATGAAGTTTGCCGACGCCTTTGCCCACGAAGTGAACGTAGTGACACTTTACCTGCTCGATGTCAACGGCAAGGTGGTTTGGCAACGTACCGAACAGGGAGAATCCCTTGCGGCAGATGATTATGCCATGACCATAGATGTAGAACCAGGCGAATACAACCTGCTCGCTTGGTGTGGCACAACTGACAAAGGTTCTTTCTCAAGACCTGCAACAACCGTCGGCAAAGAACTGACCTGCACGCTTAACAGACAATACGATGCCGGGAACAAGGCATTCGTCAATGAAGACCTCGACCGCTTATTCCACGGGCGACTGCCGGAACAGACGTTCGGTGAAACCGAAGGTACGTACACTTATACTATACCGTTGGTGAAAAACACCAACAACGTCCGAGTGGTGTTACAACACCTCTCGGGAGAGGCAGTGGACAAAGACAAGTTCATCTTCACCATCACCGATACTAACGGGAGCATGGACTGGGACAACACATTGCTACCCGACGAACCGGTGACTTTCTTCGCATGGCATACCGACGCCGGGGAAGCAGGCATAGACTCCCAGTCCGAAGAAATACAGACTGTGTCTCGCGCCATTTTCAGCGCAGCCATAGCCGAACTGACCGTACCACGTCTTGTAAAAGGACAGAAAACACAGCTCACCGTGACCAACAAGGAAACAGGAAAACCAGTTTTCTCCATTCCTCTTATCGACTATGCCTTGCTTGTGAAAGGTTTCTATAACCGGGATATGAACGATCAGGAATATCTCGATAGGCAGGACGTATACGACATGGTGTTCTTTCTCGATAAAGGTGACCGTTGGCTCGATGCCTACATTTACATCAACTCTTGGAAAGTAGTACTGCAAAACAACGAATTGTAATAGGAGGAATACGAATGAAGAATGTGGTAAAACATATCATCATGGGGACTCTGATGCTCCTTGCGTTGTGGAATACCTCATGTAGCCATGAAACGGAAGTCTTCGGCATATCCGATAAAGAAACAGCTCTCGGCATCGGTCTCAGATTGCCCACTAGAAGCCCGGAGACCGGTGATGGCTATGAAGTTGGCGAAACCTATGAAAACTATATAGACATAGAAAATAACAACTACAGGATTTATTTTTTCACTTCCGACAATAAGCTCATCGCTCGTTTTGAGCCGGACGGTTTCGTAGTAACTGAAAAAAACGATTACAGGGATTATAATGTGCTTGGCAAGGCACCCGCCGCTTTGGCCAATCACAAAAACTTCAAGATGGTCGTGCTGGCCAACTGGCCGCAATATGGCGACGATACGATGAAAACCGGAGAAACGTTGCTTGCGGATATCTGTGATGCCGGCTGGGGGCAGTTCGATAGTTTTTCTTCTTTCGAGTTGAAACCGGAACGACTGATTCCTTTCTATGGTGTCCACGAATACAATAATATAGAGTTCAAGTCCGGAGAGGCCACATTGCTACCCGAGCCTGTCACTCTACTCCGTGCCGTGGCAAAAGTGGAGATGATACTCAAAACGGATGACTATTTCGACTTGTCGTTCAGTGAGGTGAAGGTTCGTCGCTATAATAAGAAAGGAAATTGTGCCCCAAAAGACATTTTTTCACAGGACGACTACGACCACGGTGGTAAGTGGAACAACGATTACGTTAACGACTTGCACCTTGTGGGAAATAGCAACGATGCGGAAGAAAAAATACAAAACTTCCGCTTTGCAAGCCAGTGGATTGATATTGACGGAAATAAATATGAGAAATGGATTGCTTACCTGCCTGAATACCAAAATATCGACGCAGGCGACAAATACGCATGTATTGAAGTAAGGCTCGATGCCCAGACTGGCGAGGACGAACCGTATAAAGTCTATTTCGCAAATTACGATGAGAGTGGAAAGACAGATAATAACGACAATACCAAGCGTTTCGACATCAACCGAAACATCCTCTACCGTTTCACCATCACCGTCCGCGACAACAGGCTCACTGTGAACGTGCAAGAATGGAAATATACTTATGATAATGAATATACTTTTGACTGATATGAAACATTACTTTTTAATCATACTTCTATTGGGAACCATCGCAATGGGAGGTTGCACAGAAGAACTGCAACTGGAGATAAGTGGAACAAATGGGGCAGGTCTTGATGAAGGCGAACTGACGGAAGCCGTATTGAATTTATCTGTCAATACATTTGCCGTTGAAGCACAAGCAGAGACAAGGGCGTCTATACCAAGCGGCACACCTGAAAAGGAGACTTCGGAAGAAAAAGAGATATACAACATCTGGGTGTTCCAGTACGATGCGACAACAAAAGAACTGCTGATAAAGCCGCGTTACTATACCATCGCCGACCAAGCAATGTTGCAAAACCTACCCGTATATCTGAAAGCCGGAGTTCCGTCCATTGTATATGTCGTAACCAACACGAGCTATGACAACTGGGCCAACGATGGTACGGATGCTTCATGGCAAAAGTTTGAGAAATTGGAACAACTGAAGAAACAGACCCTGCCTACCGCTTTTCCATTACGGTCGATAGATCTGGTGTCGATACCAATGGACGGAGCAAGCGAAGAAGTGGAAGTAACGACAGGTATTACGGTCACAGTACCGGTTACACGTATGTATGCCAAACTCAAAGTAAAGGTAGAAATGCTGAAGGAAGAAATGAAGCTGAACAACGTCAACGTAAGGCAAATTCCGAATATTTGCCGGGTAGAGACATTCGCCGGCGATGGAAATGGAGAGCCGATGGATGCAGTTCCATTTCCTGACGGAACGACATTCAGTTCCATAGCCTTTGCCGCCTCGGATTTGGAAAAAAATGAAGATAAAGAATGGGCTGTTTTCTATGTCCCAGAAAACCTGCAAGGGGAAATAGAAACTCAGGGCGGCAACAAGTCTGATGCAGCTCCCTCCAATGCGCTTGTGGTAGATGTAACCACCGAAATCGGTGGTGAAAGATATCTCTATGCAGCTTATCCCGGAGGAAACTCATTCAATAATTTTAATATACAACGTAATCAAGTTTACCGTATGACTGTGACTGTCACAGGAGAGAAAGGCCAAAATAATCCATCATCCAACTGTTTTGTTATAAAACCAAACGATTTCCTCTCTTTTGAGCCTTATTATCGTGTAGAGACAGGAGGCGGATATAATTTTGCAGACTATTTAAGTCCTCATGACGAGAATCTAAAAATAACTCGTGTCGGCATTATCTGGCAAACCAAAGACTGCATCGGTGATAATACGAATGGAACGTTGGTACAACTCGGTGAGAACACAGGCGACATTCATCAGAAAATCTATGTTAGAGCGCAAAAGAAAGGGAATGCCTTGATCGGTGCTTATAATAGCAAGGGAGACATTATATGGTCCTGGCACATCTGGGTTACAGACCATGAGCCGGACAATCTCGGCAGAGCTGTTACTTATTACACATACGACTGGGACAAGAACGGCATATATCCCGAGAAGCCACGCATTCAGGGCTATGCCGTCATGTCATGCAACCTTGGCGCATTGGCGGAGAATCAAAAAGGTCTGGAAAATGGTCTCCATCGGTATCCGGATGAAACGACGCAGGCTTTCGGCATGCTGTATCAATGGGGACGAAAAGACCCGTTCCCTCCATTACGCAATATTATAGGTGAACATCAGGATTATAACGACGAACATACAGATCTGCATTATGACAACTCCAACCAGATTGAAGTGCATAAGACATCCCTTACCGATGAAAACAAGCTGTTCCATTCGGTGATTGGAAGCACCCTGACCGGAGCTGTCAGACACACCATCGCCAATCCCACGGTTTTTATCAGTGGAACGAACGAAGTTAACCGAGGTGAAAATTATGTGCAAACAAGGGGTAACTATTTCAATAATGGAGACTGGTGTCCAACAGGAGAAAGCGACAACAAACTTTGGGGTGGACTGGAACCGGCCTCCGATGGAATGAAGGCCTACACAATTAACCAGACTAATAATGTACATATATACGATAACTACGGAACGGAAAAATCCATTTTCGACCCCTGCCCCACAGGCTGGAGGGTTGCCTCGGGTGAATTGTGGCTCGAATTTACAAATACGGGGCTCAATCCGGGATCTATGAGTGATATCAATTATGACGACAAGTTTCCGGACGGATATGGAATGAATATGTATATGCAGCAATGGAAAGACGGTCCGACGTCTTATTTCCCGACACAGGGAACACGTGTGGGCGATGGAGGAGGTATTCGCACAAACAGTTGCGGGAACTACCATAACGCAACCACGGACACGGACAACCGGGTGAACATTTTGCATATTCATGAGAATTATGGTCTGTTCCATATATTCGAATACCAATTCTATTTTTATTATGCAAAGTCGGTAGCTGGACCGATCCGATGCGTACGCGATTCGAAGTGAAACAGCCCTCTTTCTTCTGCGCTCAGTCTCACTTTTATTTCTTATCTTTGCCGTGGAAATGAAGAAAGTGTTACAATAATCTCAAACCAGACAATATTCATGAACAATCAATATATCCGCCTGCTTCTGGCAGTGGTCCTTTGTGTAGTTACCTCCTGTTCGACTACACGCCAACTTCCTGTCCGTGAGACAGAAGGAAAAGACAAACGGGAATTCAGAGGAGCCTGGATACAAACAGCTTTCCAGGGAGAATATAAGGATATGACTCCCGCCCAGCTACGGAAAGATTTCGTGCGTAAGTTGAATTACCTGCAATCCTGCGGTATCAACGCCATCATCTTCCAGGTCCGTCCCGAAGCCGATGCTTTCTATAAATCGGACATCGAACCCTGGAGCCGTTTCTATACCGGACAACAGGGCGTCGCTCCGGCAGGCAATTTCGATGTGATGGAATTTCTGATCGAAGAATGCCACAAACGGAATATGGAGTTCCATGCCTGGCTGAACCCTTACCGCGCCAGCACGGCTGGCAACACCCGTTTTGCCGATTCGCATATTTATAACAAACACCCGGAATGGTTCGTTACCTATAATAAACAGATCCTGTTCGACCCGGGATTGCCCGAAAGCCGCCAGTTCATTAATAAGGTAGTACGCGACATTGTCAGCCGTTACGATGTGGACGCCATCCATATGGACGACTATTTCTACCCCTATCCGGCAGCCGGCATGCCTTTCCCCGATGATGACAGCTTCCGCAAATACGGACTGAACAAAGGATATACCAATGCACAGCGCAGTGACTGGCGCCGGGAGAACGTGAACACCCTGATCCGCGAACTGAAACGGACCATCCTGCTCACCAAACCCTGGGTGCGTTTCGGCATCAGCCCGTTCGGTATCTACCGTAACAAGAAAAGCACGTCCGACGGTTCCGGTAGCGACACCAACGGCCTGCAAAACTACGACGACCTCTATGCCGACATCCTTCACTGGGTGAAAGAAGGCTGGATAGACTATAACATGCCACAGATATATTGGGAGATAGACCATCCGGCAGCCGACTATATCACCCTGATCCAATGGTGGAATAAGAACGCAACCCTCGAAGGTCCCCATCTCTATATCGGTCAGGACGTGGCACGCACCATGAAAGCCAGCCAGCTGACCCGCAAAATGCGTTACGAACGCGCCCTGTCGAAAGTCAAAGGCAACTGCTTCTGGCCTGCCAACGAACTGTTGTGGAACAACAAAGGCGTAGCCGACAGCCTGAAAAGGAACTACCACCGTTATCCGGCACTGATCCCGGCCTATACCCATATGCACAATCGGGCACCGCAGGAGGTGAAAAAGCTGAAAAAAGAATGGACTGCCGACGGTTATATGCTTCACTGGAAGGCCGAACAAAGCCCGACAAATCCGGAACTTGCCTCCTACTTTGTCGTCTACCGTTTCGAGGATAAAGAACCGATCGACCTCAGTAACCCGGCAAAAATCGTAAAAATCACCCGTAACACAAGATATTTAATGCCTTATGATAACGGAAAGAAAAAATATCGCTATATTGTGACCGCCGTAGACCGTTTTCATAACGAGAATACGGGAAAAAGTATAAAGGTAAAATTATAATGACCGTCTATGTTCTCTCCGGACCTTAGATACAGCAAATTTACGGATTGTGGCTCCTGTGCCGAATACAGGAGAAACATCTTTAAATATCGTTCCTATCCCAAAGGACTTATCATCCCACGGGAACGTTGTTTGCAGAATACATTGTATTTTCTGCTGAAAGGTTCCGTGCAAGTCAATAGCGAAGAACATCCCAATACCATTTTCAGTGCAGGCCAGTTCATCCTGCAACCGATCGGCTCGAAGGTCGAATTCAAGATCCTCGAAACCGCCGAATGTATCCTGTACCTGTTTGAACGCCCGATCAATATCTGCAACGAACGTTTCAACAAAGGGGCCAGCATAGCAGAGACCTCCCGTATCGAACCGATTGTAATGAATATGTGCCCGCCGTTACAGTATTTCGTGGAAGGGGTACGGATGTACCTGAACGACGACCTGCTGTGCGCCGGTTTCCTGAATGCCAAACGGACGGAACTGGTCTACCTGCTCAATTGCTACTATACATTAAAAGAACTGGCCGCTTTCTACTCGCCGATCTACCGGTACAGCAAAAGCTTCCGTTACTTCGTCATGCAGAATTATATGAAGGTAAAAGATGTGGAAGCCTTCGCCCAGATGGGTGGCTACAGCACACCTACTTTCCGCCGCCTGTTTAAAGAGACATTCGGCGAACCCGCTTACCAGTGGATGCTGAAAAAGAAATGTGAAGACATCCAGAACGACTTAACCACCACCGAAATGTCTATTTCAGAGATCAGCTACAAATACGGTTTCGAATCGCTTTCCAACTTTTCCCACTTCTGCCGGACCAATTTCGGCATGTCTCCCCGTGCACTTCGCAACAAGAAAGAGGAATAACCAGTAAAAATCAACAACTTTCGCAGTTTTTACAACTTATTGAATAGAAAAAGCAATTTTACGTCTGCTTTTTCCCGATACATTTGCGTCAGAAACAAGAAGAATTGACTTTCAACGCATATTAAATGATGATAAGAAGTGAACTAGGTTGCTCGTGCGGAATCGCAGTCTGTATATTAATGATCATTACATGTTTCATTAAATGCAGTTCGGAAGAAAAGCCAGAGCAGTCTTCCTACGGTTTCATTTGGTATTCGTTGAAATGGGAACAGGCCATGAGCGGCTATGAAAGTCCGAAGAAAGTTCGTTATTGCTTTTATCCTTTGGAAAAGGGTGCAATGATACAGATCGAGAGTGACACAAGCGGTCTGAAGTTCACACTGCCACCGGATACATACCGTTTACTGGTTTTCAATTGCGATGCCGACAACATCCAGTTCCGCAATATGAATTCATTTGAAACGGCAGAAGCATTTATCCCGGAAACGAAAGCGGCCGGGGGCACGACATCGGGACGCATTCCTTTATATGGAATAGCCATCGACAACCTGGTAGTGGAAGCCAACAACGGGACAAACAACCAACGTGAGTTCAGTCCGGCTTCATTGATCCGCGAAGTAACGCTCGACATAAAAGTCGAGGGTATGGAGTACATAAAAGAATGCAAAGGGCAGCTGACAGGCGTACCTGCCGCTTTCAACCTGAGCAAGCAAGAGATCGTATTGGACAGAACAACAACAGTTAACTTTGAAACAACAACCTCAGCGGAAGGTATAAAAACAAATGTATTGATATTAGGCACTCCCCCCAAACAAGGAACAACCCCACCTGCCCTCCCCAAAAACGAAGTACAGCTGGATTTCACCCTCAATGACGGAAGTACCACCACTTCCACCCTCGACCTGGGCAACTCGATCGGAGAAACGGAAGGAAACAAAGTAAATGTAGACGTATCAGTAACGGTAGAAAAAGACGCATCCTTCACAGTCACAATCAACAAGTGGGAAGTCTCTGCCGGCGATAACATGGTCATCGAATGAATTGAATGATAAAAATAAGCAACGAATAAAGTAATAACAATCTAATTTTTATAATTATGAAGACATTAGTATTAAGTATGATTTCAATTGCTGCAACAATTGCAGCAATGACCGCTTGTACAAGCGAAGGTGATCCAATAGATAATATTGATAATGGACAACCGGTGGAGATACAGTTGAATGCTGGGATAGTTGCTACAACTAAAGCCGCAGTTCCAAGTACACTAACAGCAGATCTAGATGTGATGTTTATCAGAGCGACAGATGCAGCTAGCGCAGATTGGACAACGGCAACTCCTCTTTTCGCTAAAATAGCAAAGGATTCTCCAAATGGAATAACATTCTATACAACAAATGATAGAGATATTAAAAGTAAACAATATTACAACACCAGTGAAACCCTTCCTTCTTGGTTAGCAGGTTATTATATAGATAATCTCGAAAACACCTCAACAGATAAAAATAAAATTAAATTTACTATAACAGGTAATGAAGATATTTTAGCAACAAAAGGTTTATCAGGAACCAAAAAAGTAGCTTTTCAATCATTCACCTTCAATCACCTGTTATCACAAGTAGAAATAACGCTAAAAGGAGATGCTGCTGCACAGGCAAACTACGGTGAAATATCCAAAGTGGAACTTACTAATTTAGCAACAGGGTTGGAACTTACATTATCTGAAAATGCTCCTGTTATTGCTGCAAATGGTTCAGAAACCAGCACCATTGAAATTTTTAATAATACCAGTACGGGAGTAAATATTACTGCCGACGGAAATACATTAACAAACATTCCCATGATTTATAAAACAGGAACAACTCTAAACCTCAATGTTTATTTAAAAAATGATCAAAGCACACCCATTCCAGTTACAGCAACAATAACAGACGGGTTAGAATCAGGTAAAAAACATGCTATCACGTTAAATTTCAAGGAAAAAATAACAGCAACAGCAAGTATAACTGCATGGGATGAGAACGGCCATACAGGTTCTGGCGAAGTTGATTAAGCATATATATAGAGACTCATCGTTTTTCTATAATATGAAAACGATGAGTCTTTAAACTTTATAATTCACATCACATTCACCCCTAAGTGATCATTTATGAAATTACCAATTTCATTTCTATTGAGCTTCATTCTCATCCTCACCGGATGCAGCAATGAAATCGGGATAGAAGAGGAACCTCATCCGATAAACGAAGTTCCTGTTCCCATCCTGATTATGCCAAAAGGGATTGATGCTACAACTAAGGCATTAGTAGATGTATTCACAAATGATAATATTAATGAAATAGGTATTTACGGTACAAGTAGTACAAAAGTTATTTACAACGGAATCTCTCCCAGCCAGATAGGAAGCAATCAGGAATTAATCTTTACAAACCCATCACTGGTTTATCCGACAGAAGGAAATTCAATCACTTTAGCCGGATATTATCCCCGCCAATCAAAAGGTACAGCCTATACAATCAATAATAACTCTTTAGAGTTCACATTGACCGGTGAAGAAGATTTAATGCATGCCGCTCCAATCAATGCCGGAAACAAAAAAACACCGGAAGCTGTCAACCTAAACTTCACCCACAAACTAACCAGTGTAAAATTCAACCTGGTAAACGGGACAGAAAATATGTTGCCTGACGGAAATATATCCATTACGACCGATGCTCCCAATAGCGGAAGTCTGGATCTGTCGAATGGCATAGTAACAATCGACCAAACTTCCACAACAACATTCACATTATCAACCGATATCAATGCAAACACAATGGCCAGCAAAGAGACAATATCCGTAAACGGAAATCTAATGCTATTCCCCAAACTAGCTTATACTTTCAAACTAAAGATTGGCGATCAATCTTATAATATACAGATAGACACAACCAACTCACCAGCATGGGAAGCAGGCATTTCCTATCTGTTGACAATCACAATCAAGAAATTAAACACTCTAAAATCATTCACTAAATCGGACAACAAAGCCGGATCGTCATCAGATTCTTTCGTTCAAGGCAATATCATACAAATAAAATAATGACAAAATGAAAAATATAAAACTATTACTCTCTGTTCTTTTCTTTGCGACTTTCAGTTGCAATAATGATGGCGATATTATAAAATCCACCGATGGTCAAGGAAGTATTATACGCTTTGGAGGTAATATCATTCTGACGAAAGCGATTGTCGACAATACAGCTTTTCCCGATAACTCCCAGGTCGGGATATTGGGTTGGGGATATAATAAAAACAATTCCGGAGGAAATATGACTCTCCGCAAAGACCTCAACAACTCTCCCTACACCAAAACCGCCGGCAGCAATGAACTCACCTGCGACGCCCATGCCCATTACCCCATCAACCCCGACACCTTACTAAACTTTTACGCTTATTACCCTTACACCGAAGCAGCGACAGCCGCTCCGTTAAGCATCCCCTTTGAGTTGAAGAAACAAGACGACATCATGTGGGCAACTCCCGTACTGGACCGGGATAAAACTTCTGGCGATACCCCTGTCAATCTCTCTTTCAACCATATCCTTTCCGCCATTACGCTTAAATTCAAGAAAGCGGATGATATTAAGGAAGAGATGATCCTGCAAAGCATTTCGATGGAGAACTATCCGTCAACCATACAGCTGAACGTACAAACTGGCAAGCTAAGTGCCGCTCCCTCAACTACGCCTTATACACTTATCGACAACCTGAATAAAGAAATAACTCCGACCGAAGAGACAATCGTTACCAACCATCTTCTTTACCCGGTAGAGAAACCTGTTTTCATTGTCCGGATGAGTAACAAAGATTACCGCATCGAATCGACAAAAGCATTCGAAGGAGGAAAAAAACAAACCTACTCTTTCACCATACAAGCCCAGGACATCAGCATCTCAGGCAGTATCAATCCTTGGCTGGACGGTGGCACCAGCGATGAAACAGTTTATTTCTAAGCATCATTTTTTACACACTCCAGAGTCACCCAACAATAAAACTCCTGGAGTCCCTGTATTTATCAGATATGAGCTATCCGATTATCGACCGGTTGTACCTGGCTCCCCTCTCGAGAGGGGGAAGGGGGGTGTGTCATATCCTTACCTATATAACTTGCCTTATCACAGCCATTTAGCCATTTCAGGTTTATTTGCCGTCTGCTTCAGCTGACGGTTTACAAGTTGTTTCTCTCTTTTGGCTTCAGCCACATTTCTCTTAGATAGAGACCTGTAAAAAATGTGACTAAAGTCCAGAGAAATAGATTATTTACCAATCCGTCAGCTAAAGCAGACGGCAAATAAACCTGTAACAAGGTCTGTTTTTATTGACTGGCTTTAACACACACCCTGCCCCCTCTCCAGAGGGGAGCCAGTTACAACCAGTCGCCATAACAACAAACTAAATAGCTCAATTATTTCTATATTGGAATTTCATAATAATGTTTCGTCAAATCCACTATCATACTATCACATTTTTACATAATACACATATAATCAATGTGTTATCCTATGATAGTTCCCATTTTTAACTATCATAATACTGTCATAAAACTATCATTCGGACTATATTTTAACTAAACATACATTGTTCTAGGACCTAAAAGAGACTTTATAAATAGGGTATATCGCACTTATATATCGCTTTTCCTCCTATATGTTTTGGTAAAACATATAGACTAATCTCACAGGAATACATACTTTTTGTTCTCAAGATGCCCTTTTCAGCCTGTTTTACACCCGGATATTGACTATGCCCAGACCCGGGTCTCAATATTGTCTACACCCGGGTCTCGAACAACATAAGTAACTACTTCTCTGAAAATAAGTCATATACTTCAGTAAAATAAGAAGCATGTATTGGGTTTCAGGACAAGATAATGATAGTTGCATGATAGGTAAATGACAGTTGAAAACAGGAACTATCATAGAATAACATATTGATTATATGCATATTATATAAAATATGATAGTATGATAGTTCTTTTATATCTGTGATGGTTCTGAGAAACGCCTTGCATCTATTTAATAGCTGTGTTCATAAGTATCTGAGTCTATCCTCTCAAGATCTTCATTAAAACCCTGATGAATACAAAGATAAAAGGCCTCACCCGGAGAGTGAAGCCTTATTTCGTAAAACTTTTTCAGGAAAAACTATTTTTCCTGCCCCTGACGAATATACAAACGATCGGTCAAAACATTTGTATAAGTCTGAACCGGGATATCATCGTAATCTGTCAGTTCGCCGAGAAGGATCAACTCTGCATTTTCCATCCACGGACGGAAAGAAATCTCTTTTTTATAGTTTACCTCCTGCAACAAAGTAGGAGCACTTTTCAATACAACATAAGCATCTCCGTCGGCCACCTGTTTACCTTGAAAAGCAACCGTGCGCTCATACATTTTATGTTTATTTGCTCCGTTGATACGGATGGGTGACAAACGAAGCAGGTAATTGTCCTTGCGCAAAACGGGAGTCAGTATCAATGTCTGATAACGTCCGACAGACAGGCCGCTCAGCAAAATATCCATATCCAGCTTCAAAAGGTCGCCTTCTACCTCAGCCTTATTCTGTTTGATATTAATCAGGCCGTTATAAGTAGTAGCCGGAGCTTGCGTCTGCGACTGTGCCTGAACCGGGAACAGCAGCGCAACCAGCAGAAAAATAAATATATAGACCGGAGTTTTCATCGTTCACTTATTTAATTATATATACAATACTGACACCGAGTTTAGTCGGTCCGAAGTAGTTATTACGGTATTTATAAGCCTTTTCATTATCCGAAGGGTAAGCAGACTTGTCATATTCAAAATGCAGGAAGCCGACTCCCGCCGAAAACTCGATGTTCCAATGCGGAGAAAGATACAACTGATATCCGTAAGAGATACCGCCGCCATAAGCGTTGCCGTCGTAAGCAAAATCCTTTTTCATTACCGACATGAAATTCACATGAGACATATCGTAGTCCATATAAACACCATGAACCCCGAAATAATGGCCGTTAAACTTTTCATGCAGCCAGTAACGAGCCTCAGGTTGCACCATCCAATGCTGCCACGACTTGTCGCTCGCAACATCCCAGCCATTGTAATTGCCGGAGATATCCAACGACCAGTGTCGGTTGAAAGCAACTTCGGCACCCAGGTTCACCGTTGCAGTTGCATCATACAGAATATTAGACTTGACTGCCACAGTCTGCGCTTTCGCTCCCCACCCGATACCGCACAACAACAGTGCGATGAATAATACTTTTTTCATATCAGTGTCTTTTCTCTACATGCTTTAAAATCTATTAGCACACAAAGATAGAAAAAAGAAATATAAAACATTAGAGACAACCAAATTATACGTAACTTTGTAATTTAAATAATAAGGCATGAGAATCAAATATATTATATATAGCGTTTTGTTCGCGCTATTACTGGGAAGTTGCAGTAAAGAAGACATCGAAATAAAAGGACCGGCCAAACGGACCGTGCTTGCTTATATGGTTGCCAGCTATAATCTTGGAGGTGATATACGTGCCAATATCAGACAAATGATGACAGTAGCCTCCAACAAAGCACTCAACGGAGGAAATCTGGTTGTATACTATTCGGAAAGCAAAAGCAGATCTTATTTGTTCCAGATAAAAGAAGACAAGAAAGGGAATATAGTAACAGACACCGTCCGTTTTTACGAAAACCAAAGTGCTATCCTGCCGGAAACCATGCACAAGGTAATCAAGGATGCAACAGAATTATTTCCCGCAGAAAGTTATGGCCTGGTATTATCCAGCCACGGCACATCATGGCTTCCGGGCAATTTCGGTTCTTTACGTTCTTTCGGAGAAGAAGACAGTCAATATATGGAAATAACTGAAATGAACGAGGCGCTGGAAGGTTTTCATTTCGACTTCATGTTGTTTGACGCTTGTTATATGAGCGGCATTGAATGTGCTTATGAGTTGAAAGACAAAACGGATTATCTCCTGGGATCGCCAACCGAAGTCCTTGCCCGCGGATTTCCTTATGAAGATTTCCTGCCTGCCTTGTTTAAAGACAAAGCCGATCTGGAAGCAGTTACCAAAAGTTTTTATGAATACTACAGCAATAACGGCAATGCTTCATACGGTACAGTATCTCTGATAAAGACAAGCGAATTGAACGAATTGGCACAAATTGTCAATGACATATTAAAAGACAAAACTGAAGAGGATATTTATGCTCTCCCTTTGTCGAATATGCAGATACTTGAATATCTAACTGCCAGGCAGCCACATATGCTTTATGATTTCGATGATTTTATCAAGTATCTAGCAAACGACGAACAGTATCAGCGTTTTTCCGCTTGTATGGAAAAAGCGGTCATCAGCAAATATACAACACCTTATTCATACTATGCGGCATTATATGGAGCAAGAAAAATCGAGCGTTTCTCCGGCCTGTCGGTCTTCGTGCCCCAACCCTCTCTGACGAAGTTGTCAGACTGGTACAAGCAGCTTGCCTGGTATAAGGCGGTTTATTAACTAAAAAATAAAAGTAGCTGTGAAGGGATTATTGTTAAAGTCTCCTCATAGCTACTTTCACCCTATTATAGGCTCGCAATATTATTCAGCTTTTTGCGTATATCTTCCCAGGTTACTTTATTCTGCTTCTTTGAAGCTTCCAGCATCTTCTTTTCATAAACCAGTTTAGGTATTTCCACTTTGGCAAATTCGATCAGCAACTCAGTTCCTTTCACCACATTATTCCAATCTTCCTCACGCTCTTCCGGTGACATTGCTTCTATTCGCTTTTTATCTTCTTCTGAAAAAAGACGACGCTCTTCTTCATCCATATCCATAAAGCGCACGAAATCATCATACATTTTCTGCGTTGGAAACAAGTTCCGATATTCCGGATGTGAATTCAAATATTCTATATTATCCATAGATTATTCCTCCTTTTGTTTTAGTAAAGCATTATACCAATCTAAAATGACATCGATATTTTTCATAACCATGTCTTTCTCCTGACCTGAACGATTATTTATCAAGCTGGAATACCTCATAAATAGTCCTTTCAATAGTTCTTTCTTTGCTTTAAATTCATCTTCTTTCATAGGCATTACAATTATTTTGATTAATGTTCTATGCCCACTGGAGATATTACAAAGGTAAAGCATCTGAACATCTCCAACAAACATAGAGCGATTTATTAATAAACGAGTTATCCACATTCTTTTACCGGACAAGGAATACCTGTTTATATCTTTTTACTGTGCCGCTGGTATGATACAATTCAGCATAGAAGATATAAACACCTGTCTGTAGTTGCTTCCCGGACAAGGCATAACCGTCCCAGGTCAATTTTCCCGTCAACCCCAGCAATTCGTGATTAGCTATTTGTGCTACACGCTGACCGGCGATATTGAAGACAAAAGCACGGCAGTTATATCCCGGCTGGTCCAGATAATAGGATATAGTATAATGGCCGGCACTTTCATCCCACTGCGGTGTCTTGATGCCGGTCGGTTCATCCGGAGTATCCGGATCATCGGGCAGGGAAATATCCGATTGTGAATTAGGATAACCGGGAGTTCCATAACCCACTGTAGCAGATGCAGAAGTCCAGTTCGAAGGCGATTGCGTTTCCGCATCGGGATCGATCCGTTCCAAGGAGACACCTTTCTGATCTTTTATTGAAGAAGCATGCCATTTGGAGGTATAGGAAACTTCATCGATCACTGTTCCGTCTTTGCTCCGGAACAGGACAAGCGTAGAGGAAGTATTCGCCAATATAGGAAGTTTAGGGACTTCAAACAGTGAAGAAGGAGACTGGATTGTGTAAAAATCGGTAACGCCCTCCAGATTCTTCGTCAACAACACATAACCATCCGACTCGATTGTTGCAGTAACGGAAGATAATGGATAGCGGGTATTTAATGTTCCATCGGCTTTCCTGACCGCGACCGATAAGCCGGATACCGGCAAGGCACGATCGGAACGGTTGTACAACTCGATATATTCGCTACCACCGGCAAAAGGATTGGGAAGTAGTTCGTTAAAAACAAATTCTCCCGGTTCTACGGTAATATCAGGGAGAGACGGATCGTCGGGGGTATCCGGCTCATCGGGGTCGTCAGGTGTAACAGGTTTATCCGGTTCATTAGGGGTTTCCTCACCTTTACCGGACGAGTTAACAGAGCCAGGAGTTCCGCCACGCGGATCGGAAGAGAGATGCCAGCCGGAAGAAGAACGTTCCCAGGATTTGGCAGGGGTGGCTTTTTCATAGGTTACTTCATCAATCAGGTTATTATCGCCATCAAACAGCTGCAACAACTTTCCGGTATTAGCCAGTGCAGACGGGAAATTATCCAACGGCACCTTCACTGCAGAAGGACCAGCCACAATATCCCTGCCGGAACGATAAAGTACCGCATACCCTTTTGTGGGAATTTCAAAGGTCGTCATAGGCTTCGCTTTTCCACCATATGAAAATTGCCAGTCTGTAAGCACAAATACATTATCTGTAGTGTTATAAAGTTCTACATATTCTGTTTCCGGCAACTCTTCCAGCCCCTTGGGATCGGCCATTATTTCATTAATAAGTATAGAACCGGGTTCAGCCTCCTCTTCATCTTCCCCTTCCAATACAAATTCTTCTGAAAAGGGAACCAGTTTATTTCCTTCCATATCAGTAAGACCATCATAAGTGATCGTATAATTAACGCCAGCAACCATCTCTTCCGAATATTTGGTATTGACAACAGTCTTCATCTGTTCATCAGCATATCCTATACGGTCAGCTTTCCCAATGTCGGATATCATAAACCTGGCTTCGCTTATATCGACAGGTCGGTCGAAGGTAAATTGAAGTTCACATAAGTTTAATGGCTGTACGGAAAGAAGTTTTGGTAATACAACCGGAGATACGGGCTCTTCCGTGTCAGGATTTTCCGGTTTTTCCTCCGACGGAGTTATATTTGAAGAGATTTCAATATTGTCAATGAAGTGACCTCTTACTTTCTTTGAATAATGACATGCCAATCCTGATTCTATATACTTTATCCCGGAAGATATCTTTTGTTCTTTTGTATCTAATAAAGTATATGTACTTTCCCCTTCTTCACGAACATATAAGGACCAAAGGCTACTGTTTTCCAGCGTTACTTTCACACTAAGCGAAACAATATTTTGTTTCAACACATCCAATTCTTTTTCTATAATACGCACAGGAGCCTTTTCCGTTTCACGAAAACGACGAAGAGTTATAGTTTTCTTAGTGCTTCCAATTTGTATATAATACTCACTAGATATCCCTAACAATGACAAGTTCTCTGTCAATAAATAAAAACGTATATGATTCGGATCACTTGGTGTGAAAGTCATTTTCACGTCAAACTTCCACTCCATATTATTAGAATAAGGTAGAGAGATTTTAAGTCTTGAATATTTCTTATCGGGATCTCCGACTAAAGAAAGCCATCCATCATCCGTTATTTGGAAATCAGACAAATCACCTTCCCATAAATTATTCGAATCGATCTCCGGACCATCAAATGTTTCTGTAAACTGTGCGAATGCACAAACAGGAAGTAATACAAGGATAATAAGAATAAATTGTTTCATAGTTATATAGTTTTGTTATAAAATTATCTATCTTTGCACGCTAATAGCTTACAACTATTATTGTGTCCGATTTTGGATGCGGTAAAGTTATAACAATTTTTTTATATTACAATTTAATTAGTGCTCAAAATGAAAGTAGCAATTGTTGGCGTGAGTGGTGCTGTAGGACAAGAGTTCCTGCGCGTGCTCGACGAAAGAAACTTCCCAATGGATGAGCTGGTGCTTTTTGGCTCATCTCGCAGTGCCGGACGTGTTTATACCTTCCGTGGTAAACAGTACACCGTTAAGGAGCTTAAGCATAACGACGACTTTAAGGGAATCGATGTTGCTTTTGTTTCGGCCGGTGGCGGTACATCTGTTGAATTTGCAGAAACCATTACAAAACATGGTACTGTGATGATCGATAACTCCAGCGCATTCCGTATGGATAACGATGTACCTTTGGTAGTTCCTGAAGTGAACCCGGAAGATGCACTGAATCGTCCTCGCGGTATCATTGCCAATCCGAACTGTACTACCATCCAGATGGTCGTTGCATTGAAGGCAATCGAAAAGGTATCGCACATTAAGCGTGTACATGTATCAACTTATCAGGCAGCCAGCGGTGCGGGTGCAACAGCTATGGCCGAACTAATCAAACAGTACGAACAACTGTTGAAGGGCGAAGAACCGACTGTAGAAAAATTCGCTTATCAGCTGGCCTACAACGTGATTCCTCATGTTGATGTGTTCACTGAAAACGGTTATACGAAAGAAGAAATGAAGATGTATAACGAAACACGCAAGATCATGCACTCCGATATCGAAGTAAGTGCTACTTGTGTCCGTGTTCCGGTTATGCGTGCCCATAGCGAAGCAACCTGGATTGAAACAGAACGTCCTATCAGCGTAGAAGAAGCACGCAAGGCTTTTGCTGAAGGCGAAGGAATCATCCTACAGGACGATCCGGCAAACAAGGACTATCCGATGCCGCTGTTCGTTGCAGATAAAGAACCGGTTTACGTTGGCCGTATCCGCAAGGATATCAGCAACCCGAACGGTCTGACATTCTGGACTGTAAGCGACCAGATCAAGAAAGGCGCTGCCCTGAACGCTGTTCAGATTGCCGAATACCTGATCAAGGTGAAGAATATAGGATAATAATCTTACAATCTTTCTATATAGAAAGGGACGGTCTGTTGGAGATCGTCCCTTTTCGTTTGATAGGATACAAACATATTTCTGTAAACATCGCCTCTATACCTCTTTTATCTTTTATGATCGATAAAATTGATGCAATATTATCTTTTATAATCGATAAACAGATAAACTACTCATCATTACTCACGATGAAGAAGAAATGATTGTGGAAGACGGAAAAGAGATCGCTGTTGTTCCGATTTGGAAATGGCTACTTGAACAGGACAGCCTGTTGGAAAACAGGTAGTGCCGACAGACGCCCGGAAGGAATGGATTAGCCTCCTGAACGAACCGACGAAGCCAAATGTAGAGTCAGCAAAATGCCAAAGTTTATTCATATCACATCTGTGATACAAAAGAAACTCAACCGTGATACAAACGGAATCCATCTGTGATATGAAAGGAACACAGATGTGATATGCATTAATCTGTGTTCCCTGAGTAGTTATCCGTATCTGTTTACCCCATTTTCCAGGCTTCCGTCACATTCCTTCAGCATAATAGCTTTCAGTTCTTCCGCTTTCTCCGGATATTTATCAATCACGTTCTTGCGCTCCTGCGGATCGTCAGACAAGTTGTACAACTCATAAACGCCTTGTTTCCTGTAATAACGGAGTTTCCAGCCATCGTTCATAACAATGCCCGGTCCGAGATTGGAGCCATATACGACATACCGTTTCGGATCTGTTTGCTTCCCATTCAGCAAAGTAGGCAGGAAAGAGATACCGTCTTTCTTTACCGGGAGCGAAACGTTTAACAGATCAGCCATCGTAGACAGGAAGTCGTAATTGGAAACCAATTCCTTGCTTTTCACGCCAACCGGTATCAATCCTTCACCGTAAAAGATCAGCGGGATATGTACGCCGCCATCCAGATTACTCCGCTTCATTCCGGCCATACCGGCATTCCCGTTAAAGATATCGCCTGCCAGGTCGCTGTAATATTTATCTGTATAGTCATCAAACAATTGGCCGGTTTGCAGATTCTTATAAGGTTTTTCACATCTTCCTTTCTGCGAATAATAGATCTCATGCCCGTTATCGGCGGCAAAGACTATAATCGTATTTTTATCCAACCCCAGATCACGAAGCTCATTCATAATTATCCCCACATGATCATCCAGCAACTTAATCATAGAAGCGTATTCTTTTTCTATCGGTGTTAACTCAGGGTTGGCCGCCAACTCCGGATGAACGGCCGGAATAGCTACCGGACCATGCGGCAACTGGGTCGGATGAAACAGGAAAAAGGGCTTATCCTTATTCTCACGAATAAAAGACAGCATCTTATCCAGAAAAAGGTCCTGCGAATAAACAGCTTTACCATTTCTATCCCATCGTTCCCGCAAAGTCTCATCTGTTTCATTTTCCGTACTCTTTCCACAGTTCGGAAGAGTATTCCCGTCAATCGTTACAATCTCACCGTTGTCAAACAGAAACGGCGGATAGAAACCATGGCAACGTACATGGTCGAGATAACCATAATAATAATCCCATCCATGTTCCTTCATCTGTTTGCGGGTAGCCGTAAAACCCCATTCCAGCTTTCCGATCTCGGCGGTTACATAACCGGCTTGCTTAAATACCTGCGGAAGATAATAATCGCCTTCCCCTAAAAGAATATCCCCATCGTCTATCTCTTTCTCAAGAGCCGGAATCAATGAGAGGTTATCAGTCGGAGGAATAAACTGTCCTCCCTTCGATATCATCCATTTATCCGGATGACAATCGTGATAGCCGGTCAGCAGAGAGGCTCTTGCCGGAGCTGACAACATACAACCGTATGCATTATCGAAAGAAGTCCCCCGGGTAACCATCGCATCAATATGAGGTGTCGTGAAATGCCGTTGACCATAAGCCGACAGCATACCTTTTCCCATATCGTCGGCATAGATATAGATAACATTGGGTTTAACCGGCTGCTGCGCCTGTACATAACCGGGTATGGAAGAAACGCCTGCCACAGACAAAACCGCTGCAAATGAAGATGAGAGAGTTTTATTCATACTATTTACTATTAAACCAATTCCATTGTACAGGATACAAATATACTATTTTACAAACACTAAAAAATCTACATTTCTAAATAAATATACCCTCAAAAGAGATAAGGTTCGCCTTTTCTCTAAACAAAAAAAGTTGCCCCTTTTATTGAGGCCCCTTTTTTAGTAGAAACCCCTATTCTACGATGTAGGTTCTCATGTAGGCTAATTAATAGCAACTGAGAGCAAATGGACACAATTAAATTAATGCGTTATATCAGGCCGTCAGGCGTATTTTGGATGATAAAAGAGTAGAAATTCACATAAAACCGCTTTGTACCCGATATTCGTTTTGATTATATATCACTCGTCGAGAGGTAGCAATTTCAGTTTATCCTGCTGTTTTTTAGCCCGGTAGTAGGCATGGTAACTTCCGAACCCCGCTTTATGAATGAGTTCCAGATTATCCAACCGGATATATTTCCCATCCGCTCTCAGTGCGTCCAACTCGCGCAGGCGGTAACCGTTTATAAACTGTGAGAAGTTCATGCCATAGGTCGTATTAATGAATGAAGAAAGGTAGTTTCGGTTCGTTTTAAGCGGCCCTGCCAGATCAGTGATCTTCAGGTCGGCTTTCAGGTAAGGTTTCGATGAAGTCATAAACTCCTCCAACTGCTGTCGCTCGATTTTCCCCGCGGTTATCTCCGTACCGGAGTCGGTATCCGTCGCATCGGTTTGCATCAGCAGCACATAACGGTGTGTGACCGTGTAGTAGCAAAGCACCGGCAACTGGATGAATATGACGATGGCAGGAAACGCACCCAGAAATGTTACCAAGGCTTTATAGGGGCTCGCCAAGGCGACGATCACCGGTGTGAGAAATAACGGAAAAGCCAACGCAATAGTAAAGAGTAACCATCCCAGGGAAGTGTTCTCCGTATCGGCGGAAAAATTCACGATTCTTCGACGATACCGCAAAATACGCCTGACCGCCAGAATTGAATATATCAGGCTGTAGAGTGTGCGGACAAGCGGCTTGGAACGGACGGCCGCATTGTACCAGGCAAGGGAAGGATCATTCAGGGACAAGTTACAGGTATAAAGTCCCGAATCACCGCTTTGGGCGGGTACGGCTATCGAGGCCATACGGGCTTCCGGCGGGACTTGTGCCGCCCAGAAGGTCAATCCGACAAATATGACGACCGGTAGTATGTAATGCCAGAATGTGAACGGCTTCTCGCCGGTATCGGCCGTAAGGATATATAGATAATGATATAAAAATACCTGTACCAACAGCAGGAGCGAGTAAACCAATCCATTCAGGCCGGCCACCACGGCGGGAGCGAAAAGCAGCAACATGGCAAATGTCCAGTTGACAGCGACTGTGAGAAAATAAGCCGTCAGTGGTTTACGGAGTTCCATATCCATACTTCCCTGTTTCCTGTTTCCGGCCAGATGCAGGAAAGCGATGGATAGCAGGCCCGAAACTACGGGAGCGCTATACACGAACAACATCAATAAGAATGTATCATTGTTCATCGTCTTCCTCCTTTCCCTTGTATACTTCCTTTGCTCTACGGTAACTATCGTAACTGCCGAATCCGGCTCGTGCGATCAGTTCGGTCAGCGGACGCTTGCTGTATTTCTTGTATTTGCGCAAGCGTTCCAGTTCTTGCAGCCGCCACTCGTTCACCCATGTATTGAAGTTGATCCCGTACGTCCGGTTGATGAAACCGGAAAGGATTACCCGGTTCGTACCCAGTTTTTCCGCCAATCCTACGAGAGTCAGTCCGGGGTCGAGCCACGGCTTTTCGCTGCGAAAATAAGATTCGAGATTTCCCTTAGTCAGTTTTACCGGTCGTTTTTCTGTCGTCAGCGGTTTCCGCCGCGCCTCTTTCTTTTCCGGTTTCATCTCTAATGCCGCGGAGTCATGCGCGTCTTCCGGCACAGACACGGGCACGAGGGCATTCCTCCTTGTTTGGCGGGGCGGGTAATTCTTTCGCAGGATATTCAGGGTAAAGATAAACAGGATGGTTATATTGGCAACACCTTGCGTTCCCGTCTTTAGCTGGTTGAAATAAATATGGCGGTTTCCGGTGACAGATACCAGACCGCCCGACAGGGCGAACAGGATGGAAAGTGCAAGGACGGCACTCATCCACCGCATCCGGTAACGGGAGTTGGGATGGCCTTCCATTGAGGTCGCCTTGCGGTAAACCAATAACCCGGCACAAGAGAGCGGAAGATATATCAAGCCGAAACCGAAGATGTGCAGCGACAGGCTCGTAAAGTATGCCGACTGCCACTCGTAACCGGGAGCCGGCTGCGCGAAATTCCGGATAATGTCCACCCGTACATCGAACGGAACCGACAAGGTGGTTATCACGGTCCATATCACGGTTATGACAACCGGAACAACAAAATGCAAGCGTGAAAACCGCTTTCCGCCTTTCGTATTTGTGAGCCCGTAAACGATTTTATAGAGCAGTACGGGGGAGATCACCAGTACAAACAATACCAGCGGAGCGATGCAGACATAGAACGCCGGATTTAAACGATAAACCACCCCGAAAAAGAATGGTAAGAATAAAACCGTAATATAAGCAATGACGGTTTTCAGGACACTCCGGTCGCCGGAGGTTTCACAGGAATGCAACACCAATAGCAGATACACGATGCAGCAAAGTGCCGTAAGCACTTGCACGACCCATCCTATTTCAGTAATCATACTATTGTTCAACTCCATTTTTGCTTTGTTTCTGACTTTTCAAAAATAGAACAAAAAACTTGAATAATAATGCCTTTCCCCCTTCTTTTTAGCCTTTTTCTTGCAATTCGTTACGCGTTTGTACGATCTGCAATAATTTTTCTGCCGATATAACGATTTGCGTAGTGAGATAGGTACAATCTGCAAGCCCTCCCAAGAAAATTCATCCCATCTTTGCGACAGGCGTTTTTTTATCGGAAAAGTTTTTCTCACCTCAAATTCAGATTGAGCAGACCGGACAACTTTTTATAAAATTAAGCCTGCATTTTTGCAGCATAACAAAACAAGATTGAAAAGATGACGAAGCGGTTATATGAAATACGGTTATCGAGGTATCGGGATCTAAGGGTCGCGAACATATCGCCGTATTGTGCCGCCGTGAAATCTTCCGCTCGGAAAAAAACATCTTTTCCTGTTGTTTTTGTGCCTGAAAATTTGGTTGTTTCAGGTTATTTGCTCACACACACACACACACACACACACACACACACACACACACACACACACACACACACACACACACACACACACACACACACACACACACACACACACACACACATTCCACCGCCCATAACGCGCGTCAATATACTTATTTATCAGCGAGTTCGCAAGAAAGGGAAGTCTCTTTTTTGCGAACTCGCTTCGTTTTTTTCATACCCGGAGTCTTGGGAGAATTTACCGTCCCGTCTTCGAGGGTCCGGCATTCCGACCGATATGCCCGGCACCTGCTTGCTTTTCAAACTACAAATCCTTTAAATCAAAGTGAATATATGAGAATACTTTACACATTATCATTAGCCGTCGTCTTGGCTCTGATGGCATTAGCGACACCGATGGAAGCGGTGGCAGGGAATCCGCCTGTAGCCTGTTTCAACCTCACGCCGTCCACTTTGCCGCAACCGCCTTCCTCCGCGGACACGCTTGTACGGTTCCGCTTCGTGGGGGGAGACGACATGCTCTACATTCCGTGGGCAGGCAACGGAACGGAACTGGAAAGGCTATTCATCCTGATCGACCGGTTTCATGACCGGATAGCCGAAGGTCGTATCCCGATCCGCGTGGACGGTTACTGTGCCTCGCTGCCGACAAGGAAGGAAAACCTCAAAACGGCTTTTATCCGTGCCAACCGGGTGAAGTCGGAACTGATAACCCGCAAAGGGTTACGGGAAGAACACTTCATCACAAAAAATCATGTTTCGGATTATAACGGGCATAAAGATGTAGTGGTGGTTACAATTTCTGTTCCTGCCGCAATTCTCGTTCCCGTAACGGAAGGGAAAACGCATCCAGAACAAGAGCATAAGCAGGAGCAAGCGTCGAACACCGAATCCGACAAGGATGCAAGGGAAATCCGCATAGCCGGGAAAGACGTACCCAAAGAGGCTGAAAACGCTTTTCAGGATACCTGCAAGCAACAGCCCGGCACGGTTATCCCTGAAACACCCGCATCACGCTACATTGCCGTTAAGACCAATCTCGCCGCATGGGCGGGTACGATAGTGAACATTGCAGCCGACGTGCAGGTGGGCAGACACATCTCCGTCGAACTGCCTGTACTGTGGTGTCCGTGGTACGCGAGCGGCGAACATGCCGTGAAGACCTTCACCATCCAGCCCGAAGGACGTTGGTGGCTTTCACGCCCCGGTGAAGGGCATTTCTTCGGGGTACACGCGCACATGGGATGGTATAGCGTGAAGTGGAAGCGTGACCGCTATCAGGACACCGGGCGGCCGCTGCTTGGCGCGGGTATCAGCTACGGCTACCTGCTGCCTTTCAATGCACATTGGGCAGGCGAATTTACCCTCGGCGCGGGTTATGCCAACACCCGGTACGATACCTATTATAATATAGACAACGGCGCACGGATAGATACCCGTACAAAGAATTACTGGGGCATTACCCGTGTGGGCATCAGTGTCGTTTACCGGTTCAACCTAAAAAAGCAATAGCTTATGAAACAGAAACACTACATAGGATTTATCACGCTGGTGACCGCAACCTTGCTTGCCGCCTGCGTACACGACTACCCGACGATGACACCGGAGGGAGAGGAAGGCATCGACCCCACGCTGGTGGTGGTAGATACCGAAGTGACGTTTGACCTCGACCTCGAACCCTTCGGGAGTATCACGAACAAAACCCGCTCGGGAGCCACGGAAGCCGCCACCGGCGACCACCGCCGCCGCTTCATCATCGAAGCCCGGAGGAACGGACGGGCGGAAGTCCGGCAGGTAGCGGTGATTGAAGACGCGGAAGAAACCGGCAAGACGCTGACGCTCCCTGTCCGCCTGCGCCTGCACGCCGTGGAATACTCCCTGGTCGTGTGGACGGATTACGTGCAGGCGGGTACGGACACCGACTTGCATTACAACACGGGTGACCTGAACGGCGTGAGGCTAAACGAGCCCTATGCCGGCAACACGGACTACCGCGACTGCCATTATGCCACCGTGCCGCTCAACCTGCGACCTTACCGTGACCAATGGAATGCCCGTGTGCAGTTGAATATGGAGATGGTACGGCCTCTGGCTAAATATCAGATCGTAGCAACAGATGTGAAGGATTTCATAAAAACGGTAGAAAAGAAGTACCCCGGCGAAACGGAATTCGGTATCCGTTTTTCTTACGATTTTTATTTTCCCCTTGCCTTTAACGTGTGGGAAGGTAAACCAACCGGTTCGCAACTTGGCGTAGCATTTACAACCCGTCTTACTCTACCCGCCGCCGGCACGGAAGAGATGACACTGGGCTCCGATCATGTTTTTGTCAACGGCTCGGGTTCGTATATTCCCCTTTCAATGGAAATCACCTCTCTACAGGATGGAAGTGTCGTAGGACGTTATAGCGGATTGAATGTGCCCTATCAGCGGGGACACCTCACCACCATTCGCGGGCGCTTCCTGACGGCGATGTCCGGTTCGGGCGGCATAGGTATTGACCCCGGCTATGATGATAAGGATATAGATATTGATTTAGATAAACTCCGATAAATAAAATATAGTGACAGTAATAATAATTTTCAAACCTTTTAAAAAGTAAAACAATGAAAAAGTACAAGTTCTTAGTTATGTTGTTCGCCCTCATCGGACTGGCTACATCGTGTAGTCAGGATGATTCTATCAACCTGCAAAACACCGGCAACAACCGTGTGGTAATGAAT
Source organism: Parabacteroides caecihominis (assembly GCF_023656785.1). Classification (NCBI taxonomy): domain Bacteria; kingdom Pseudomonadati; phylum Bacteroidota; class Bacteroidia; order Bacteroidales; family Tannerellaceae; genus Parabacteroides; species Parabacteroides caecihominis. The sequence goes on from NZ_JAMOKS010000005.1 coordinate 42,514, forward strand.
GCAAGTCTTGATGCCGAAACACTGACGTCTTTGAAATCAGGCCCCGCGACCCGTGGCGCTTCGGGTGACCTGCAACTGGATGGATATTCTTTGCGCTATATCCTTGAAGTGTTTCAACCCAATAACAATAATACTGTTTACCGTGAAGAAAAGTTGGTTTCCGATGCCACACAGGCGGTCGTTTTTGATTTTACACTTTCCAACGCCGCTGGTTACTGTGCACTGCTTTGGGCGGATTATGTGGCTGGTGATGCTGCCTTCGCGGACGGACATTATGCAGACCTCTATTACAAGACCGATGATGTTAATGGTCTGCGGGCAATAAGCCTTATCAGTTCTACTTATGCAGTCAATACCGCCTCTCGCGATGCTTTTTTCGGTAAGCATAGCTTTACGAAGGAACCTGACAAACCCGCTAATCTCGGAAGCGTAGAACTGAAACGCCCTTTCGGACGCATCAATATTATTGAAAAAGATGGCCTCATGCAAGAAGAACTGACCAGTATGGACATTTCTTACGATGTTCCGTCAACTTTCGATGTGCTGGATGGCAGGACTGTGAGTGGGACTCATTCCGTTTCTGTAAGCGGCATAACTGTTTTCCCCGCAGCGACTACCGAAAAAGCAAACCTTTTCTTCGACTATATTTTTGCTCCTGCCACCGGACAGCAATTACTGGGCGAAATGTCGATAGATTATCAATTAGCTTCCGGGGAGGATAACTCTTTTACCATTCCTGCCAATATGCCGGTTGAGCGCAATAAACGTACAAATATTTCAGGATATATCCTGTCAATCCCCGTTGACCCCACAGCAACCAGCATATCGGTGGAAATTGATGACACATGGACCGATCCTGGTTTTGAATTCGAAGCGCCGGCTGTCGGTTCATATTATTATGAAGGAGGATCGTTTTCTCAGCAATATATTCCTGCACTAACCTGTCTGGGAGTTGTTTTTCATGTCGATGACACACAAAAACATGGGCTGATCGTGGGGCTGGAGCAAACTAAGGCACAGTGGAGTACAGTTGAAGCTGCTTCAGGAACAAATATACAATACACTGGTCCGGAGAACCTGTCGAGCATAAAAGGTTGGGGGCAGTGGCAAGACCGATATCCGGCTTTTAAATGGTGTGTTGACCAAGGTCCGGAATGGTATATTCCAACAGTTTCGGAATTGCAGTTATTAGGTGAAAACAGTTCTGCGGTTAATATCGCATTGGAAGCTGCCGGAGCAGACGTAATAGATGTTGATGCTCGATTATGGTCATCTGCAGAATCTGGCACTCCGAACAGCTACTTCGTATTTAAGATAAGTCAAAAATGGACGTATGGAAACATCTCTAAAACTGAGTCCAATAACGTACATATCGTGAGAGCTTTTTAAACATCGGAAGTTTAGTGAGTCATGAATAAAAAGATGACATTAGAAACTTGTTCCAGGAAAGGGGTAATACGGGCAGGTAGGTCATTTATTTTCATATCTATAGTATTAATCATAGTTGGATACCATATTCTGGGCAAAATAAGACCATTCCCTTTCAGGAAATGCAGAATAGCGATCTCCTATGCCGGGCGGGAGCAAGTGCCCGGCAAATTTTCTCAAACTTAAAAAACAATAGTTATGAAACCATTAAGAAAAGAAAACGATCCTCACACTAATGCGGATATTACATCTTCCTATTTAGAGAGTATCAAGAGAAACTATGCCGCACTGCGCCAGTTCTTCACCGAAATGCCCAAAGGTGGCGATGTACATAACCATTTGACAGGTTCAGCTTATGCCGAAACTTACTTTGAGCTGGCTGCAAAAAAAAATATGTACGTTAATCTGGAAACAGGCAAGCTTTATGCTCAAAAGCCGATGGATATAGAAACCATACAGCTTTCGAAGGACATGGACGACTTACATAATCACCGTATGGCACTTATCGACAAATGGAGCATCCGCAACTTCCAGCCCTACAAGTATCCCCTTGGCCCGGACGAATACTTCTTCGGCACATTCGGTTTGCTTTCGGCATTGACCGGAGACATTAATGACCTTGCCTACCTGATGCATGAACTGAAAGTTCGTGCTGTGAAAGAAAACGTGCAATATCTTGAAGTGATTGGGACTTCCCCCAGCGTTCCGGAAGACTGTTTTCTGGGTGATGACTACGAACAGTTTGATAAGCAACTGAAAGAATGTGTAAAAGACGGGAATTATGAAGATGTTCAAGACACATTGGACGAAGTTTTCAACCTATTCGAAAAAAACTCAGAGAATACTGTTGAAACCTATAACAACTTTATAAATGAACTGGATAATATGAGCAACACGTTCGGCAATCATTTGAATGTGGACACCTCAGACCTTGTATGCCGTTATCAAGGCTATTCCTCACGTGGTAGTGAGCCTCTCAAAGTATTCGCTCAACTTTATGTAGTTCATAAAGCATGCTTACAAAAAGAATATAAAGGCAAGGAGAATGTTCTGAAAGGATGTAACATCGTAGCCGCAGAAAATGGAGAGAAGTCGATGATGTATTATCGGTTGCACATGGAAATGTTCAAGCTGCTGAACAGTAAATTCTCCAATATCCCTACTTCACTTCACGCCGGAGAATTAACCATAGGACTGATGCGTCCCGAACACCTGACCTATCACATAAGTCTTGCCATAAATACGGGTAAAGCTAACCGTATCGGGCACGGTGTAGATTTACCTTTCGAACAAGACAGCAATGATACATTGAAAATGATGGCGGATAGTAAAATCCCGGTAGAAATCAATCTGACCAGCAACGAGTTTATCCTTGGTGTGAAGGACTCTGAACATCCCATCATGCTCTACAAAAATGCTGGTGTCCCTGTGATTATCTCTACCGACGATCCAGGTGTTCTGCGTACATCGCTTACCGAACAATATACCTTGGCGGTATTACGCTATGGATTCTCGTATGAAGAAATCAAGTCATTTGTTCAAAACAGTATTACTTATGCTTTTCTTGCCGATGAAGATAAGGCATCCATAAATGAAGATATGAAGATTATGTTCACCGATTTTGAAAAGAGAGTCTCCTCGCGACATCCTGCGCCTAATGTTCCGGTAAGTGAGGATTAACCCTTGTCCGGTATATTCCGGCCACTAAATATTCTGATATGTGCCACCGAGTATAATCTATGGTTCTGCCTCGATAGCTTGGAGGCACTTATCTGAAGCCTGTAAGATAAAGTAATTTTAAGTTTGGAAAAACAATGAATAAAAAGCAACTTATAGATGCTCTTAGCACAAAACTAAAGCAAAAAAACATACATTACCCCAAGTGGGAACTGGAATCTTTTGTAGATCCGGTATTAGAAGTAATCATCGAAACATTAAGTCATGGTGAAGAAATCAAACTAAACAAATTCGGTCGTTTTTCCATAAAGCACAAAAAAGGTTCTTCGTATACCCGTAGATTGGGATTAAGGTAAGGTTTCTTTTCACGTAAATAATGTTCAAATTATTTTCTTCTAAATAGGGAGTATTAGCCGTTACATTTCATGTTTTTCTGTAATTTTGAAGTAAACAGAGTCAATATAGAAATGAAATTTTTATTCCTATATAATTGGCAGTTTTTATGCGTATATTGGTAACAATACTTTTGATTTTATTATGTAGGTTTGCAACTTTGAATTAAATGGAAGACAAATATCAATTCTCTATGGGAGATTCTTGATTGCGGAGGTGTACACGTAATAAACAAAAAACCGCATGAAACAGATACTTGGATATTTAGATATCCACTGTAACACATTAAAAAAGGTATAAATTAACAGATGTTGAAATTACCGAATCAATTAACGTTGAATTATCCCTGAATATATTTTTCATTGGTATAATCATATGAATGAACCACTATATATTAATCGTTTCAAATAGGTAATATAGAAAAAATAAAATTGGTAAAAATGCAGAAACCTAACAACAATCAACAAGCATGTCCCTACTATTCTCCAGAATACAAGGTTATGCCCCAGTATATTGAAATGGAAGCGGGAGAAAATATAGAGTTGAACAGTAAAACATCCAATCATCTTATATTCGTACTCACGGGTGGCATTCTCATTGATTTTAATCAATACGTCAATCGTCCTATATCAGAAAATGAAATGTTCTTTCTTTACAAGAATAGCCATTTCAAATGGAAAGCTGTTTCAAAAACGACTCTGATTCTTTCAGGATATAATACAGTTACTTTTCCATGTACCAGCGCGAAGTCCAGAGTGCTGTATGAAATAAAAGCCACCACGAAGTTCCAATGCCGTGGGATTCCCATGAATGAGGAAATTAAAACCATAGTCTGTCAAATGAAAAAGTACATTGACCTTGGGATAAGCTGCCACCACATGTATCTTCTCAAACAGAAGGAGATGTATTTGGTTTTCAAGCACTTTTATACCCATGAAGAAGTAACGCAGCTATTTTATACGTCATTAGGAAGCGATCCGCTTTTTGCCGAGCAGGTTTTGGAAAACTATTTAAAAGTAAAAACTTCAAAAGAATTAGCTTGCCTCATGGGGTACAGTATAAGAACCTTTGAAAAACTTTTCCGGGAAAATTTTGACGAAACTCCATATAAATGGATGCAGAATCGTAAAGCCAAACAAATTCAGCAAAAGCTTATGAATCCCAACATTCCGTTAAAGCAAATAATGAACGAATTCAAATTCGCAACCTCTTCTCATTTTAATTTCTATTGCAGGCAGCATTTAGGTGGCACTCCCATGCAAATAAGAAACAGCAATAAAGATGATTTATATTAAAATTCACTTAACTATCATTGTAAATGGTGTATAACTAACATTTGGTCTACATAATAAAAAGAGACTTTAAAGAGTGGTCTTATCCGTATAAGCTTTTGTCTGTGAAGATACGAGCTTATTTTGTTTGTGTTAGAGATGTGACCTTTTCAGCGGAGAAAGTCGCATCTCTTTTTACTAAAATCGAAAAGCAATACTCCTTAATTACTATCAAATATCATTTTTTTTGAAGCCGTCCGTTCGATTGGTAGAATTTCTTCGCGAATTGGAAACTAGGCAAAATGACATATTCGATAACTTTGTCGCCACATTTGTGTGATTACAAACTATCAGAGAGAAAACTCACTTTAAAACACTATAATGGTAACATAAACCAATATGCGTAGAGGGTATAATAATAAAATCGGCTTTAAGTGGGGTTGTATGAAAGAAAATAATATTTTTTCTTCTATTTTTATGCTTGAAAATTTGGAGGTTTCGAAAAATTATCTAACACACACACACACACACACACACACACACACACACACACACACACACACACACACACACACACACACAAGAGCAGACGTATTTAACGTTCGCCCGTGCGCGCATAATATACTACATAATAGTCATTTACAATACATGTCCGTCAAAAAAGGTATTCCTTTTTGGCGGATTTTTGTGTCTAATATCCTGCCTTTTATTTTACCACGCACCCGTCGTCTGATGGTGCAGGTGGCAACTATGAAACCGGAAATACAAACGAACGAAAATCAAACAGTATATGGCATACGAACAGAAAATTAACATCAGTATCATAAGAAAGAAGAAAACGATGGTCCGTACAGCCATCGCGCGAATAGTGGGGATATTCATCCTCGCCCTGCTTGTTCCGCAGGTTGCGCACGCCCAGAAAGCGGCGGTCAAGACCAACCTGTTGTACGGAGTCTATACCCGTACTCCCAACCTGGGTATGGAGTTCGCTCTGGGAGACCGTCACACGCTGGATCTCGGGGGCGGCTATAACCCATGGAACTGGAAAGGCTCGCCCGGCGACAATAAAAAGCTCGTCCACTGGCTTGCGCAGGCGGAGTACCGCTATTGGCTGTGCAGCAAATACAGCGGTCATTTCCTCGGCCTGCACGTACTTGGCTCCCAATACAACATCGGGGGGCACGAGTTGCCCCTGCTGTTCGGCAAAGGCTCCAAAGAGTACCGCTACGAGGGATGGGGTGCCGGAGGCGGAATCTCCTACGGCTACAGTTTCTACCTGGGCAAACGGTGGAGCTTGGAAGCCAATATCGGAGTCGGGTATGTCCGGTTGCACTATGACAAATACGACTGCGTGAAGTGCGGAGAAAAAGTCGGCACCGAGAGCCGGAACTACTTCGGCCCGACTAAAGCCGGTATATCCTTAATCTATATTATTAAATGAACAGGCATGAAGATGAAAGCAATTTATATCCTCCTGATCCTTCTGGCTCCGGCACTGGCAATGGCGCAATACAAAGGCAAAATCAATGTGACACCGTTGAAACTGGAACAAAAGGGAGATTCCCTATATATAAGCATCGACATAAACATGCAGGACGTCCGCGTGGACACCCGCCGGTCGGTCGAACTTATTCCCGTGTTGACAGCCCCGGAAATGGAAAAGGCACTGCCCGCGGTACTGCTGAAAGGCAAATCAAATTACCACATCTGGCAGCGCAAGCTTACCTTGATGAACAGGAAGGAACGTCTCGGGTATTTGCAGGACGCTCCTTACACCGTTGCCAAGGGCTTTAAATCCAAGGACGAAAGACGTATAACCTATAACAAGGTCATTCCTTTCGAGGCGTGGATGAAAGACGCCCGTCTGGACATTCGCAAAGACGTGTGCGGTTGTGGAAATCCCCCGAGCATCCTTGAAGTGTCCCAACTGGCACAGGTACAACTGGAGAAGATCGTGGTACCCTATACAGTCACCCCGCATCTGGCCTATATCACCCCGGAGGTGGAAGCCGTCAAACGGCGTGAAATGTCGGGTGAAGCCTTCCTCGATTTCGTAGTGGGAAAGACGGATATCCTTCCCGACTACATGAACAATCCCGGAGAGCTTCAAAAGATTACCAACATGATGGCGGCGCTCAGAAACGATCCGGCGGTGACGGTGAAAGGAATCGTCGTGTCAGGGTATGCCTCCCCGGAAGGAACGTTAAAAATGAACCAGACCCTTTCCGAAGGACGTGCCAAAGCACTGACAGATTACCTGGTCCCGAAATTCGATTACCCGGAAAACCTGTATACCATTGCGTTCGGCGGTGAAAACTGGGCGGGACTGCTTGAGAAGGTCGAAGCCTCGGACATGAAACACCGCGAAGAGGTCATCCGCACCCTGACCACCGTTCCGGCAGAAATCAATTACAGGACCAACAACAGCCGCAAAAAATCGCTGATGCAACTGGCGGCGGGTGTTCCATACCGTTTCATGCTCAAAGAATATTTCCCCCATTTGCGCAAGGCTGTTTGCAAGGTGGATTACGAAGTGCGGGGGTTCAACGCCGAAGAAGCCCGGGAAGTGATCAAGACCCAACCGCAGAACCTGAGCCTGAATGAAATGTATATGGCAGCCAATACATACGAGGCAGGCTCACCGGAATTTACCGGTGTATTCGAAACGGCGGCAAGGATGTATCCCTCCGATGCCACGGCCAACGTGAATGCCGCTTCGGCAGCCCTCGCTCGCGGGGACACCGTTTCCGCCGGACACTATCTCGAAAAAGTGGAAACCCCGTCCCCGGAATACGACAACACCATGGGAGTACTCATGTTACTTCGCGACGATTACAGGCAAGCGGAAGAATACCTCACCCGGGCGGCGGCAAGCGGCTCACCAAGTGCTTCCCGGAATCTGGAGGAGTTATATCTCAAGCTGGATAACATCCGTCAGCTCCGGGAGCAGGACAACTGATAAACGTTACGAATCCAATTTATTAATTAACTAAATAAAAAACTGTATGAAAGTAAAAAAACTATTCCTTCCCGCATTGGCGGCGGTGACTCTTTTGGCGAGTTGTAGTAAAGACGGCCCGGATGAGCCTGTAAACCCGGTGGACGTGACAGGCAAAGCCTATCTGTCCCTGTCATTGAAGAACAATAACGAAGCCATGACGAGATCCAATGAGCAGAAGCCCGGAACCGAGGCGGAAAGCAAGGCCGACAGGGTAACGGTACTGCTGTTCGACGATGCGTTCCTGTGCCTCGGTACGGCGGATTTCAGCGGCCTGACGGTCGGCAATAGTGGCGGCAGTAACACCCCCACAGCAGAAAAAAGCGAAGCCAAGCTGGTTCCGGGAGCTACAAAAAAGATATTCGTGGTAATTAATCCCGTAAGTTCGAACGGCTGGGACCTGACCGACAATGCCGTCAAAGGCAAGTCCTGGCAGGATATCAACACAACGATAAAAGATGCCAACCTGACCATCGGCAATCTGACCGCAACCAACTCCTTTATGATGACTAGTGCGGGTAACCAGACCTACGGGGCACTCACCACTGTGGAGGTAGCCAAGCCCGCATCCGACAGCCAGGCCGATATAGATGCGGCCAAAGCCCTGGCAAAAACCCAAGCGGCGGAAGTATATGTAAACCGTATGTCCGCCAAGGTCACCGTAAGCGAGAACCAGAGCGGTGTTACCACAGGCAACAATAATACCGACAAGTTCACCTTTCAGGGCTGGGAGCTGAACATTACCAACAAAAGCATCGGCCTTTACACGGACATCGTGACTTACGATAACGCTTCCACCAGTGCCGTACAAGGCATCTACCGCAAGGATGCCAACTACCTGCTGACAGACCAGCCCGCACAGGCAAAGATCAGCGAGGAGTTCAACTGCCTGACCAACGGTGGCAATGACCCGGCTAATGATATGTCTCCGGTTATCAAAGCTCAAGGAACAGACGCCTACTGTTTCGAAAACACCATGGACGCTCCCGCCCAGAAACTGGGTTATACCACCAAAGCGGTTGTCAAAGCTAAATATACACCGGTAGGCATTACCGAAGGCAACAGTTATTTCTTCTGGCACGGCTCTTACCTGACCCTCACGGAACTAAAGGCGCTCTACCTGACCCACAGCGACGGAACGGGACTAAAAACAGACCTGCCCATCTTCCTGAAGAAAGCGGGACTGATGACCTCGGACGTAACCGACCAGTCTGATATAAATGATGCGGTAGCCGCACTGACTGCCGACAATTTCGATGCTGTAACCGGAGTTAAAGGCCGTTATTGCGCCGTGCGTTACTACCACGAATCGGTTTGTTACTACGATGTGCTGATCCGTCACGACCAGAACGTGACCGCCGACATGGCACTGGGCAGATACGGTGTGGTTCGCAACAACTGGTACGGCCTGACGATCAACAGCGCCGGCAGCCCGGGCACGCCGTGGATACCCGACCCGACCGATCCCGATGATCCCACCAAGCCGGGTACGGATGACGACGATAACAGCGAGGCATACCTGTCCGTATCGATAACCGTTAATCCGTGGACTTTCTGGAACCAGGGCGTGGACCTGAATTAATACGATATACAAACAACCTGACCAATGGCGGACCGGGCACAGATCCGCCATCGGTTTTCGGGCAACAATAGCCCCGCGTGAATAGAAAATGAAAATATTTAATATACGGAGATACATGCCGGTCCTTGCCACCCTTTTTATGGCAGGGTTTTCGGGTTGTGACGTACTGCACGACGACCTGAGCGACTGCGAGCTGACGCTGCAATTCCGGTACGATTACACCATGGAGGGTAAAGACCTGTTCACGGAGCAGGTACAGGAAGTAAAGGTTTTCATTTTCGATGACAACGGAAAATTTCTGCGTGAGTTCATCGAAAGCGGCGAGCCGCTGAAAGCTACCGGCTACCGGATGCGGATACCCTACCGGTACAAAAACCGCACAATGGTCGTCTGGGCGGGAAAAACGGAAGAACCCTACCGGCTTGCGGTTATGGAAACCGGCGACCCGATAGAGAAACTGACCCTCCGGTTCGAACCGGACGGAGGAACATACAACAGGCATCTCGCCACAATCTGGCACAGCGGACCCGCGCAAATGGTATTTCCCAATGAGGGAGGCACGGCACAAACCGTCGGGCTGGTCCGTAACACGAATGATATAAAGGTAAGCCTGACCCGCAAAGGCGAAACGCTCGGTGCCGGAGATTTCGACATCCGTATGGAGGGAGCCAACGGCGCTTACGAATATAACAACCATATTTCCGGACAGCGCGAAAACATTGCCTACACCCCCTGCAAGGAATGCGGCGCGGCGGCACCCGCTTCTCATGCGCAACTACATACCCTCCGGCTGACAGAGGGCGTACCCATGAAACTAACCGTCACGGAGAAATCCACCGGACGGAAAATAGATATAGGCGGCTCAGAGGCCGTAAACTTAGTTGAATACCTCCTGAAAAGCCGCCCCGAAGGAATGGGCAGGCAGGAATACCTCGACCGCAGGTACGACTGGGACGTGAGCCTCCGGCTCGGAGATAACGCCCAAAACGGCTATATAGCACTGAGTATTACCATCAACGGATGGACCTACTGGTTCCACCCGACAGACCTGCATTAAATAAAGAATGAGAATGATAACAGGCATCAAACATATACTGCTGGGAGTGTTTCTCCTGCTGGGCGCCTCTTGCGCCAGGGAGGAACAGATACCCGAACCCAATATCTACCTGGGGAAAACACTTCCCCTGAGTATCCGGCTGGGCAGCCGCGCTCCCGGCGATGACCCCGACGGGAGCGTCACCACCATGCGTGCCATCGTGTTCAACGACAAAGGGCAACTCGTGTGCAACGAGGTTACGCCAGCCACCCTGGATGGAAACGTCTACACGGCGCAGGCAAAAGCTGTCCGGGGAACCAACCACTTTTACATCATCTGCAACGAGACGGAGGAACTTGCCGGAAAACTCGCCCAGGTCACCCGGCAACCCGATATCGAACAGATCACCTTTTCGGCTGTGGGGCTCACTGCTCCGGTACCCATGTACGGCAAGGTGACCGATGCCTGGGTATCTTCCGACAGCGACGGCTCGAACGCGCAGGTAACGGTCAACAACGTCACCACCGGCGTATTGCCCGTATCAGTCAACCGCATGGCGGCACGTTTCAGTTTTACGGCCATCAAGAACATAACCGGGGGGGAGGACTTCGCGGTAACCGAATTGCGCATCAGGGTATGCCGGATGCCGGCTTACACCACCATCGCCGGCAACGCGGCCTATACCGACGACAAATGGTCGGACCGGGTTACAATGGATAAGCCCTGCCTGCTCGATAATAACGGCACATATACCGTCAGCGATAATAGCTATACCGTTCCCGAAGGTCTCGACCGGGTCGAATTCCCCAATATATATATCCCGGAGAACCTGCTGGAAAGCCCCGTAGACCGGTCGCGGGCCACCTACCTGAAGATAGAGGCGAAATGCCGGATGAAAGACGGCACCGACCAGATCAGGAACGTAGTCTACACGCTCAACATCGGCCAGGCCCCGCCGCAGAACCACAACCTGAAACGCAATAACCATTACAACATCTACGCCACGATCACCGGTCTGGGGGCGATGGGCATCTATGCCGACATCGTGCCGATGGACCTGTACGAGATTCCGGTCACTTGGAAACCCATCGAGGGACTGGTCATTGTCAGCGACAAGGCTTCCGATTTCGACTTTGACACCGGAACCTCCAAAAACGTGAATATATGGAGCGATTACAAAGTCTATTCAGGCATATTGAAAGCCTATCACGAGAACACCGGTTATGAAGACCTCCTGTTCAGGTACGGCAGCGTGGTCGCCGTGAGCAACAACGCCGCGAATCTCGGACAGGGCTTTACTGCCCCCTCAACCCCCGAAACATTGAACGATATCCTGTGGTATCCCTCTTCCTACGGGAATCCGCACAACCGGATTAACGGATGGACCGATATTCCTTATCTTCCGGCTGGCGATGTTCCGGTGGACAATTCACAGGTCGCCCAAGGACTGGGCGACCCGTGCAAGCTGGCCGGACTTTCGGAAATACAAATCCGGGACGAGGGAATCACCGACAACCAGCAGTGGCACATGGCCACACCGGACGAGTACGCCTTGCTGGTTTTCCAGGGGAACAGCACGCAGGACAACTCCGGTTACGGCTCCTTCCACTTGCTCCATATCCCCAACGTGAATTACCGGGATGAGAGCGGCAGGCTTACAGCGGGCGATGGCGGGCAGTACTGGACAACGACAGACGTTTCGGCATTCGGCTTTACCCACACGCCGTCCGCGAGCGCCGCGGTTGTGCCGGCGGACCCGGGGCGGGGCTACACGGTACGGTGCGTGCGAAATGTGATTCCGACCAGCGAAATGTCGGTATCCCGACATGCAAGCGTGTCTTACCAGGGTAACACGACGACAGGGGTAACCTTCGGCATCCTTTCCAACATCCCTTACTGGACGGCGACACTGATCGAATCGGGCGACGACGCGGGAACAGCGACGGAACCGGTTGATTTCTCGTTCGCCCCGGGAGTGACCGCCGTTCATGCCACGACCGGCAGTTATAATCAGAATATCCCCGTATATGTCAAACGAAAAGAAAGCCGGACTCCCCGCACGTTCAAGGTAAAAGTAGAGGGTACGGGGCTGGACGGTAACAGGCTCAGCAAAATCGTCACCGTTACACAGGATGGATATAACCTGTGGGGTAACTTCACGAATCTCGATAAGGCCACCATACCCCAGGCGGGAATCACTTACAACGATTTACAGATCAAGTTGAGTCCCGACGACATCGTGTTCCCCGAGGGAATGCTTTGGATACAGGCATATTATAACTACGACAAAATCGCGGAGAGCCTGGAGGTGTTCGAGACCGAAACGGATAAATACACGTACGGGGGATTCACTCTGACCGTTCCGGCGAATGACTATCCGGATATAAGAGGTCTGACATTCAGTATCGCGTTTCGTCTATCAGGCTCTGCAACATATACTTTGTATGGTAATGCCTATATACTACAAGACAAAAAATAGAAAATGTATACATGAAAAAGAAAATAATAGATCGTTACTTTACGACAGCTTACTTTGCACTGCTGGTACTCTGCGGCTGCACGAGTGAGGAGGGAATAGGAGTTCCCCGCCCCCAAGCTACAGGCAAGACAGTTAACGTCAGCCTGAAAGTCAGCATTCCGCCTGTCGTCGATCCGGTTTCCGCCGGGGATGCTTCAAAAACACGTTCGGAGTCGCAGGGCGGACCGGGATTCGTCGTCCGTTTCGCTGAAACGTGCCCTGGGGTGCAAACCAGGGGTTCGGACGGGAAGACCGAACTACACAACCTCTGGCTGCTGCAATTCAATAGTGACGGTACGATCAACGGTACGGCCCATAAAGTATCCGACAAGGTGACAACCGTCAACGACATGGTAACGCTGGAGGTACCGATGGTGGTCTCCACGAACCAGACGCTCTACCTGCTGGTGCTGGGGCCGAAGCTGGAGTGCGACCTGAGTTCGGTCACTACACTCGAAAATCTGGAAAAGATGACGCTGGAATACACGGTCGGTCAGGGAGGACAAACCGTGTCGCTGGTCACCCGCGATGAAGAAATACCCTTGGCGGGGCAAGTATCAGGCGTGACGGTGGTCCAGACCGAATCCGGCGACCAGGGACTGGTCGAATACAACAAGCCCGACGGATTTGCCGGAGGTATCGAGATTAAGCGCCTGATGTCAAAAATCAGCCTGCGGTACAAATTCGAGGTGCCGGAATACAAACTGGATGGCATGAAGCTGCTCAACGCCAACTCGGTGATCCGACTTTCCGGCAATCCGGACATCAATACCCGCGATGACCGTTACGTGGAGATCACGGCGGCAAGCGCGGCGCAGCCGGATGGCGAGGGATACCGTACCGTTAGCTGGTACGTGGCGCAGAACCGTCAGGGAAGCGTAAGTAGCATCCTGGCCGAAAAGGACCGGTTTAATAAGGTTGTGAACAATACCCAGGCGGGCAACGCGCCCACTTTGGGTACCAATATCGAAGCATGGGCCTATTCCACCGACAATGTGAACCTTTACGCCATCTACCAGATATACGTGGGTAAAAATAACACGAATAACTTCGATGTGGATGCCAACAGCTTCTACAGTCTTCATACGATGATTGATATGTCCATCGACGCAGCGCAAGCCGATGGCCGCATCAGGGCACAAAACGCCGCCGCCCAGACAGTCTATTTATGTAGTAGTTGGAAAAATGACCAATCAAGTTCCTACGGTTTCGTGGGGCCAAACTATGATCTGGATGCCCACCCCGACTGGCGACCACTGTTAGTGAAAGCGCGGGGCAGGAAAGTAACCGTCGGCATATATACCGATGAGCAGTGTACGCAACCGGCAGCCCCTTCGGATTCATGGCTGCACATCTCCTCGTCGCCGAACTATACCGAAGCTTATAATAACGCAGGCGAACCACTGGATACCCGTGCCGAGACGATTGTCATACTGCCCACCGAACTTATTTTCTACCTCTACAGCAATGAATACGTATTCGGCGAAGACGGTTCTCTGGCTTTCAGGGAAAATGATTTTACAGGTAATAAACGCTCCCTCTGGATCAGGGTAGCCACCACCTCCGAAGGGGTTATGGAGGGGAATTCATCGACAACGACGATAACTTACCGAATGGACCAACGGCCCGCCGCCTTTATGGGCAATTTCGGAGGTAAACAGCTCAGTGACGGCTATTCAGAGGGACTGGTTTATGACCGCATTGTGGAATACAATCAAACATACGATGGTTCCGGTACTAAGACAAAATTTGTTCCTTATGGTTATGACAAGCAAAGTACGGCAAATGCGGGATACCGGACAAACGACCTCTCTTCCGGCCTGGAGGCGACACGCTACCTCTCGGAGAACCCCAATAATCTACCGTTCAACATAGCAAATCTTGCCGGTCCGCAGCGGGATGCCCTCGGTCGGGTCAAACTCTACCAGTACGGCTATTACGAGGTACCTGCCGCCAGATATTGCTACGACCGTAACCGTGACGAGGACGGCAACGGGGTCATCGACCCCGACGAATTGAAATGGTACCTGCCCGCGGGCAATCAAACCATGGGGTATTGGATAAATTTACATCAGGATGAAACTATCGCTTCAAATACTTTGACGACCACTGAATATAGCAAAACGGACGTACTTTGGGCGACAAATAGTTCTCTTATGTCATGGTCAAAATCATCAGAAAGGAGTCTTCTCAGATGCGTAAGAAATGTCCCTCGCCAGAAAAGTTCCCAGCAAGTAGAGGTGGTTACTGATACTAGAGGAAATCCGTATGCCGCCATCAAAACCTCCGGGATGCGACGAAACATTAACCGCGCAGATGAACGGGATTTCTATGTCACTCTCGATCTTTATACGGAGAATGACGGTAAGGCCGAACCGGTAGTGGACAACGAAGGAGATCAGGTTACGGTGCGGCGCATGAGGCGACATTTAATGGAAGATCCATTAGAGGACTACTATTCTTCCGGCTTTATGGTGGCTCCTGAAAATTTGTCTGGCATATCATGGGCTGGGGCAAACGGTTACCTGTCTACAGCAAATACAACAGATCCGACCATTGAAGCCTCCGCCGCACCTACAGGATGCCCTATGTACAGAGGTATCGATGACAAAGACCCGGAGGGAAGCTGGAGAGTGCCTACCTATAGAGAGTTGGCATTAATAATGATGTATCTGGATGACCTTAAAAATACTGTGGATCGAACAGGTTTTACATTATCTTCTTCTTATAGATCTTTTTGGTGTGCTACAGAATCCGACGGATCCGGCGCGCGCACTGGTCGATGTTATCCCAACGTACCCTATACAATGGGCTCTTCATATAGCAAATCCAGTACGCTTGAAGTCCGCTGTATCCGGGATATACCATAAGCCTAAGTCACCGGAATAGAGAAAAAACATGTTATTACAAATAAAAAGAACAATAATGCATGTCAAAAACCGATCTCGAAGAAATCCTCATGAAGGAAGCTGAAAACACCGGAGATATCCACCTGTATTTCCAGCCGGAATCCTGCGAATGGTTCGCCTATGGCAGGTCTGCCGACAATTTGCAGATCCTTGTTCCCGAAATTGAAAAGACACGCATTGACGAACAGTTTCCGGAAGTGGAAATGCACCTGCCCCGTGTCAGCATCAATTTTGAACAGACCGAACGCTACAACCTGGCGGCTCATTGCCAGCTTATCGGAGATAACTACGCGCAGTTGGGGATGGAGAAAAACGACCCGAAGCAGGAAGTGAATAACGACTTTTTCGGATTATCCGGGAAAAGCCATGCCCATGAATGGTAATTATAGATACACCACATACTTACCCACGACACTCCCTGCCTGTACGGTACGGGGCATACTTCATACGCCTGAGCATCGCCGGGCTGGCATTAGCCCTCTGCCTGGTATGTGCAGTCATCGTCCTGCCTTTTCACATCGCGGATGTCATAATCTGGAAAAAGAAGGAAAACAAGCTGAAACTTAATTATGAAAACCATGAAACGATTAAATAGCACGTTATTGCTTTTGGCTTTCCTGACCGCCTCCGGTTGCAGCGGTCAGGGAGGCAAACAGCAGACCTCCCAGGTCAGCGGGTCTTACACCGTCCTGTTTTTCAACAACCCCGATTGTCAGGAGTGTGAGCATATGAAAGAGGTCTTGTCCCGGTTGACGGTTCCCGGCGTAAGAATCGTGGCTATCTATCCCGATGAAGATGTCGAACTATGGAAGAAAGCGGCATATCCGAAAGGGTGGGTCAACGGGTATATCGGTCAGAAATCGGGGGAACAGCAATCTTACGATTTAAGAGCCATTCCCTGTCTGTACTTGCTCGACAAAGACAAAAAAATCATTCAGTTCACCCCTCACAAGGGTTTTCATTTTGATAACTTACCAACCGATTCCGAATTTAGCCCTAATAATGAAAACAAGAAAGAATAACACACCCAACCAAAAAACAAAACACCGGAACCCCGACCAAATACATGGTTTGAGTTCCGGTGTAGTCTTTTAGGTGGGTATCCGTTCCGGCAACCTTCTCTGTATATGTGATTTTCACGAAAACCCCTCATAAAGAGCGCACAAATCCAAATTTCAGTGCTATATTTGCTGGATAAGTTCTTTAAAGTATAAACCTCGTCCATGTCCCCCTATATGTACCATATAGAGGTTCTACCTAAAATTGACACCTGATTAACAGGGCGTTATCAAAAAAAAGAGACTATCTTTGACGTGGAGGCAACCTTTTTTATATAATACCAATAACCTTCTATTTGTCTTCCCACCCTTTGGTCTGAAGCAGATTCGTATTCAACAGCAATTCACCTTTCGGAATAGGCCAGTAATAACGATAATCGGACCATGGCAATGTGCCACTCTGGATATTCGTACTTTTCGGATGAAGGATAATGAAACCTTCTTCATCCAGAAATACATCCTTATCGACAATAGCAGTCACCGCTGTTTCACGAATACCCGTTTCCGGGTCTACCACGCCATTGTTATAATCACCGCTATAAAGTTCTTGCACTTCTTCGGTAAATTTCACACCCCTCATCGGGACAGTCAATAAACCTGCTGCTTTCCAACGCATCAAATCCCAGTAACGAAGATCTTCCTGAGCCATTTCGATGCGTCTTTCACGACGTATCTCACGCAACAACGGGGAAACGGTATAATCCAACTTCTCCCTGTAAACGGCATCCAAACGAGGGTCGGCCGGGATATTTCCCATATCCAATCTTGCAGTAGGATATTTATCGAAGTCGAAACCAGCCCTCTGGCGTAGCGCATTGATAGTAATATCAATATCATTCTGAGAAATTGTTCCCAACTCACATTTTGCTTCTGCATACATCAATAAAGCTTCCGCATATCTGAATTCAATGGCAGATTGTGTAGATCCACTGGCTCTTTGGTAGTTTACCAGGTCCGGTTTCCAATGTTTGATGAACCGGTAACCGGATTGCTCAGATCCGAGATATTTCAAATTAGGGTAAGTTATGCCATTCTCTTTAATTCCATACACCCCCGTATTTCTGTTCCAAATGGTGATATATTCCCCCGGTTTACAGATTGTCTGCGACATACGGGGATCACGATTGTTCAGTTCACTCCATTTTCCATATCCTTCAAACAAAGGATTCGCATCATAATTGCCTTTCGAACCGCTTAAATAAATCGGACGTCCGTCTTCACACAAATATTCATCGACTAAACTCCTTTGAGCACAAATACCCATGTGATTATTCTGGTCATAATAACGGAGCAAATCATTACCT
The DNA here is from genome assembly GCF_023656785.1 of Parabacteroides caecihominis. NCBI lineage: Bacteria > Pseudomonadati > Bacteroidota > Bacteroidia > Bacteroidales > Tannerellaceae > Parabacteroides > Parabacteroides caecihominis. The sequence goes on from NZ_JAMOKS010000005.1 coordinate 60,688, forward strand.
ATCTTATTGTCAAAACTGTACTCCACACCTAATATGGCTTCCGGATTAGATCTGATTTCCGCATCGAATTGAGCGAATAGCGCCCAATAAGAATCCTTGTTTCCGTTATCAAACAATTTGTATCTGCCCGACTTGATCAGATAATCGGCAGATTTCGCAGCTTCTTCCAACCACATGGCAGCCGTATTCTGCAAATTCAATTCTGTATGATATTTCCGGAAAGTTCCTTCGTTCAAACAGATTCTCGCTTTTAGGAATTGCGCCATGTCCTTGTTTATACGACCTACCGAATTGGGAGTTGTAACTTCCGGAAACCATTCAATGGCACGGTTTATACAAAACAAAACTGAATCCATCACCAATTCCCTCGAGTCGCGCGGAGCATACAATTCTTCCGAGTCGATGTTCAGATCGCGGCTAAGCCAAGGTACATCGCTAAAAATCTGTACCTTTTTGAAATAATCCCATGCTTTGAAGAAATAAGCTTCGGCAGCATAAGCTTTTTTCTTATCTTCAGTGATAGGTGCCCTATCATAGTTTGTCAAGAAGTAATTCACACGGCGCAGATCTCCCCAACTCCATCCGTTGTAACTGTCATTCAACGGTACGGTATAAGCATTAGTCAAACGAACATTCACATTTTGTCCGCTGCGGACAGCATTATCCGAAAAAGCATCACCGTAAGCAATATGACTACCTCTGAAATTCAGTGGTGCCACATACGGATCCTGATTATGTCCGCGGGCATAAATACGGTACATTCCATTCAGGTAAAGCTCCAGGTCGGTCTCCGTATTCCAGAAATTTTCACTTACTATATCGTCTTTAGGAGGACGGTCCATAAAATCGTCATTACATGCAAAAAGGCAAAATGACAACGCTGATAAAGCCAGCACTTTTATATTTGAACTATATTTTCTCATATTATCATATCATTTAAAATCCAACTTGTACACCTAATGCGATACTTCTCATCTGAGGATAAGAAGTCGAAAGCAGATCCGGATCATAGACATCGGGAAGTTCTGTAATTTCAAACAGGTTAAAACCGGATACATACACTCTGAGTTTACTCATTTTGATCTTGTTGGTAATCTCGGCCGGAACCGTATAACCCAAGATTGCCTGTTTCAAACGGAGATAAGCGCCATTGAACATATAAGCAGATTGCGTATACCAGTTCTGTGAACGACGGGCACCGTAAAGAGGATATTTAGCATCCGTCTGTTCCGGAGTCCATGAATTTTCATACACCTTTTTGCTACCCGGACCGTCTTCATCACCCCAGTATGTCTTGTCACTAATCCAAACGTCTCTCTTACCAACACCTTGGAAGAAAAGATTTAAGTCGAAACCTTTCCAAGCAAAATTGGCTGTCAAACCGAATTTCAAGCGCGGAGTATTATTACCCAAAACCTTCAAATCCCCATGATCGTCCAATGTATTCAGGCCTCTGTCTACTTTTCCGTCTCCATTGATATCTTTATACATGATATCGCCCGGATAATAAGCGCTGTTCGATTCATTCGGGCGGTGCAGGTTGTTTCCGTTTTCATCCGTATATTGAATAATCAGGTTGTTTGCGATATCACCTTCCTGCAAAATCCGGTCGGTTACATATCCCCATATTTCCCCTACTTTCTTACCGGTATACAAAGAACCCAGGCTGCAATTGTCGTTACCATTGAATAGAGCAACTTCAGTTTGATAATCAGACAATACAAAATTCAAGTCGTAGAAAAAGCCGTTTGAAAGACGGTCTTTCCATCCGAGACTCATTTCCCATCCATGCGTTCTCAACTTACCGGAATTCACCATCGGTGCACTGGTACCCAACACTGAAGGATATGTCGAACCATCCATAATGATATCTTTTGTTTCACGTCTGTAGATATCAAAAGAATAGTTAAGCCTGTTACTAAGCAAAGATACATCCAAACCGCCATTGATTGTCGTAGCTGTTTCCCAGGTAAAATCCGGACTGATCAATCCGGGAGGGTTCACCTGATAAGGACGCTGCCCGTTGATCATCGCACTAGACTGACTGGATCCCATACGGGAATAGAAACCGTAGTTGGCTACATTCTGGTTACCGATAGAACCGTAAGAGGCCCTTATCTTCAAATTATCCAACCAACTACGCGTATCGGCCATGAAGCTCTCTTCCGAAAGACGCCATGCAGCAGAGAAAGAAGGGAAGAACTTGAAACGTGAGTCATGCGGGAATTTGGAAGATCCATCATATCGTCCGTTCATTTCAAAAAGATAACGGTCGGAATAATTATAATTAATTCGCATAAATACACCCCGTACAGCCCAATGTTCATCAACCTCCCCTTTAGAGGGATTTACACCATACGTATTGCCAAGCGTAGGCGCACCGATACTCATAATACCTGTATTTCCAGCCGACAACTGTTCTTTCTTCCAGACCTCCTGGTTAAAGCCGACCAATCCGCCCAACGTATGTTTTCCGAATGTCTGGTTATAATCCGCATATACATTAGTCGTAAAAAGTTGTACATCTTCTTTTATCTTACTGATACGCCCGGTTTCCGTATTAACGGCAATATCCATCGACTCCCAGCTATCCTGGATATAGCGGAATTCAGGTTCCACATCCTTTACATCATAAGAAGAAGGACGATAAGAAAAGTCTGCTTTCAATTTCAACTGGGGCAACACCTGGTATTCCGGACTTGCAGTAAATACCCCAACCGCCCTGTCTGTTTTTTTATTCCTGTTACTATAAGCATAAGCCGACACAATGCTGTTCGTCGGAGCATTGGGTACAGGGTCATTCGGCCCTGTCAGCAGAGGCATGTTCTGATTCCATTTTCCCTGATACAAGATGACCGACCACGGATTGCCTTTATAAGAATAAGGTAACGGTTCGTCATAACGAGTCGCGTTATATGATAATTTGATATTCACTTTAAATTTATCGTTAATCTGGGCATCCAAATTAACCATACCATTATAACGACGCATATTATCATTACGAAGTTTATAGAAACCATCCTGGTCCTGAAAACCCAATGAAGCGTAATAACGCAAAGCTTCAGTACCGCCCGAAATGCTTACGTTATGTTTCTGTGTAGGACTCCAATCTCTTACCATCAATTCAAACGGGTCAAAGTTACCTACCCACCAGATCGATTGCTGATTACTTCCCGGCGCATACATCCAGGCATTTTCGGGGACAGGATTATCAATATAATTCTGCAATGCTTCCAAACGGATATCATCATCCGTAGTTCTGGTACCACCTGTATATACCCGGTTCATCACTCTAGCATATTCAGACTCATACGAGTTCATGAAGTCTGGACGCGCCGAAGGATGGTTCCACTGCACATCGTACGAATACTGTACCCTGCCTTTCCCCTTCTTCCCTTGTTTGGTTGTCACCAATATGACTCCATAAGCAGCACGCGCACCATAGATAGCTGACGCTGAAGCATCTTTAATAACGGAAATACTCTCCATATCATTAGGATTCAAGGCACTAAGATTGAAATTTTCCATCTCGATACCATCTACAAGAATAAGAGGACTGCCATTATCAACTTGCCATGCACCGTCACTGTTTTTCGACATAGATGTTGCACCACGGACATTATAAGATGCAAACGTATTAGGCGCACCGTTTGAGATATCGACATTCAGGTTAGGAACAACCCCTTGCAACGCCTGAGCAATATTTGTCACAGGACGGCTCTCCATGACTTCAGCCGAAACAGAGGAAACAGCACCCGTTAAATTCACCTTCTTCTGTGTACCGTAACCTACGACAACAACCTCATCCAGGGTTTGTGTATCCTCTTTCAGTACGACAGAAATATTCGTCTTGTTTTTAACCGATACATTCTGTGTCATATAACCGATATAGGATACTTCTACCGCATCGCTTTGTCCTAGTGTCAGCGAGAATTTTCCGTCGATATCCGTTATGATACCGTTCCTTGTCCCCTTTTCGACTACGTTTGCACCGATAATAGGCAATCCGGATTCATCCGTTACAATACCTGTTATCGTTTTCCTACTATCTTGCTGAGTCTTTACTGGTGCCGGTTTGATTAAAATCAGGTTTCCTTCGATAGTAAATACAGCGCCTGTCCCTTCCAATATCTCGGCCATTGCTTCTTTTACCGGTTTACTGGCTATATTTACCGATACCAGGCGGTTCTTGTCAATGGTAGATTCACTGTAAGCAATAGATAATTTTGTTTGGTTTTCCACTTCTTCAAAAACATCGGCCAATGTGACGTTTCGCTTGTTTATATTTACATTTTGTGCCGATAGGATTGTGGTCATGAAGAAAAGGAATAAATAGGTAAATATCTTTCGCAAATATTTATAAGATAAATTGTTATTCTTTTTCATGAATAATATTATTTTTGTTGTTGAATACTATTTTTATAATTAAGCCTTATGAAATGTGTTCGGATTTCAAACCGAAGAGTTGAGCCGCAAACAAAACTCTTCGGTTCTTTTTTTCATGGTACTATATGTGTGTGTTAATCATTAATAAATATATACTTTATCCCCTTCTATCTTATATTTAAACCCGGCAATAATTTGTTGTAAAGTATAAAATACTTCCTCCAACGTCTCATCATGCAGGAATTTAACCGTTAAACGTTCATCCTTCAATCCTTTGGAATTGAGGTAAACCGTTACCCCATGATTCCGTTCTATTTCTTTTATGACAGTATACAATGAAACACTTTGGAAAACCATCTGCCCCTTTTCCCAGGCCAGTACATAATCCAACCGGACATGCTTATGTTCACTTCGCCCTGTTTCCCTGTCATATACGATTTGTTCCTCCGGGTTAAGAATAAAACTTTCCTGACCTGAATTAATATCGACTTTAATTTTCCCTTCCACCAGTGAAGCGGCCGTTTTTTTATCATCCGGATAAGACGAAATATTAAAAACCGTACCCAATGCCTCTACAGACATATCCTGTGTTTTGACAATAAAAGGTTTCTTCTTATCCGGCGAAACCGAAAACTTAGCCTCTCCGCTTAAATAAATATTACGATTCTTCCCTTTAAATTCAGCCGGATAAAACAGAGAACTTCCTGAATTAACCATCACCTCTGAATGATCGGGCAATATAACGGTACGTATTTCCCCTGCGGGGACAAAACATTCTACCCATGCAACTTCCTCCACCGTATGATTTTGCACATACTGCCATGAAAACCATACGCTAAGTAAAGGTATCAGAATAACAGCAGCCACCTGTCCCCATTTCCGGAATGAGAAATGTATCCTCCTGCGTTGCGGAAATCCTAAACGCCTTTCCACTTCATCGAAAGATTGCTCTACCGATCTATCTCCTTTTATCTGGATATCATCCCAAATCCGGCAAAGGGCTTCATCCTTCTCTTCCGATGAAAAAGAGAAAAACCAGCGGGCAAAGCTCTTCCGGATTTCTTCCGGATGATCTTTCTTAAAGAAATTTTCTATGATCTGATATACTTTCGACATAATGTTATTTTCCGTTATCTATAAATTAAGACACGCGAGAATAACAATGCACCCAAAAAAAGTAATTATTTTTTTACATAAAGAAGGAAGTAAATAAAAACAAGGTCTTTCTGATCTCTTTCAACGCCAAGTTCAGGTGATTCTCTACGGTTTTCTTAGAAATACCCATCCGGGTCGCTATCTCATCATTTGTCAGCCCCTCTCTCCGGCTCATTTCATAAATAGCTTTACGTTTACGGGGCATACGGCTGACAGTCAATTGCTCCAGTAATTTTATCTCACGGGCATACAATTCCCCTTCAATGGTCAGTTCAGTCTCTCCTTCATACTCTTCCAGATAACTTTCTTCCACATATTTACGCCGCAAATAATTCAGAGCCATATTCTTCGCCATCCGGTAAACGTACGAATTAAACGATTCGACAACCCCCAACTGTTCCCGGCTCTCCCAGACTCTCATAAAAACATCCTGAGCTAATTCTTCGGCTATAATCTCCGATTTGGTAAGATGACTTATAAAGTATTTAACCTTTGGGAAATAATTCATAAACAGGCACCTGAAAGCGTCATGACTCCCCAATACCAGTTCTTTTATATATAATGTATCCTTTTCCATAAAAGTATCTCCCAGGCAAATATAGTACAAATACAATAAAACGAAACGAATCCGATTTGATTTAACACCCCAGGAATAACTTACTTCGGTTATTTACTCAATAGAAGAAAGATACTCCCATACAGATGGGGGGTTTATCCCTTTCGGGTGGGATATTTTCCCCATTGGGATGGGGAAAAAGTTCCAACACGAAAATCATATTGAAACTATTAGTAAAAAATAAGCAGAATCCCTTAATAGCGAATCTGCTTATCTCCTATAAATATAATTAATGATGGAACAAACGTACCCCTGTAAATGCCATCGTTATGCCATATTTATCGCAAGTATCGATCACATGATCGTCTCGGACGGAACCGCCTGCCTGTGCGATATATTCGACACCGCTTTTATGAGCACGTTCGATGTTGTCACCGAAGGGGAAGAAAGCATCTGAGCCCAGTGCTACCCCTTTCAGGGTGTCCAGCCACGCACGTTTCTCTTCGCGGGTCAGCACTTCCGGTTTTTCGGTGAAGAACTGCTGCCAGATACCGTCGGTCAAAATGTCTTCGTGGTCATCGCTGATATATACGTCGATTGTATTATCGCGGTCGGCACGACGGATCTTTTCGATCCAGGGCAGGTTCATTACTTTCGGATGCTGGCGGAGATACCAGATGTCGGCTTTGTTTCCGGCCAAACGGGTACAATGGATACGACTCTGCTGACCGGCACCGATACCGATAGCCTGTCCGTCTTTTGTATAGCAGACAGAATTACTCTGCGTATATTTTAATGTAATAAGGGCAATGATAAGATCGCGTTTGGCAGCTTCAGAAAATTCCTTATTTTGAGTCGGGATGTTTGTCAGCAAGCTTTCGTCTAGTTTAATCTCGTTACGGCCCTGTTCGAAAGTGATACCGAACACATCTTTATGTTCAATCGGAGCCGGCTTATAAGACGGATCGATCTTAATCACGTTATACGTTCCTTTCCTTTTGTTTTTCAGTATCTCTAAAGCTTCCGGGGTATAACCGGGAGCAATGACACCGTCGGAAACTTCGCGGTTGATCAGGCGGGCAGTAGCTTCATCGCAAGTATCGCTCAAAGCGATAAAATCGCCGTAAGAAGACATGCGGTCTGCACCACGGGCACGGGCATAAGCGGTTGCCAGAGGAGTAAGAGGCAGGTCGTCTACAAAATAAATTTTCTTCAGGGTATCGCTCATCTCGATTCCCACAGCGGCACCCGCCGGACTGACATGCTTAAAAGATGCGGCAGCCGGTAGTCCGGTAGCCTCTTTTAGTTCTTTCACCAATTGCCAGCTATTGAAAGCGTCCATGAAATTAATATATCCGGGACGACCGTCCAATACCTCTATAGGCAATTCCCCCTGCTGCATAAAAATGCGCGACGGCTTCTGGTTGGGGTTACAGCCGTACTTCAGTTCTAAAGAGTTTTTGTTTTCTGTGCTCATATTGCTTGTTATATATGATTCTATCTCATCTCCGCCATTCCTTCTTCGAGGGTATGAGGAGTATAGCCTAACTCACGTTTTGCTTTTTCGATGCTCAGCCCGCTGAAACGGGGACGTGGAGTCGCTTCGTTCATTTCTTCGGTGGTGACCGGGATAATCAATGAACGGTCCAGCTTGAAATAATCGGCAACACGGTAAGCTATATCGGCTATCGAAAGGCATTCGCCTCCACAAATATGCCAGGTACCGTTTAGAGAAACATGCATAAGTTTTTCTACTCCGACAGCAATATCCCCTACCCAGGTCGGTGTACGGTACTGATCGGAAACGACCCATATCTCCTGACCGGCTTCCAAGCGGTTCTTTACCAATTGCAAGATATTGCCATGTTGCCCCGGCAATGCTTTTCCGTAGACAACGACCACGCGGACATTCGCATAATTACTGCAATTGGCAGCCACGGCCAATTCTCCCTGATATTTCGACAGGCCATAATAATTCACCGGAGCCGGAATATCTTCCTCGGTGTATAAAGAAGGATTCTTTCCGTCAAAGACAAAATCGGTCGACAGATGAATAAAACGGCTACCCTCCTGTTCACAGCAACGCGCCATATTTTCAACGGCAAGTACATTGGCGGCATGCGCCTCATTATGATGGGACTCACAATAATCGGGTACGGAAAGTGCAGAAGCGTTTATCACGACATCAGGGCGCGTCTCCCCGATCAATCGCCCGATGGCCGGATGATCGTTGATATCCACCTGAACGAAATGGGAATTACTCTCCGGCTGAATATCTTTATGCAGGGAGCATCCTGTCAATTCATACCCACCACACTGGGACAGATGTTGCAAAATACGTCTGCCTGTAAAACCGTTTGCTCCAATTATCAGCGTTTTCATCAGAATGAATATATTAATACACCTAATACACGGTGGTTAGTTACTGAATGGGTATCACGAATACGTCCATCGGCAAGTGTACGGTCGCCATACCAGGCCAAAGACGGGCTGTACTCCACTCCCAGTTTCCAGTGAGGCAACACATACGACAGTTGCAAATTAGTGGTAAAGACCTGATCCACATCGAGGCCCACTCCATAAGTCGGTCCGACAATATCCTTTCCTGCCCCCAGGTTCTTCAAATACCCGACAAACAGTCCGGGTTGCCATTTTTTACCATATACCACGTTCAACCAGGTCATTGAATGACGGTAAGACGTATACTCCTGTTCGCCGGTACGTTTGTCGATACTGCTGACACCATAACCACCCAGCATACAGAGATGGGCCAGGTTTTCTCCCATAATCGTCTTTGCCGAAATCTTCCAGTTATCATCCGTATAACGGGCATGCGCCTCGACAGAAACGGAGGTAACACGCTCTTTTACCTTATAAATCTTATCACCGACTTCGGATTTTACACGTGGTGCCAGCGAAATAAGGTCGGCACCTATACCTACCAGCCAATTGTTAGTTTTATAATCGACACCGGCATAAAATTCCGGCACACAACTATTCTTTATATATTCCTCGCTCTTTCCGTTCGGTCCGGTAGACAGATACTGCAACTGCCAGATAGCTGCCCCCGTCAGGCTCCATCCCTGACTGGTATAACGATAGCGAAGCATCGGGTTACGGCTGAACGGCTGGAAAGGTGCTCCGGTGGAAAGGTTCAACATTTGTGGAAAGATATCACCGAATAATGGGTGCCAGGTCTGTCCGATCAGGACAGCCGATTTTCCCCAATCCAGATTTACATAGGCATGCCGCACACGAATCATGGCAAAGTTACTTCCCGAACCACGGAAATCCACTTCCAATTTAGCGGTTGTCTTAGCTTTACCGACACTCGGTCCTGCCACATCTATCCCCAAACGGGAATACAACAGGTAAAAGCTACCGTTTGCCGTAGCATTCAAATCATTGCCATCTGCATCCGGAGAGATATCTTTCGGATAGAGATGAAACAAACCGTCTACTATCTCGGAATTGGCCCGGGAATTATAGAACAAGTCACCACGAACCTGTCCGTAAAACTTATACGAAAAATTCTTCTTCTGTGCATAACCGGACGTTACAGCTAACAATCCGGCCAATAAAAACATACCTAGTCTCGTTCTCATTTAAAAGCGTTCAAATTAGAAATAATACATAACCAATCCCAATATGCGGTGATTGGTTATGGCGTGAGTGTTTCCCACTTTACCGTTCTTCTGGTCGATCGTTCCATACCAGGCCGTTGCCGGAGAATATTCCAGTCCGATCTGCCAGTGAGGCAGATTATAAGAAAAATTCATATTTACCGTCAGCAACTGATCGATATCCAGTCCCATTCCGTAGACTGTTTTCGAGGCTGTCAGTTCATCATCCGTCCCCAGGTTCTTGGTGTATCCCAGGAATAATCCCGTTTTCCACTTCGTGCCATAGGTGAAATTCGCCCAGGTTGTCGAATGACGGAAAGGAGTATATTCCTGCTCGCCAGTCTTCGGATCGACAGAACTAATGCCATAGCCGCCGATCAGGGCCGTCTGGTCCAGACAGGAAGCCATCAGGCTTTTGGCTGCAAAGGTATAATTACGGCCGGTATATTTCAAGTGAGCTTCGTATGAATATGTCGTCATACGCTCATTTACTTTATATACTTTGTCATTTATCTCAGAAGTCGTACGGGGTTTTAAAGAAATAAGGTGAATACCGGCTCCTGCCAGCCAGCCATTGCCGGACGTATAATCGGCACCTACATAAAACTCCGGCACACAACTATTCTTTATATAATCTTCGCTCATCCCTTTCGGACCGCTCGACGTGTATTGCAACTGCCATATAGCCGAAGCGGTTAGTTTTACATTACCTGCCTTGTATTGATAACGAATCTGCGGACTGCGGTTGAAAGGTTGGAAAGGTGCGCCTGTCGACAGATTCAACATATCCGGAAATACGGAACCGAATAACGGATGCCAGGTATGACCGATCAATACATTACTCTTATCCCAATCCAACGCTACCCATGCCTGGCGGATACGCAACATAGTCGTACTTCCCGAAAAGCCGCCGAAGTCAGTCTCCAGACAAGCTGAAGTACGAGCCGAGCCGACATTCGGGCCGGTCACACTCAATCCCAGGCGGGAAGTGAACGTATAAAAACTACCGTTGGGAGTCGCATTCAGGTCTTTCCCGTCAGCATCCGGTTTTTCATCCAAAGGGAAAAGGTAGAAGTTTCCGTCTACCGGAGCCATATTTGCACGGGTGTTGTAGAACAGGTCACCACGTACAAAACCATAAAACTTGTAAGTGAAGTTTTTCTTCTGGGCAGTTGCGGAAAACAAAGTCAGCATACTTACCAATAGCAGAGCCAGCTTTTTCATCGTTGTCGTTTGTTATCTATTTGTCTAGTTTGAAGGCGCAAAGGTATATATTTTTGTTTATTCAATTTGAAGAACGAAATATTATTTGTTACTTTGCTTCCAAGTTGTAAGCCTGAAAGGCCAAAATGATTAATAATGTAAACTACATAAAGAATTATGAGTACTAAAAAGTTTTTATTGGAGGAGAAAGACATACCTACAGCCTGGTATAACATTGTGGCTGACATGAAGAACAAACCACTTCCTATTTTAAATCCGCAGACAAAGCAACCGTTGAAGGAAGAAGACTTGTATCCTTTATTTTCCAAAGGTGCTTCACACCAGGAAATGAACACGACAGATGCATGGATTGAAATACCGGAAGAAGTTCGCGAATTATATAAGGTATGGCGTCCGACTCCGCTGGTTCGTGCTTACGGACTGGAGAAGATGCTGGATACTCCTGCACATATCTACTTTAAGAACGAAAGCGTCAGCCCGATCGGTTCGCATAAACTGAACTCGGCTATCGCACAGGCTTACTACTGCAAACAGGAGGGTATTACCAATATCACTACGGAAACAGGTGCCGGACAATGGGGTGCCGCCCTATCCTATGCCGCCAAGGCTTTCGGCCTGGAACTGGCTGTATATATGGTAAAGGTCAGCTATCATCAGAAACCTTATCGCCGCTCTATCATGCAGACATTCGGTGCACAAGTGATCGCCTCTCCGAGTATGAGTACGAAAGCGGGACGTAAGATTCTGACCGACCATCCCAACTATCAGGGTAGCCTGGGTACAGCTATTTCGGAAGCGGTAGAACTGGCAATGCAAACTCCGAACTGCAAATATACATTAGGTAGCGTATTGAACCACGTCATGCTGCATCAGACTGTAATCGGCCTGGAAGCAGAAAAGCAGATGGAAATGGCCGGCGAATATCCGGACGTTGTAATCGGTTGCTTCGGTGGCGGTTCAAACTTCTCCGGTATTACATTCCCCTTCCTGCGTCATAAACTGACGGAAGGAAAAGATGTACGCGTTATTGCCGCCGAACCAGCTTCCTGCCCGAAGTTGACACGCGGACAGTTCCAGTATGACTTCGGTGACGAAGCCGGCTACACACCGCTCATCCCGATGTTCACGTTAGGACATAATTTTGCCCCGGCAAATATCCATGCAGGCGGTCTGCGTTATCACGGTGCCGGTTCTATTGTCAGCCAGTTGATGAAAGATGGCTTAATGAGCGCATACGATGTAAAACAGTTGGATACATTCCAGGCAGCCACCCTATTTGCCCAGGCGGAAGGTATCATTCCGGCTCCGGAATCATCACACGCTATTGCCGTTGCTATCCGCGAAGCACTGGAAGCGAAAGAAGAAGGCAAAACCCGTACGATCCTGTTCAACCTGTCCGGTCACGGATTGATCGACATGGCAGCTTACGACCAGTATCTGGCCGGCGACCTGACAAACTACGAAGTAACAGATGAGGAAGTTGCTAACAATTTGTCAGAACTGGAAAAGATCATCAAATAAGAGAACTATTTACCAAAATAAAAGTGGCGCTAATAACAGGGACTCACGTCTTTTGTTATTCGCGCCACTTTCGTGTGTGTCTATGAATGTTTTAAAATAGGTATTATGAGAAAATTTCCTCATAATTGGTAGCCGGAACAAGCATTTTCTGTGTATTCAGGCTATAATCTTTCTTCTTTTTGTCCCACATTCCGTATTCGGAAGTGATATTTCCGTCTTCATTATACTGATATGTAATCAGATAATAAGGATCCCATGTCTCTTTTGCCTGATTCCAGCGGTACGCTTTTTTCTCAGCGACTTTGCCGTTATCATTGTAGGCGAATTCATATTTCACCTGTTTGTTCAAAAGCCCTTCTTCCTGTAGGAATATTACTTTTGAAACGATCTTTCCGTTCTCTTCTTTCGTATCATACAGATAGTTTCTGGGAGAAGCGGCACTCATTGCCAGACTGCAAACAAACAAAACAACAAGTGATAAAATTTCTTTTCTTAAAATTGAAGCTTTCATAAAATATATTACTTATAAGATTTACTTTCAAATTGCGTGCAAATGAACACAGTTTCCCGGTAACAGCCAAATATATTCTGACATATTGATAGCAAAATAGTCTTATTTAACTATTTTAAACTACATCAGAACACCTACAAAAGAGCACACAACTTACAGTTTATAACAAAAACGATTTACAACATCAAAATAACATTGCTTTTAGTCACTATTTTCTTAATAAGCCAAAAGAAAAAGCCAACTTACTTACGAATTGACATCAATAGTTTTTTTCATCATCAGCAGCATTATTCAGAACTAAATATACACTCACGATTGTTATTTAGAAATAAAAGAAGGATATTAGCATCCAAATTAAATCGGTATATCATGGAGAGAAATATTTTTAAACTGGAAAATGACCAATTGAAAGAGATTGCTCTTTCATTGCGACAGAAAGTAGAAGAAGGTCTGGCAAAAGACGATCAGGAGATACAATGTATCCCGACATTCATCACCCCTAAAAGTACAAACATAAACGGTAAAGCCCTCGTTCTCGACCTGGGAGGTACGAATTACCGGGTGGCAACAGTCAACTTTAATAATGACAAACCGACTATCCATCCTGAAAACGGCTGGAAAAAAGATCTGTCGGTAATGAAAACTCCCGGCTTCACCCGTGACGAGCTGTTCAAGGAACTGGCCGACCCTATCGGAGAGATCAAGCGGGAGCAGGAAATGCCTATCGGTTATTGTTTCTCGTACGCAGCCGAATCGCTTCCCGACGGGGATGCCCGGTTGTTGCACTGGACAAAGGGAGTGCATATCAAGGAAATGCTCGGACAGCCAGTTGGGAAACCTCTGCTTGACTATCTGAATGACAGGAATACCCCCCGGTTTACAGGCATAAAGGTTCTTAATGATACCGTAGCCAGCCTGTTCGCCGGACTTACCGACAGCAGTTATGACGCCTATATCGGACTTATAGTCGGAACGGGAACTAATATGGCGACCTTTATTCCTGCCGATAAGATTACAAAATTACCATCTTCCGTACAGGCACACGGGCTAATCCCTGTCAATCTGGAATCAGGAAATTTCCATCCGCCCTATCTGACAACTGTCGACGACACGGTCGATGCCTGCTCCGACAGCCGTGGCATGCAACGTTTCGAGAAAGCCGTCTCCGGCATGTATCTGGGAGAGATATTGAAATCGACCTTTCCGCTGGATGAATTTGAAGAAAAGTTTGATGCGCAGAAGCTGACGACTATCATGAATTATCCGGATATTCATAAAGATAAATATGTACAGGTTGCCCACTGGATATATAACCGTTCTGCCCAATTGGTAGCTGCTTCACTTGCGGGACTGGTCTCTTTATTGGTTTCCTATAATAAGGATATCAAAAAAGTATGCCTGGTGGCCGAAGGAAGTATGTTCTGGAGTATTAACAGGAAAGATAAAAATTACAGTGTACTCGTAATGGAAGAACTGGAAAAGCTGTTGAATGAGCTTGGAATAGGTGATGTGAAAGTTCATGTGAACAAAATGAATAATGCGAATCTGATAGGGACGGCTATTGCGGCATTGTCCTGATAAGAAAACGAGGGTATGTCAATCAGTTGAAATACCCTCGCTATTCTTTATACTCTTCCTAAAAATTCATCTACCGTATAATTCAGAAAATTATTAAACGGCAGTAATTCTTCGAATCGCTTTAAGGTCTGATCCATCCAGTCGTCCGCCATAAAGAACTCGTCCGGCAAGTTGGCCGCAAAACAGAAATCTTTATGCTTCATGATCTCGTCATATTTGAAATCGGTCGGATAACCGGCCGGCATACGCCTCAGTACCTCCCCTTCCATCACCGGAAAGGCTTCCTTAAAGGATGGCTTTTCAATGATACCGACAAACTCGTCGATGTGATCGTAAATATCCTGGCGAAGCATTTTCAATAATTTAGGCGGAGGACACCATACACCACCGGACAGCATACAGGCACCCGGTTCGAGATGGATATAATATCCGCCCCGCTCGCTGGCACGTCCGCCCTGGGCCATATAAGCTGCAAAATGAACCTTATAAGGTGTCTTGTCCGGAGAGAAACGCAGATCGCGGTAGATGCGAAACTGGCAATCCTTCGATTCCAGGCCTGCTACCTGCGGATCGAACAGGGCAATCCGGTTGATTACTTCCTGCACTTCGTCGATAAATCCTTTGTGCAGGACATCGAAGCGGTCCTTGTTTGCCTGGAACCACTCCCGGTTGTTGTTTACGCTTAATTCCTTCAGGAATTGTATAATCTCTTTATTCATATTCTCTGTCTGTTTTACCTACAAAGATAGGGAATAATATTATTCATTCTTCCAGTTTCTGTCGGTACGGAAAGGAGCGACCGGCAAACCTTCCTTGCTGAACAGGTTGCCGATGGTCGCATCATCGAAACAATAGTGCACCACGACAGGCTTCTTCACTTTGGAAGAGGTTACAACAACCGTATTATCTTTGATCCGGACTTTGGCAGGTACAAAGACACCGTCTTCGCCGGCTATCATGAACCCGGTAATTTCCTTATCTTTACACATCAAACCGTTACCGGCATGCAGGAAAGAGATGACAGCTTTGTTCTTATCGATGGTCATACTTTCAAACAGAGGGCTTTCATATCCGGAATCGAGCCGGCCGTATATCTTGCCCAATGCCATATTCGCCAGGCGTTGTCCTACACTTTGCTTATCGGTCGGATGGATATTCTTTACATCTGCCACGCAATCTGAAACAGCGACCATCCCGGCCCCTGGAACCGTACGGGCAACCCATTCCTGATGCTCGCGAACCAAAGCAGCGCCATTATCGCCGGCATTATAGGTAAACGGTGCGATCTGCACCAGATAGAACGGAAAGTCTTTTTTGAAACTCTTACGCCAGCTCTCGACCATCGTTTTCAGCAGGATTCCATACGAATCCGGATGATCGCGGTTGGATTCGCCCTGATACCAGATAGCACCGGCCAGGGCATAAGGCACGACCGGACTGATCATCTGATTATACAGTACACCCGGCTCTACGGGCCACCAGGGATATGTTTTATCGGGCATTACATCACGTATGCGGGGATTATTCATTATCTGTTCTTCGGGCACCCATACCTCAGCCGGAGTACCTCCCCAGGCAGACACGATCAGGCCGACAGGGACATTCAGGTCTTTTTGCAAGTCACGTCCAAAGAAGTAAGCTATAGCGCTGGTACTCTTCATCTTGTCAGGGGTACAGGGTGCCCACGATGCTTCGCAATTATTCTGCGGGGTAGCGGCCCCGCGTTTGGGGATATGGAAGAAACGGATATTCGGATAATTGGCGGCGGCGACCTCTTTTTCACTGTTGTCGATACCGTGCATCGGAGTCCATTCCATATTGGACTGGCCGCTACACAGCCATACTTCGCCCAGCATGACGTCTTTCAGTTCACGGGTGCCATCGCCCAGGACCGATAAGGTATAAGGACCGCCCGCTCCGACCGTTTTCAGGGTAGTATCCCAGGTTCCGTCCGAACGGACGACAGTCGTTGCCGTATCCAGCGGAGCCCAGCTTCCGACAACTTTGATTGTAGCACTTGCAGATCCCCAGCCCCATACAGGCACTTCACTTTTCTGCTGTAACACCATATGGTCGGTAAAAACAGACGGCAGACTAACCTGTGCCTGCATACCGGCAACCAGAAGGGACAGACCGGCGGCTATCCCTGTAATTCGTGTAAGTTTCATGTATCTCTTTGTATTTGATTGATTAACGGATAACAAATGTACAACAAAAACTAGAACGAGAATCCCAGATTCAAATAAAATTGAAGGCTGGTGTTTTGATTGGACATGCTGAAAGTCGCGCTTAGCGGTCCCGCAATGCTATTATACGCATATCCGAGACTTCCGCCCCATACGCTTTTCCCTTTCAGCAGGTGGAAGAAGTCATCATGATGAATCGCATAATTACCGATCAGGGAAATATAGTTATTCCCTGCAATACGCTGACGGAAATGCAGGCGGGCAACGGCTACCGAGTTGTCGAATATCTCCATCCGGTTGATTCCGGCAAACGGCAGCTGCTGGGGCACATACCGTCCTTCCACCTCACCCCCGACCGCATTCAGGAAAGGATAGGCCAGGTTTCCACCGATCAGTACGCGGCCATACAGGGAAGGCAATATACTGAAATGGGAAGTAACAGGTATGACAGATGTGAAATTCAGACCCACCGCAGAGAACGGTGCATGCCCGTTATAACTGACGAAATTGTCCGTATAAAAAGAATAGTCTGCTTTCAGGGAAACGCCT
Organism: Parabacteroides caecihominis; assembly: GCF_023656785.1. Classification (NCBI taxonomy): domain Bacteria; kingdom Pseudomonadati; phylum Bacteroidota; class Bacteroidia; order Bacteroidales; family Tannerellaceae; genus Parabacteroides; species Parabacteroides caecihominis. The sequence goes on from NZ_JAMOKS010000005.1 coordinate 77,977, forward strand.
TTTGTCGGGAAATACCGCTTATCGAACGTCTCCAGATGTGCCATAGCGAAATAACTGATAAAACCTTCCGGCTTTACCTCGTATTGGTTATTATCACCGGTATAGAGGAAGGAATTATAATCATAATATTCATAACGCAATCCCAGCTTGAACTTGAAATTCAGCCAGTTCATATCCGAATAGCCGAACTCGGCAAAATGATGGGTATAGCTGGTATTGAATGTTTTATCGCCTTTCTTGTAGATATCCAAATCCTGGTAAGTGAACTGGTAGGCCAGGTTCAGATTACGCAAGGGAGTCCTTTCGATGGCATAATCCAGGCGGGCAAACGAAGTCTTCCCCCCGACACGCCCGGTAAATCCCAGCTTCGAATGATTGCGGGCCCGGTGATCGAAAGTGGCATTCACCAAGACGCCGATGACCTCTTCCGAATCGAAACGCACACCCAGGTTCACAGAGCTGACTGATTTCTTTTGTGCCGTCAGCACCAAATTCTGCTGTTGCTCGCCGGTCAGCATATAATCTACATTCGAATAGGCATTGGAGCCGATCAGCACAGACATGGCATGATGGAGTTCGTGCAACGTGATCCGGCTGTTTTCCCGCAAACCACTGATCTTCATCAGCCACTTTTCATCCCTCGGATCGGTACCGACAAAGGAGATCGTCCGGATATAGAAGCTGTCGGTAGGCAACGCGGGGTAAGATTTCCGGACATGTCCATGCTCTTCCGGACAGGAATCTTCCGCTATTCCTATTTTCTCTTTCAGTGCAATGATCTCATCCCAATGGGCATAGGCTTCCTGCTCTCCGCGACGGATCAGCGTATCGAGTGCAACCGTACTGAAGCTGGCGGCATTATAAGAGGTCATATTCGGGCGGAGCAACAGGTCGGTCTGCTCCTTATTACGTGCATATTTATCATGTCCGTGCAAGGCGATGATCTGCCCGATCACATCACCGGGACTGTTCAGCTTGTCAAGCGTCTTCAAATCACTGGTACCCAGGTCTACACCGATAATAACGTCGGCACCCATCTCCCGGGCGACATCTACCGGGAAATTATCGTTCAATCCCCCGTCTATCAACACCATACTATCCAGCCGGACAGGGGTAAACACTGCCGGGATCGCCATACTGGCACGCATCGCCAGCGGCAAGCTGCCTTTACGGAACACATAATCCTTCCCATCGACTGCATCCACAGCGACACAGGCGAAAGGTATATTGAAGTTTCTGAAATCTACGGAATCATGATAACCGATCGTCAGGTTGGAAAAGAGATTCATCAAGTTCTGTCCCTTTATCATCCCCTGAATGACACGATCCTTTTTGTCCTTTCCAAAAGGCAGAGAAAGAATATATCGTTCGGAGTTTTCCTTTTCCGGAAAGGTAAGGCTGCTTCGTTTGATCCGGTCGCTGAGCAACATCGTCCAATCCTGTTCCAGCACCATCGTATCTATTTCCGCCGGCGTATACCCGATGGCATATAAGCCGCCGACAATGGCGCCCATACTCGTACCCGCCACGTAATCGATCGGAATACCGGCTTCCTCCAACACTTTCAACACCCCAATATGAGCTACACCTTTTGCACCCCCGCCGCCTAATACAACTCCAACCTTCTTCCGTTGAGCTGTCAGGGAAGGCAAAGCGACCAGTAACATCAGCAAAAAGCAAAGTAACTTTTTCATCTGCACACTATTTACGGCAAATGTAGTTCGTTTACGCTAAAGATGCAAACGATTCGGAGTTTACTGCATTTACTATACCGGATTCATAATTTATCATACGGGAGGAAACGCAATGAGATAAATAAAACACGAAGTAAACAACAGACTCTCCGATAAATGTATTAAATTTGAAGCCTATTTCTCACCTTAAGAAGAAAAACTCATATGCAAAAATCAGCATTCTGTCTATTACTATGCTGCTTGACATTTCAAAGCTATGCGACAGTAGATTTACTGAAAGGCTATCAGTATGCCTCAGAACAAGCGCCGAAAGGGGACGAGTGGGAATCGCCCGAGAACCTTGCGCTGAACAAAGAACAACCCCGTGCCTGGTTCTTCTCCTTCCAGAATCTGGAGAGTGCCCGGAAAGTATTACCGGAAAACAGTGCCTACTGGCAATCCCTGAACGGAGATTGGAAATTCAATTGGGCCCGTACGCCCGAAGAACGTCCGAAGGATTTCTACCAGACCTCCTTCGATGTATCAGGCTGGGACAATATCCCCGTGCCATCCAGTTGGAACATTGTCGGTCTTCAGAAAGACGGGACACAGAAGTATGGTACCCCTATTTACGTGAACCAACCGGTTATCTTCCAGCACAAAGTGGCTGTCGACGACTGGCGGGGAGGCGTGATGCGTACCCCACCGGAAAACTGGACGACCTTTAAAGACCGTAACGAGGTAGGTTCTTACCGTCGTGAGTTCACCATCCCGGAAGACTGGGACGGACGCAATGTATTTATCAGTTTCGACGGAGTAGATTCCTTTTTCTATTTGTGGATTAACGGCCATTATGTAGGTTTTTCCAAAAACTCCCGTAATGCAGCCAATTTCAACATTACTCCTTATCTTCAAAAAGGAAAGAACATCGTTGCTGCCGAAGTGTATCGCAGTTCCGACGGCTCGTTCCTCGAAGCACAGGATATGTTCCGCCTGCCGGGTATCTTCCGGACCGTTGCACTCTATTCGACACCGAAAGTGCATTTCCGCGATCTGGTAGTGACCCCCGATTTGGATGCAACATATACCGACGGTTCGCTAACCGTCAAGGCAGACATTCGTAACCTCGATAAAAAAGCAATCAAGAATTATAAAGTGTATTATTCGCTTTATGCCAACAAACTCTATTCAGACGAAAATACACTTGTCGACGGATTCTTATCGCCTGTCATCGAACGGATCAACCCGGATGAAACAACGGAGAACCTGATGACCATCAAAGTGAAAGCGCCCAACAAATGGTCGGCCGAACAGCCCTACCGCTATACACTAGTTGCTGAACTGAAAGATAAAAAGAATAAAACAATTGATATGGTTTCCACCACTGTAGGTTTCCGCAAGGTAGAAATCAAGGATACACCGGCATCTGAAGACGAGTTCGGACTGGCCGGACGTTACTATTACGTAAACGGCAAGACTGTCAAACTGAAAGGTGTGAACCGTCACGAAAGTAATCCGTCCGTAGGCCATGCCATCACACGCAAAATGATGGAAGACGAAGTGATGCTGATGAAACGTGCCAATATCAACCACGTTCGTAACTCACATTATCCGGACGATCCGTATTGGTATTACCTGTGTAACAAATATGGTCTTTATCTGGAAGATGAAGCCAATATCGAATCGCACGAATATTACTATGGTCAAGCCTCCCTGTCCCATCCGAAAGAATGGAGGGATGCACATGTGGCACGTGTCATGGAAATGGTAAACGCCCATATCAACCATCCGTCTATCGTGATCTGGTCGCTGGGGAACGAAGCCGGTCCGGGACACAACTTCGTAGAGGCCTACGATGCTTTAAAGAAAGCAGACCTGTCACGTCCCGTTCAGTACGAGCGCAACAATAAAATTGTAGATATGGGTTCCAACCAGTATCCGTCTATCTCTTGGGTGCGCGGTGCCGTAAAAGGCGATTATGACATCAAGTATCCGTTCCATATCTCAGAATATGCCCATTCGATGGGGAATGCCTGCGGTAACCTGGTTGATTACTGGGATGCAATGGAGTCGACCAACTTCTTCTGTGGTGGTGCTATCTGGGACTGGGTGGACCAGTCTCTTTACAACTATACGCCCGATGGCAAACGTTACCTGGCTTATGGCGGTGACTTCGGCGATACGCCCAACGACGGCCAGTTCGTAATGAACGGTATCGTGTTCGGCGACCTGGAACCGAAACCGCAGTATTACGAAGTGAAAAAGGTATACCAACATATCGGCGTCACAGAAGTCGATGCACAGAAAGGCCTTTTCGAGCTGTTCAATAAATACTATTTCAACGATCTGTCCGATTACGATGTGAAATGGTCGCTTTACGAAAACGGCAAAGAAGTGGAAAGCGGCTCCCTGAATCCGGGTAAGGTTTCACCACGTAAACGTGTGCAGGTAGCCATTCCTTATACGTACAGCCAGCTAAAAGCGGACAATGAATATTTCGTTAAAGTACAGTTCCTGCTGAAAGAGGACAAACCCTGGGCCCCCAAAGGTTATGTAATGGCAGAAGAACAACTTCCAGTCAAAGCATCTGCCGGTAAACCTGCCATCAACGAAGTGGCAAATGCCTCAGCGGTAGAATTAACTCTCGAAAAACAATCGGACGCACGCTTCTCAACGATCAAAGGAGAGAACTTCAATGTCACATTCGACAATGAAAGCGGTACGATCTATAATCTGAATTATGGTGGCGAAACAATCATTGCCGACGGTAACGGTCCGAAACTGGATGCTTTCCGTGCCTTCACGAATAACGATAACTGGTTCTATGGAAGTTGGTTCGAAAACGGATTACACAATCTGAAACATAAAGCTACTGCGTCCAAAGTGATCAAGCGGAAAGACGGTTCCCTGGTATTGTTCTACACCGTTGAATCGCAGGCCCCTAATGCAGCCAAGATACTGGGCGGAACATCCAGCGGCAAGAACAAAGTGGAAGAACTGACCGACAAAGCCTTCGGCGAAGACGGCTTCAAGTTCACGACCGACCAGGCATGGACCATCTACCGTGACGGTTCCATCGAACTGCAAGCCAGCATCACCTCCAACAATTCAAGCCTGGTACTGCCACGTTTAGGCTACCGGATGATCGTTCCTCAGCGTTATGAAAACTATACATACTACGGACGCGGTCCGGTTGAAAACTATGCCGACCGTAAAGCCGGACAGTTTATCGAGCAATATAAATCGACCGTAGCCGACCAGTTCGTGAACTTTCCGAAACCGCAGGATATGGGTAATCATGAAGATGTGCGCTGGTGTGCACTGACCGACAAGGCCGGCAAGGGAGCTCTCTTTGTGGCAACCAACCGCCTTTCTACTTCTGCTTTGCAATATTCCGCACTCGATATGACATTAGCCGGACATCCTTATCAGTTGCCAAAGGCCGGTGACACTTATCTGCATCTTGACCTTGCCGTTACAGGTTTGGGAGGTAACAGTTGTGGACAGGGTGGCCCGTTGATTCATGACCGTGTATTTGCCGGACAAAACAATATCGGCTTTATCATCCGCCCGGCTACACAAGACCTGTCGGCTGCCGCGCAGGTATCGGCTGCCGGTGAGATTCCTTTCTCCATCACCCGTTCCCGTGTAGGTATGGTTGAATTATCATCTATCGACAAAGATGCTGTCTTCTGCTACACGATCGGTAAGGAGAAAAAAGCGAAAGAATATACCGGAGCTATCCCGATGCGCGAAGGCGGAACAATCACTGCCTGGTTAAAGAATAATCCGGAGATCAAGTCGACAAAGACTTTTAACAAACTGGAAAGTATCCAGACAGAGGTTATCTACGCCAGCAGCGAAGAGGTTGGCGAAGGCGATGCCAAACACCTGGTAGATGGCGATCCGAATACGATCTGGCACAGTATGTATTCCGTCACGGTAGCCAAATATCCACACTGGGTAGATCTGGATGCCGGCGAAGAGAAAGCATTCAAAGGCTTTATCTATATGCCTCGCAAAGACAGCAACAATGGTAATATCAAAGAATATTCCATCCAGGTCAGCTCCGATGGCAAGAATTGGGGTGAGCCTGTCTGCAAAGGCCAGTTCGCAAATAACCGGGACGAAAAGAAAGTCCTCTTCGACAAACCGGTAAAAGGACGTTACATCCGTTTCACCGCACTGAGTTCACAGAACGGACAGGATTTTGCAACGGGGGCGGAACTGACTATTTTGAGTGAATAAGAGATTTGTATCTTAGGATGTCTCTATAGGGGCGGGCAAAAGCCCGCCCTTTTTAGTAATTGCCCAAGCAGCAATCAGCCTTACTGAATAAAGATTTGCCTCTATTTGGAAAATCAGGAAAAATCCTGTTTCTTTGTAAAAAGGTTATATCAATGAGTAACATAAGAGACAAAGTGGAATTTATAGCAGCTATGATTGATGCGTTTGCACAACGGAATAGCTTAAATAAACAGCAAGCTTACCGTTATATCCGCCGTTTTCACGGGATTGACTTCCTGGAGCAGCACTATGAGGCTATCCATACGCTTGATTTTAAAGAAGCTCTTTCTTATCTGACACTTTATTGCCAACGCCAGGGAGGGGCTATCGCATGATACTTTATCATGGTTCCAATGTCATCATAGAAAATATAGATTTAACTCGCTCTAAACCTAACAAGGATTTTGGGAAAGGTTTCTATTTGTCTTCGGATGAAGAACAAGCTTTTCATATGGCCGCACTAAAATCTGCTATTTTAGGTGGAGAACCTATAGTGACTCGTTATGAGTTTGATGAAACCTATCTTCACGGAACTGATCTATCAGTGAAAATATTCAGTTCATATACAGAGGAATGGGCGCAGTTTGTGTTTGCAAATAGAAATAGTAAAAATGGAAATGCCGTATTTCAATATGATATCGTTTATGGACCGATAGCAAATGATAAGGTTGGTTTACAAATCAAGAAATTAGAAGATAAATCTATTGATATACAAGAATTTCTCCATCGATTAAAATATATGAAAGGGATTACTTTCCAGTATTATTTCGGAACTGAAAAATCAATTCATTTACTAAGAAGATTATGACAGACTTTGATTATATGGTTGAATCGGTTACGGCAGACTTAGTTGTCTTACTGATGGAACGTTTGGGGATGGATTTACAAACCGCATTGGATACGGTTTATACATCGGATACCTTCGCTAAATTGTCCAACCCGGCTACGGAGTTGTATTATCAAAGTCCATATTATATTTACTCTTATCTCGAAACCGAAATAAAAACAGGTGTGATGGGATAAGGTATTATCTCGTCATAGTGAAGCCGGACAGGGGCCGGCTGTTCACTTAAAACAAGCTATTAGTAGCGGAACAATAATAGTAATCAGTATTATTTTTTCATTGTAACGATTATCAAAACAGGGTTATCATCTTCCTTCAGATTCTGTAAAGCTTTATGTTCCAATAAAGCAGGATCCTTTTTTGCCAGTTCCAAAATATCCGTTACCTCCCACAGATTAATAACCACATCATCCGTTGCCTGGATATTCGGATAAAAAGGTAACCGGCTATTCATATCATTTTTTATGTATCCGCCTTTTACATTATAACTACTTTTCCCCTTTTTATCGTATACGACCAGTTTGCGTCCTTTGATACGATCTTCAAATTTCCAAGGAGAATAAGGAACGAAAACCGAACGGGTGGTTTCCACCATATTAGGACGCCAGTAAGGAGCTGAGACTTCATTAAAGCGCTCCCAGTTTCCATCCAATACTTCAAACCGGTACTTATCGGGTAATCTATACTTTCCCATGTCAAAGATATAACGCGGTATAAGCTTATCCTTCTTTACAGTAAAAACGGTATCATTATAAAACTCTTTCAGACAGGTGTTTCCGGCAAACTGATACAAGTATCTGTCATAAGGGTCTGTATTATAAAACGTCATTCCGCTCGGGACGGTAAACTGATCGTATTGCGGGAAAGTATTTATCTGTTCTCCTTTCATATTAGACAAAATAATCTTCTCTCTTTTCTTTCCGTTACCATTATATACATAAGAAATACGTATCTTGCCCCAACAGTTCTAATTGCCACACCATCGGGAACCGGGCTTCCCTCAAAGATTTACCTTCCGACGAGAAAACCAGTACTTTTCCATTAGTTAATAAATGGATCTGCTTCTGTACTCTATCAACAGCGACATAACGGATATTAGCATATTCACCAGGCCCCTGCCCCTTACGGGAAACAGAGCGGATAAATTTACCGTCATCGGAAAATTGAAGCAGTCCCATATCACAAGGAATATAAATATCATGTCCGATCATCTGTATAGCACCTGCTTTCACTTTTGAGAGTAAACAAATCTCCGTTGTTTCCAACGGTACTATTTTCACATCCGCTGCAATCTGGCTCAAGACTAGTTCTTGCGTTATATTTAATGCTGTTTCAAACGGTATTTTAACAGGGGATACATCTTGTGCATCCATATCATAGTAACTACTTAAAAGCAGCAACATAAACAAAAATAAGTTTTTCTTTTTCATAATGCCCTTGACTTAAAGTTATAATTCAATGTTACTCAAAAAATAAATCAAACCATATATACTCTTTCATATTAAATGCTTCATGCCATTCCTTCGGAGGAAGTTTAGCATTACGGACATCACAATAGCTACCAGCCTGTTGTTTCTTTCCTTCAACCATCACTTCATATAAAGCACCACTCGTATAACTGGTAAGAGGTATCGTATCATTGGAAGTATAGGTTCTTGTCGGATATGTCTCCAATAAAATACTGTGCAAGACATCTTCTACCTCTGCTTTTTCCACAATTTGCGTTTCACCTTCCACTGTAAAGTCCACTTCATGCGCATGGAGCGGCTCAACCGCGATACGAATAGAGAATACGGTATCTTTTATTACATAAGCCTGTTCATTCAGGATTTTATAAGACACTACTCCTTCTTTATAATGTGCCATCCGTATCTTATAAGTTCGTCCTTGCAAATCTCCGGACAACTTAATAACCTGTGCACCCGAAGGAGAAGGTGTCGTCTCATCATAGTGAAGCCGGACAAGAACCGGCTGTTCAACTGAATAGTTGAACAGTAACGGAAACAACAAAAGAAATTGGATAAAATATATCATACTACTTCAAATAGACAATCATTAATACCGGATTATCATCCTCTTTGAGATTTTTCAGCTGTTCATATTCCAGGATAGAAGGATCATCTTCCGCCAGCTCCATTACCTCGGGTGCTTCAAGAAAATAAAGCAATACATCATCCGAAATGCGGGTCTCCGGATAGAAAGGTAAACTCCCCTGCATATCATTTATGATACGATTGTTTTTCACCTTATAGCAAGCGCCTTTCTTCTTATCGTACATGGTCAGACGGGGTAACTCATCTTTGTTGGTAACATCCCAGGAGGTATAAGGGAGAAATACCCATTGAGACGTTTCATGGAAATCCGGTCGCAGATAGGCTTGTGCAGGCTCTGAATAGGCTTGCCAATTTCCTTCCAGAACTTCAAAACGCCTTTCTTTCGGTATCTTATATTTTCCCAAATCCAGAATATAGCGCGGTTCAAGCCGTTCCGGGGTAACCGTAAAGACCGTATCATTATAATACTCTTTACAACAGGCTTCTTCCCTGAAAGAATAGAGATAACGATCATAGCGCCCCCACAAATAATAATTCAATCCATTGGCTATCGTAAACTGATCATATTGAGGAAAAGTATTCAGTGTCTCTCCCTGCCGGTCAACCAGGACAAGCCGGTCTTTCTTCTGGCCGGTATTATTATAAATGTAGCCGACATATGCACTATCTCCCAACAAAGTAAACTGCCAACAGAAAGGTATTTTAGACTCTCCTACATAGTCACCGCCTATTGTATAGGTAAGAATCCTTCCGTTATCCATTATATAAATTTGTTTCTGCCTGTCGTTAGCCGCTATAAACCGGATTATGCTGTATTCTCCCGGTCCTTGTCCCCGCTTGACTACCGAACGGACAAACTTTCCGTCATCTGTAAACTGCAATAACCCTTCGCTACATGGAATAAACAGGTTATGATCTACCATCTGTATCATTCCCTGAGATACTTTGGCAACCAGACATTCGGATTTTGTTTCCAACGGCACGATCTTTACTTCCCTGGCAATTTCACTCAACCGGACCTCCTGTTCCGTCTCAATGCCCTTGGCAAAGGAGATTGTTATCGGATATTCAGGCACTTCCGATATATTTTCAACCGGCTGATCACCGGACTTCTTTCCTCCGCATGAGAGCAACAAAAGGGTAAATCCCCCTAAAAGCAAGTGTTTGATAGTTTTCATATTTGTGTATTTTGTTATTTATTTTTCAGAACAGATTAACATAATCATATACAAACCAATAGCCATCGGCAAAAGTCATATCCTTTTGCACCATAACCGAATGTGTCATTGACACCTTCTATCGAGAAGTTTTCCCTTCAACATTGATGCCATTTGACGAATCCCTTGCTGCTATTTCTTTTTTCTTGTTTTTCTTTTCATATTCCTTCATGGCCGCCTTCATATCTTCACGACGTTTCCGTTCGAGTTCAGAGGGTTCGGGAAGCTGCTTGATTATGCTTTGCAAATCAGCCATAGAGAGTTTACTCTTTTTACCATCGGGAGCCAACATTGTGAGTTCAGTAATATCACGGAAGAAAGCCTCCTGATATAAGTCTTCAAAGAAATAACGAAAGCCAAACAAGTTCTCTTTAGATTCTTTCCGCTTCATCATTTCAGTCATATAAATATATTTACTGAAAAGAGTTTTCTGTAACAACTTCTCATCCTTAAACATTTCCGACTCCCTTAGCCAGTAGTGCTTATTGATTTCATATAGTAAATTCAACTGTGTCGGGTCTTTCTTCCATGCTTCATAATAGACTTTCTCCGCTTCATTGAAACGACCGTCCCGTTCGAGCGTACTTCCTCTGAAAGAGGCCAATAGATTGACATAAAACTTCTTTGGTTTCATACACTCTTCTGCCTGGTCAAACAATTGATAGGCACGTTTCCGGTCATAGGTTTTACCCAATGTAGCTCCGTACAACAAGACTGTTTCCACGTCTGTCGAATCTATTTCGTAAGCCAGCTCCAACGGCTCCACGGCATCTATTGCATGGCCGGACATATAACGAGAGGCACCTGCATATTTCAGATTGATAAAAGACGAATCACCTTCCGCTAACAGGCCGCTGTAAACGGTATCTGCTTTCAAATAATTTTTAGTCATGTATAAAGCCATCCCCTGGCTTTGCCGAATCTGTCGGTTATCAGGATTATAGTACAAGGCAGTATCACAAACCTGTAAAGCTGTTTTTCCATCTCCTTTCCATAGTAACGAGTTAATCAGGGAAGAGGCCACACGGATATTCTCCGGATTGATTTCCATAGCACGGGTATACAGTTCCAAAGCAATCAGCATATTCATACCGCCTTTTTTCATATGGCAATCCGCCAGGCCGGCCAGAATAGTCGGATTATCACTCTCGTAGGATGCCAACGTCCGGTAATGATCCATCGATTTATCATAATCACCCAACTGATAATAAAGACGTGCCAACTGATTATTGGCGTAAAAATTCAGACTATCCGATTCCAGCACTTTTCCATAGCAACGTTTGGCTTCCGTAATCTTACCATAATTAATTGCAGCACGGGCAAGTGCATTCAAAGCATCCACATTCGTTGTATCCATTGACAAACAATATTGGAAACAGGCATAGGCTTCCTTATACCGGAACATTCCCTCATAAGCCTGACCGATAGCCGACATAGTCGTATAGCTAGCCGAATCAGCAGCCGTAAGACTGTCTACCCGAGCCAGCACTTCCGGAAATTGTTTTCTGTTCACCAACTCCTGCAAAGAGAACAGCGTCTGCGCCTGTAACGCATGGATGTAAAAGGTAAGGAGGAGTAATAAAATCCCCGCCAACCTGATTCGTTTATCCATATCCGTACTTATTTAATTATTCAGATTCCTTTTCCTGTTCTTTCTTTTGACTGTCAAGATACTTTTGAGCAGCCTTCATTCCTGCCTTAAACGCATCTGAGTTCTCGTCAAGAGGCTCCAATTTTGTACTTCCGACTCCGTTTTCTTTCCTTTTTTTGAACACTTCTTCCATCTGTTGATAATATTTTCTTTCTACCTCCGGAAGTTGCGAGATATCCGGCAGCCGGTCTATTATAGACTTTAAGTCTTCAGCCGATATCTTACTTTTCTTATTGTCCGGGGCAATCATCACCAACTCTGTCTTATTCGTAAAGAAAGCGTCTTCATACAGATATTGCAGTATAGAACGATACCGCTGGAATCCCTGTAATTTCTTTCCTGTCAGAAAATATTCTCTCAGGAATGTAACCTTGGCAAACAAAGCCCTGGCCAAATCTTCTGCCGATTTATACTCCGGTCCCCAGTTGGAATACTCCCGTTCAATACGGAACAATAAGTCCAGCCGGTCCTTATTGGCAAGCCAAGCTTTATAAAGCAGCCCTTCAGCTTCACGCTGACGACCATCTTTGAATAAAGTCTCTGAACGGGAAGTCAACAACATATTTACCAACGCCTCATTCGGCTGCATCAACTTTTCTGCCTGATCGAACAACAGGAAGGCCCGTTTACGGTCATATGTTTTACCTAAAGCAGCTCCCAGTAACAGGTTCGTTTCTACATCCGTCGTATCTTTCCCATACGCCCATTCCAGCAAATCGATCGCATCCATGGCACGTCCGGCCAGGTAACGTGAAGCACCTCCATATTTTAATGTAAGGAAAGAGGTATCGCCTTCTGCAAACAATTCTCCATATAACGTATCAGCCTGGGCATATTGTTTATTCATATAAAAACCCATCGCCTTGTTACGACGCAACGCATGATTTCCGGGATTATAAAACAACGCCGTATCACAAATGGATAATCCGTCCTGTATATTCGGACCTCCCATCCGGTACAGGCAATTCACCAAAGCACTGGCCAATCCGGCATTTTCACGGTTAACATTATAAGCCTGAAAATAGCAGATCGTAGCTGCCGGAATAGCATTCATTTTCATGTAGCAATCGGCTATATTCCGGTAAATAACAGGATTTACCTTTGTCGTATCCTGATCGCGCAACACATTGAACTGCAACACGGCATTCTCATAATCTCCGATCTGGGAATACAGGCGGGCTAATTGATAATTAGCATAAAAATCGGTACTGTCGCTTTCGAGTACTTTCCGGAAACAATCCTGGGCTACGGAAGCTTTTCCCAGGTTCATTGCTACCCGGGCAACGGAACTTAGAGCATCGACATTCGTCGTATCCATTTGCAGACAATGCTGATAACACCGGTAAGCCTCATTATATTCCAATACACCTTCGTAAGCCTGGCCGATAGCCGACATAGTAACATAATCAGCAGAATCTGCCGGAGTAAGACTATCGGCCAGGGCGATCACTTCTGTGAACTTCTTTTTATTGAGTAGTTCCTGAAATGAAAGACTCTGTGCCTGCCCCATAAGGGACAGGACACTGAGAAGAAGCAAAACAGTATATTTGTGCATCATCTGCTCTATGTTTTAGTGATTACTGCAATGTGAAAGTGACAGGCATAGTATATTTTACACAAACCGCTTTTCCCCGTTGCGTACCGGGAGTCCATTTAGGCATTGCACTAACGATACGCAGCGCTTCCCTATCCAGAGAAGGATCAACACCACTAATCACTTCAGCATCTGTGACCGAACCATCCTGATTTATAATAAACGAACAAACGACCTTTCCCTGGATGCCATTTTCCTGTGCAATGACCGGATATTGCAACGTCTTTGAAATAAATTCATTGATCGCTTTTTCTCCGCCCGGGAACTGTGGCATCTTTTCCACTATTGCAAATACCTGGCCGGAAGTATCGGCTGATTTCTGTTCGCCATATCCCACAACAGTGATTTCATTATCGCCCTCTCCAGCAGGAAGAGGTGTTGGTTTATTGTCTTCTTTTCCTTGCAAACGGAAAGTCACCGGCACCGTATACTTCACACTGACCTCTTTCCCCTTTTGCATACCCGGTTTCCATTTAGGCATCATGGATATTACCCTGGTAGCCTCCAGGTCCAGCGACGGATCAACCCCGCGAATGACCTCGATATTCCGGATCACCCCATCTTTACCCACTACAAACGAACAGGTTACACGTCCCTGAATACCATTTTGCTGAGCAATTACCGGATATTTAATACTCTTTGCCAAAAATTGCAGTAAGGCACCTTGTCCGCCCGGAAATTCAGGCATCACTTCCACGACTGTGAAAACCAGATCTGAGGGGTCTGTCGATATCTGAGGTGACATAGGAGGAGGGGGAGGAGCAGACTGCGATCCCTGTGCACTTCCATCCGAGTACAACTGTACTTTCAACTTACCCTGCACATCCTTCACTGCGACTTCTTTCGCCTTCATACCCGGGAAAGAGAAGCGGAGAACAGCATTCTTTGTCGTTTCCAGCACAAAATAACCTTCCGTATCCGTAATGGTACCTACATTAGTACCCTTTACAATCACATTCGCACCGATAACCGGTCCGTTAAAATCATCAATTACCTGACCTGATACTTTCACATCATCCTCCGAAAGCACACTTATTTCAGTCGCTTCCTTTACTCCGGCAACAGCTTCGGCTGCAATTTCTCCCGTAATACGGGCAACCGCCTCAATATTGCTCAACAACATCAAAAATGCTGCCAGAGGAATGAATATCAGATATTTTGTTCTTCCGATCCCGTGAGATCTCTTTTTGTTCATCATACTGATTCTGTTTTTTAGATGTAATACGTTAAAACTATTATATAATGTTGCTGCAGCCTGATAATGATGGGCAAGGCCTAACAGATGGTACTGATAACTCTTGCAGTCGTATCCGGATTGGATAACGGTATTGTCTGCCAGGTATTCCAGGTTATGACGCACTTCGCGTTTCAAAAGCCACGCAAAGGGATTCACCCAACATATGACGGTAATCAGCTCGCAAATCATCACATCTACCGAATGCCACTGGAAAACATGGGTACATTCGTGTGTAAGTATCTCATCTATCTCTTTCTCCGAATGGCTTTCCGGATGTATGAAGATCATTTTGAAGAATGAAAAAGGTCCGGCAGGCTTATCCAACCGGTAGACAGGTACGCCATGTATAACAGTCCGTCTACTCCGGTAAGCCAGCAGCAGGATACTGCTTAACTGAATAAAAAAACGGACAAATAAAAGAGCCATGACACCCCAGTACATATATGAACTTGCCGAAAGCAGGATTCCTTTCCAGTCTGTTTTAACAACGACCTCTGGGGTTACTATCATCTCCGGCAGCATAGCCGAATAAATCTGTATCACCTCCGTCATCGGCTCCTGTTCCTTCACCCATTCCTGAATATTCAACAATGGATAAAGCAACGCCAACCCAAAGAAAGCAAGAAGGGAGGCCCTGCGCAACTTAAAGAATGTGTCCTTATAAAAGAGCAGACGGTAGAAGGCGTAAAAGAGTACAAAGGCTACATTCACCTTCAGAAAGTAGGCAAATTCCGGTGTCATGGTAATAAGGTGTTAAAAGGTTTATTCTTTTCCTTTTTCTATCAGATCAATGATGTCCTTCAGATCTTCTGCCGAAATCTTCTGATCTTTGGCAAAGAAAGAAACCATTTCTTTGTATGAGTCTTCAAAGTAGTTACGAACAACACCGCTCATAAAGGTACGTTTATATTCACTCTCCGGGATCAGCGGAGTGTATTCATACGTATTTCCATAGCGTTTGTTCTTCACGTACTTCTTACGTTCCAGATTTTTTACAATAGAAGCAAGTGTTGTATAAGGCGGCCTCGGATCGTCATACTTAGCCAGTATATCTTTAACGAAACAAGGCCCAATCTGCCAAATCAAGCGCATTACTTCTTCTTCCTGCATTGTTAATTTTTCCATGATCCCTATTTATTTACGATTATATCGCAAATCTACGAAATTATCGTATACCTGCAAATAGAAACAAGTTAAGAAGTATTAAAGATTAATACAAACGATTTCCTTTCGGTTCCAATCAATGTATCCGGTAAATCTCGTTTAAAACGAATCCTACACCCGTTTTAAACAAGATTTCGCTCGTTTTAAACGAAATATATCCTATTTTTCTGTTGAATGCCGATTCTCTTCTTTCCATTTATCCCGCATCTTCATCCGCTTAACTTGCAGATAGCGCAGCAGGAGAATGACGAAGAGGGATACTCCCATTACCGAGAAATACTGTACCCAGTCCGGATCGGGCTGTTTTCCAGGCCATCCCCATACACTCATCACAATCAGATAGATCACCAGAACGCCAGTTGTAATATTAATCTTCTTCATACGGCTTTTTTATTGTTTTGAACAGACAAAGATACAAGATAGTTTATTCTTTCATTGGGTCAGAACGCATTTGTGTTGGGCATGATAATGACCTGCCTCCACATTTATTATATAGAATCCTGCCGGTAAAGAAAGCGGAAGGGTTGAAGAACCCGGTAATATCGAATGAACAGACAGCACACGTCCGGTAAAATCAGATACCCGCACAGTTCCAGTCGACGGCAAATCTGACAGATAAAGTATCTTTCCTTTCAAATAGCATTTCTTCTCTGTTCCTGAAAATACAGAATTATGAACAGCCACTTCTTCCGGCTCTGTAGCCGCTACAGAGAAAGGATAACCTGTTTTCAGACGAACTGCATTTGTTGACAATGCAGCAGCCGTCAATTTAATCTCCGTATCTGCCGATGCTTTGACAAAGAAAGCCGAGAAAGGAGGAAGTACATACTCGCTGCCTATCGGATAGGACTCGTAGGCATTTCCATCATATATATAAATATTTCCATCCAGCGCCGGATTTGCTGATATCTGCGACAATGAGATAGGAGAAGGCAATGGATTCCCACAAAGATACCAACCCTTATGCGCTTTGTCCGTATTTCCGGCAGATGCCGCATAGACCGGAACAGACGCCGCTTTACCAAAACTTCCAGGAATATCGTTCCCTGCGGTTGAAAAGGTCAACGTATTATCGGATGCAGCTGCATCCAAAGCGACCAGATAACCTTTTCCTTTTTCAAAAACAAGACCATCGGATAATCCCTCTGGGGAAAATACCGTCCAGTTACCTGTCGCGTCATTGCTTTGGGCACGCTTCTCCCCGTCATAAACTTGCACGTACAGAAAATCACCTTTACCGGAAAAGGTTTTATCTTTCAACTGAAAACGTTTATCTATATCATTCAGATAGACATCAAAGGGGAAAGAGAGAAAATACCATTTGCCTTTTTCCGGAAATGTATAACGGACTTCCAATTGCTTGTTAACCGTCAGTTTACCAGCCACTGTCAGTGAATTGTCAGTAGTTGTCAGCGCTCTGTCAGTGTTTGTCAGTGGGTTGTCAGTGCTATAGAGAACAAGCCTATCCACGATGAAATGGCCTTTTTCTGAAATATGCAGACTGCCGTTACCCAACAGGGCTTGCTCACACTGCACGGTAGAATTAATTTCTGCCTCACCACTGATCAGGGCACTTCGATGACGCAAGGGAGGAAGGTGAGACCAACGAATGGAATCATTCCAGTTGCCATTTCCGGAGAAAAGGGAATATTGGCGGATTGAGCCGTAGCTATAGACACTATCTAGTTGAAAATAGCCGTTCTTAGAATTGCTAGCAGGTTCTGAGACTGATAACTTCAAATAATATGGGTTTCCCTTTACGCCCCAGGAATCATGAACTAAATCTTCATTTTTAGATGCCGTATGTATAGCCTGCTTACGATTCTCTCCATTTTTATTACTGAATATAACAAACAATGCTTCATCAGCGACTAACGAGTGAATAGTAAATCCGACAACCATATGCACATCATCATAACAGGACAGCGAATATTTTTCAAACTCAACAGAGCCGGATAATGGGACTTTTAACCACTTCTGATCTCCGGAAACAGCCGCACCGCCATCCAATCTATACCCCCAGTTATTACGCTCCGACGACGTGAACAACTGCCAGCGGAACGTATCCACCACCGACGGATTGGCTTTACCTTCTACAAAACTGCTCCATGTTTCGGGATTTGTTACCTGTGCCTGAACAGACACCATACTTGTTAGAACCATAGTTCCGGCAAGAATATGCCGAAACATACGTAAATGTTTCTTTTTCATAGCTAAACTATTTTAGTCGTTATTGTGTTTGCAAATATAAAGAAATAATTGAAATGATTATCTTTGCCGCATGAAAGAATTTATTATATCAGAAGCACTGACAGAAAAAGCGGTGCTCGTTGGTTTGATTACCCCCGAGCAAAACGAACAGAAAGTGAAAGAATATCTGGACGAACTGGCATTCCTTGCCGATACGGCCGGAGCCGATGCTGTCAAAAAGTTTTATCAGAAACTGGACTATCCGAATCCCGTCACATTCGTCGGAACCGGTAAATTACAGGAGATAAAAGAGTACGTGATCGAAAATGAAATCGGACTAGTTATTTTCGACGACGAACTCTCGCCTAAACAGCTTCGCAATATCGAAAAAGAACTTCAGGTGAAGATACTCGACCGTACTAGCCTGATCCTCGATATATTTGCCAGCCGCGCACAGACCGCCAACGCAAAAACGCAAGTCGAGTTGGCACAATACAAATATATGTTGCCTCGCCTGACTCGTCTGTGGACTCACCTGGAACGTCAGCGTGGTGGTGTCGGCATGCGTGGCCCAGGTGAAACCCAGCTGGAAACTGATAAGCGTATCATTCTGGATAAAATAGCCAAGTTGAAACGTGACCTGGTGGATATCGACAAGCAAAAGAGCGTGCAACGGAAGAACCGTGGCAAGATGGTCCGCGTCGCCCTGGTCGGATACACCAATGTCGGAAAATCAACATTGATGAACCAACTGAGCAAAAGCGATGTGTTTGCCGAAAACAAGCTGTTCGCCACACTCGACACGACAGTAAGAAAGGTAATCGTTGAAAACCTGCCGTTCCTGTTGTCAGACACCGTCGGTTTTATCCGCAAATTGCCCACCGAACTCGTCGAATCGTTCAAGTCGACCCTCGACGAAGTGCGCGAAGCCGACCTGCTGGTGCATGTCGTAGATATCTCCCACCCGACTTTCGAGGAACAGATCGAAGTGGTAAACAAGACTTTGGCCGAAATCGACAAGACCGAAAAGCCGATGATCATGGTCTTCAACAAAGTCGATGCGTTCACCTTCGTTCCGAAAGACGAAGACGACCTGACTCCGCGGAAACGGGAAAACATCGACCTGGACGAGCTGAAACGCACCTGGATGAATAAGTTGCAGGATAACTGCATCTTTATCTCCGCCAAGGAACGTACTAACATAGATGCGTTGAAAGCATTATTATATGAACGGGTAAAACAGATACATATCACCCGTTTCCCATACAATGACTTTCTCTTCCAGCAATACGACGAAGAATAAAGCAATAGAAATACAAACAAGTTGACCAATGGAAAAAATCAGAAACCTACACCCCGAAGAGATTGCGGTATTGCAATCTCAGGGTTGTTATGCCGAAAACTGGGGACAGGTGCTAGTCCCTTTATCCTTCGAGACCAGATATATCCATCATGTACATTTCTCAGGCACAGTTATTTTAGGACATTTCGAGAAAGAGTTCACCCTCCCCGGCGGAATAAGAAAACACAGCGGGCTCAGAAATACAACCTTGCATAATTGCATGCTGGGTGATAATATCCTGATCGAGAACACCCACAATTACATTGCTAACTACCGTATCAAAGACAACTGCTATATAGAGAATGTCAACGTGATGGTCGTGGAAGGAGAAAGCACGTTCGGCAACAACGTACAGGTTTCAGTGCTGAACGAGACCGGAGGTCGCGAAGTCCCCATATACAATCAGCTTTCCGCCCCATTGGCTTATGTAATCGCACTTTACCGCCACCGTCCGATATTGATCGAACGGTTGCAGGAAATGATTGCAGAGTATACCCAAAGTATCTCCTCCGACTACGGGACGATCGGAGAGAACGTAAAGATAATCAATGCCGGGACAATCCGTAATGTAAACATAGGCCAACACGCTACCATCGAGAACTGTACACGTTTGGAAAACGGAACAGTGAACAGTAATAAAGAAGCCCCTGTATATATCGGCGACAGCGTGATCGCCCAGGATTTTATCATCTCATCAGGTGCGGTAATAGCCGATGCGGCAAAGATCATCCGTTGCTTCATCGGACAGGCCTGCCACGTGACACATAATTTTTCGGCACACGACTCCCTGCTGTTCAGCAACTGTTCTTTTGAAAACGGAGAGGCCTGTGCCATTTTCGCCGGCCCGTTCACGGTATCCATGCACAAGAGCAGCCTCCTGATTGCCGGCATGTATTCGTTTCTGAACGCCGGAAGCGGTTCAAATCAAAGCAATCACATGTATAAGCTCGGACCGATCCACCAGGGTATTGTTGAAAGAGGGTCCAAAACGACCAGTGATTCTTATATCCTTTGGCCGGCACGCATCGGCGCCTTTTCATTAATTATGGGCCGCCATCACCATCACAGCGACACATCCGATATGCCTTTCTCCTATCTGATTGAAAAAGACGACGAGACTTATCTGGTGCCGGGTGTCAATCTGCGAAGTGTCGGTACCATCCGTGACGCACAAAAATGGCCGAGACGTGATAAACGAACCGACACAAACAAACTGGATATGATTAACTACAATCTGTTGAGTCCCTACACCATCCAGAAAATGATAAAAGCGGTCGGTATTCTAAAGAATCTACAAAGCCTTGTCGGCGAAACTTCCGAAATATATTACTATCAGAATGCCCGTATTAAAGGTTCTTCCTTACAGAATGCACTGAAACTATACGGAATGGCAATTAATAAATTTCTCGGTAATTCTCTGATAAAAAGACTAGAAGGCACACAGTTCCAGAACATAGAAGAAGTCCGCAAACAACTGACCCCAACCGCCGAAGAAGGAACCGGCGAATGGGTTGACCTGTCCGGACTGATCCTTCCGAAAGATCAATTAAACGGTTTGATAGAAGATATCGAGAGCCACCGGATAAATTCTTTGGAAAAGATTAATGCCTTTTTCCAGTACCAACATAATTCATATTATGAAATAGAATGGACATGGGCTTATCAGAAAATAGAAGAATACTACGGAATCAAGCTAAGTGAGATCACCCCCGAAAAGATCATCGAACTGGTTGAAATCTGGAAATCATCCGTCATCGGTCTGGACGAGATGCTTTACAAAGATGCCCGCAAGGAGTTCTCCCTTACCTCAATGACCGGCTTCGGCGTAGACGGCACACGCAAAGAAAAAGAAGAGGACTTCGAAGTCGTACGCGGCGCATTCGAACAAAACCCGTTCGTCACAGCCGTAAAAGAACATATCAGCACCAAACGGGCACTGGGAGATGAACTGATCGGAAGGATAGAAAAGCTAATATAATAAGATCCGTATCATTCCCGCCGACGGCTCCGGGGATGATGTTCCAGTATTTCCTTCCGGAGAAACTGCCGGTCGATATGCGTATAAATCTCAGTAGTCGTTATCTTCTCATGTCCCAGCATCTCCTGGATGGCCCGCAGGTTGGCACCGCCTTCCAGCAAATGGGTCGCAAAAGAATGCCGGAACGTATGCGGACTGACATTTTTATGAACGCCTGCTATCTCCGTCTGCTGCTTGATAATATGAAAAACCATGATACGGGAAAGAGCCGTGCCCCGGCGACTCAGGAATAAGATATCTTCGAATCCTTTTTTCACCACCATCCGGTTACGGTCCAGCAGATAATTCTTTATCTCCCGGATAGCCGTCTCAGAAATCGGAACCAGGCGTTGCTTGCTTCCTTTACCTTCCACCCTGATAAAACCTTCATCAAAATAAACATCCGAATAACGCAAAGAGATCAACTCGGAAACACGCAGGCCGCAACTATACAACACCTCCAGCATAGCCCGATTGCGCTGCCCTTCCGGCAAAGAAAGGTCTATCGTATCCAATATATCATTTATCTCATTGACCGTCAATACTTCGGGCAGCTTCAATCCGATCTTGGGCGATTCCAACAATTCCGTCGGATCGGCTGTTATATACTCGTCGAGTAAAAGAAAGCGGTAGAACGATTTTATACCGGATATGATGCGGGCCTGCGAACGCGGATGGATTCCTATATCACGCAACTGGGCTACGAACTGCTGTAAATCCTGATAAGAGATCGTAGCAAAGTCTTTCCCTTCACTTTCCACGAAGCGAATGAGTTTGTCCAGGTCGGTCAGGTAAGCTTCTATCGAATTGGCAGATAGAGACTTTTCCAGCCGGAGCCAGGTCTTATATTTGTCGATTATATTATTTCCTTGTTGCATTGTACACAGGCAATTATGTATGTATCAAATAAAATCATTACCTTTGCCGGATATTTTCAGCCCGTACCAGGTGGTGCAAAGGTAATAAAGTTACAGCAAATGAAGAAGATTCAGATTATTAACGGTCCTAATCTTAACCTGTTGGGCAAACGCGAACCAACAGTATATGGTAATGCTTCTTTTGAAGGTTATCTGGACGAATTACGCGCCCGGTATCCTCAATGCGAAATAGCTTACTTTCAAAGTAATATAGAAGGTGAGATGATCAACAAAATCCATGAAACGGGTTTTGAATACGATGGTATTATAATGAATGCGGGAGCATATACACATACATCCATCGCATTGCACGACGCCATAAAAGCAGTGACTACCCCGGTTATAGAAGTACATATTTCAAATGTACATGCACGCGAATCATTCCGTCATGTATCGATGATCTCTGCTGCCTGCAAAGGGGTTATACTGGGATTCGGTCTGGATTCATACCGGCTGGCGCTCGAAGCGCTTATGCAGCTGCCGACTGCCAACAACTAAAAAGTAAATAATAGGTTATAATATTTTAAGGTATATGTTAAAGCATACGAAGATTGTTGCTACAATTTCTGATCAACGTTGTGATGTGGAATTTGTCCGCTCACTGTACAATGCAGGAATGAATGTTGTGCGCCTGAATACGGCTCACATGATGGAAGAAGGTTTAAACAGTGTTGTTACTAATGTACGCGAAGTATCCGACCGCATCGGTATATTGATGGATACCAAAGGACCGGAAGTCCGCACTACAACGTCCAAAGAACCCATACCTTTTACAACAGGAGAGACTGTCAGGATTATAGGTGATCCGGAAGGAGAAACAACTCACGATTGTATCTATGTTTCATACAAAAACTTTGTCGGCGACCTGAATATCGGCAGCGATATCCTGATCGACGACGGAGATCTGGAACTGAAAGTTGTCGAAAAACAGGATGATTACCTGCTCTGTGAAGTGCAGAACGACGCTACATTAGGAAGCCGCAAAAGCGTGAACGTCCCCGGTGTACGCATCAACCTCCCTTCACTGACAGAGAAAGACCGTAAAAATATTCTTTGGGCGATTGAAAACGAACTGGATTTCATTGCTCACTCTTTCGTTAGAAACAAACAGGATGTATTGGATATACAACATATCCTGGACGAACATAAAAGTCCGATCAAGATCATTGCTAAGATCGAAAACCAGGAAGGTGTCGACAATATCGACGAAATCCTGGAAGTGGCTTACGGTATCATGATCGCCCGCGGTGACCTGGGTATCGAAGTTCCGGCCGAAAAGATTCCGGGAATCCAGCGTGTGTTGATCCGCAAATGCGTGGAAGTGAAAAAGCCGGTGATCGTTGCGACCCAGATGCTTCACTCCATGATTAAGAATCCGCGTCCTACCCGTGCGGAAGTAACCGATATTGCCAACGCAATCTATTACCGCACAGACGCATTGATGCTTAGCGGTGAAACAGCTTACGGTAAATATCCGCTGGAAGCAGTCCAGACAATGACCAAAGTTGCTCGCGAAGCTGAAAAGACCAAGCTAGCCGCCAACGACATCCGTGTACCTATCGAAGGTAACGACCTGGATGTTACTTCATTCCTGGCAAAACAGGCGGTAAAATCTTCCAACAAGCTACATGTAAAGGCAATCATCACCGACAGCCACACCGGACGCACAGCCCGATACCTGGCAGCTTTCCGTGGTACATCAACGGTGTTCGCCATCTGCTATAACCCCCGTGTAACCCGCATGCTTTCTCTGTCATATGGCGTATGGGCCGTATATCAGCCGTGGGATGACAGCCGTCGCGGTTATTTCTACAGCGCACTGAACGAATTGATTAAGAGCGGACGTATCACCCGTAACGACATGGTTGCTTACCTGAGCGGCAGCTTCGGTGAAGGAGGCGGCACGACATTCCTCGAAATCAACAACGTCGGAAAAGTGTTGGATGCCGGAAGTAAATATTCACTCCCAACCTTTAAGGAATAAATAAAATAAAACAGGAAAAGGTGTCGCAAAAGTCGGTAAAACGCTTTTGCTACATCTTTTTTCGTATATTTGAAGCATAAACATTCTTTATTTAAATGACATTAGACGAATACATTCTCAATCACAGCGACGAAGAAGGCGCATTGTTATCCGCGTTGAACCGCGATGCCAATGTAAACCTGCTGCGTCCCCGTATGCTGTCCGGCCATCTGCAAGGACGGATACTGAAAATGTTTTGTCGCATGCTTCGCCCCTGCCGTGTACTGGAAATAGGGACTTACACCGGTTACGCCACACTCTGTCTGGCCGAAGGAACCGAAGACAACGCCCTGATCCATACACTCGAGATCAATGATGAAATGGAGGATTTCATCATGAAATATCTCTCACGCTCTCCCCTGAAAGATAAAATAAAGCTGCATATAGGCGATGCGATGAAAATCATACCGGAACTGGACGAAACATTCGACCTGGTATTTATCGATGCCGACAAACGCTTGTATTCCGACTATTACGATCTGGTATTTCCCAAAGTGCGTCCGGGAGGCCTGATTCTGGCCGATAACACCCTGTGGGATGGTAAAGTTTTGGAAAAACCTCACCCGTCAGATAAACAAACCATCGGAATACTTAGTTTTAATGATAAAATAAAAGAAGACCCCCGGGTGGAGAAAGTGATCCTTCCGCTTCGTGACGGTCTGACAATGATATGGAAAAAATAAATTGATAACGATATGGAAAGTACAAGACTGAACAAGATAGGTCGTCTGATCCAGAAAGAATTGGGCGATATTTTCCAGAAACAGACCCAGGGAATGCCGGGTATATTGATTTCTGTAAGTGCGGTACGCGTCAGCCCCGACCTGGGCGTTGCCAAAGCATACCTGAGTATCTTCCCTTCCGAAAAAGGGAAAGAGTTACTGGAATCGATCCGTGCAAATACCAAAGCGATCCGTTTCGATTTGGGCAAACGTATAGGAAAACAGGTTCGCATCATCCCGGAACTGAGTTTCTTCATTGACGATTCGCTGGATTATATTGAAAACATTGACAAACTGTTACAGAAATAAGAGAATCAAGCGTTGAACCTTTCGTTTTATATAGCCCGGCGGTACCTCTTTTCGAAGAAATCCCACAATGCCATCAATATTATTTCGATGGTATGTGTCTGCGGTGTAGTCATTGCTACCACCGCAGTTGTTTGTGCACTGTCGGTCTATAACGGGTTCAATGACCTGGTAGCAGACATGTTCAGCAGTTTCGACCCGGAGTTGAAGATTTCTCCCCGCACCGGGAAAGTGTTCGACCCGACAACTGCCGAATTCCAACAGGTAAAACAATTACCCGATATTGCCTATTTCGGAGAAGTTCTTCAGGATAATGCATTGATACGCTATCACGACCGCCAGGACGTGGCAATAATCAAAGGGGTGGACGACAACTTCAGCCATCTGACCCAGATAGACAGCGTACTGATAGACGGCAGCTTCATCCTGAAAGACGAAGTTACTGATTATGCCATCCTCGGGGTCGGACTGTCATCCAAACTGGGTGCCAAACCGGGATTCGCTTCTCCACTGGAGATTTATGTTCCCAAACGGAATGAAAAGGTCAATTTATCCAACCCGGCTTCTTCATTCAGTCAGGAATATGCCTACATAGGCGGAGTTTTCATGATTAACCAGCAGGTATACGACGAAGGATACATGATACTCCCCCTTTCACTGGTACGTGAATTATTCAAATATGACAAGGAAGTCACCTCCATCGAACTGAAAATTGCTGACGGAGCCAATATCTCTTCAGTCAAAAAACAGCTCAAATCCATCCTAGGTGACCGGTTTATCATACAAGACCGTTACGAACAACAGGAAGCGTCCTTCAAAATGATGCAGGTAGAAAAATGGATCACTTACCTGATACTTTCATTCATTCTGACAATCGCCTTGTTCAACGTAGTCGGTTCGCTGTCTATGCTGATGATAGAAAAGAAAGATGACGTACATACCCTTCGGAATATGGGAGCTGACAATAAACTTATCCGTCGTATATTCCTATTTGAAGGCTGGATGATCTCCGGATTCGGAGCTCTGATAGGGATTGTGATAGGTCTGGCATTGTGTTTTTTACAGCGGCAATTCGGATTGATTAAATTAGGACAAACAGCCGGCGCCTTTATTATCGACGCATATCCGGTGCGAGTGATGTTCACAGATGCCCTGATTGCATTTATTACGGTAGCGGCCATTGGATTCATGGCCGCCTGGTATCCCGTACATTATCTGGGAAAGAAATGGTTTAATTAAATTCTTTCCCGTATTTTATCTGTGCATCTGCCACAAACTGCTTGATACGCTGTTCGTCATCTTTTTTGCAGATAAGCAATACATTTCCCGATTCAGCCACGATGCAATCTTCAACACCCTGAATCACAGCCAGTCTTTTTGAATTACCTACGGCTATTACATTTCCTGAACTTTCATAAAGCAATGCATTACTATTCTTCAACACAGCATTATTATTTTCATCTTTCGGAGCCAAATCAAACAAGGAACCCCAGGTACCCAAGTCTGCCCAACCGAAATCAGTGCACAACATATACACATTATCCGCCTTCTCCATAATACCGTAGTCGATGGAAATCTTCAGGCAATAAGGAAAGTTCTCATGAATAAACTCATGTTCGTTTTCTGTATTGAACTTATCCTTACCCAAGTCAAACCGAACGGCAATATCCGGAAGATATTTGGCAAAAGCTTCCAGAATTGTATTTACGTTCCACAGGAACAGACCAGAGTTCCAGAAAAACTCACCGCTTTCATAAAAGACTTTTGCCAGTTCCAGATTCGGTTTTTCCGTGAAAGTCTTCACCTTGGTAAATTCTCCCAGCATGGAATCACTGCTCTGGATATAACCATAACCTGTTTCAGGACGGCTCGGTTTGATACCCAACGTAACCAATGCATTATTGTTCTTTACAAAATCCAATCCTTTCTGAACGTCTTTCAAAAATATATCTTCTTTCAGGATCAGATGATCGGAAGGAGCAACAACAATATTGGCATTCGGATTACATGCTCTTATATGGTAAGCAGCATAAGCAATACAAGGAGCTGTATTTCTACGTGCCGGTTCCAGCAGGATCTGGTTTTCTTTCAATTCGGGCAACTGTTCTTTAATCAAGTCGGCGTAAGCTTCGTTAGTAACGATAAAAATATTTTCTACCGGGATGATTTTGGAAAAACGATCGAAAGTCATTTGCAACAGGGAACGTCCGGTTCCGAAAAAATCTAAGAATTGTTTTGGATAACTTTCTCTGCTAAAAGGCCAGAAGCGACTGCCAATCCCTCCACCCATGATAACGCAATAATTATCTTTCATGATACACAGGTTGTTTTTTAATTATACTCTTACAAAGTTAACGAAATAATCCGGGATTTATTCTCCTATCTTATATTATTCCCCGAAAGCTATAGATAATTTGAAAAAAAATCGCTGAACGCTTGCACAAATAAAAAATATGCGTACCTTTGCAACGCATTAGAAAAAAAGCAAATGCCCAGATGGCGGAATTGGTAGACGCGCTGGTCTCAAACACCAGTGGATTCACTTCCATGCCGGTTCGATCCCGGCTCTGGGTACACTACCTAAAATTAAGTTCCTGATTATCTACAGATAGTCAGGACTTTTTCTTTTAGTGCGTAACGAATTACGGAACGTTTGATGCTTATTAACTTCGGCATAGGCCTAAATTAACCACATCACTTATCAAATGCTAAAACGTATATCTGTTTTTCTGAATTATCGCTAAATGTTTCCTCTTCAAAGCCTCCAAACTTATGAATAATCTTAAATCCGGCCCATTCCAGATATGAATCCAATTCCTGAGGAAAAAACAATCTCATATCCAGATTTTGAATTGAATGAAACTCACCATTTATATAGTAATGCCATTCTATGCGATTAATTTGAGTTGCGTTTTCATAACGCATTGTCTGCTTTATCAAGACTTCCCTCCCATCATCTGTTGTATATGCCGCAATTTCCTGTTGTTCCTTTTCACCTTCAACAATATATTGAATATTAGGGTTAAAGCAATCTAACAGGAATAAACCTCCGTCTTTAAGATGATTTTTAACGACATTAAATACCTCAAATAAATCTTCATTCTTATATAAATGATGAATTGAATTAAATGGAATAAAAATAAAGTCAAATTTTTCGTGCAAATCTAACGTTCTAATATCCGCTTTAATGAAAGTAATCTCTACTCCTGCTTCAGAAGCTTTTGCCTTTGCTTGTTCAAGCATGGATGAAGTGTAATCGACTCCACAAATATTGTATCCATCCTTTGCAATTGGAAGCGTAAGTCTGCCTGTTCCACAACAAAGTTCAAGTATTTTAGCATCCCTATTTTTCGGCAGCCACTTTTTGTAAAACTGCAAATCGGATAGGAAGGTATTTAATCCATCATAAATACTTGCGTCATAAATCAAATCGCCAACTTTATAATCTGTATTCATTTTGTTCTCCAAATTCTATTTTTTATTGTGCTACTTACAAAAGTACTAATTATTTGAAATACAGAAAACAAAACACCCTAAACCGCTTCTTACTC
This sequence comes from Parabacteroides caecihominis, assembly GCF_023656785.1. NCBI lineage: Bacteria > Pseudomonadati > Bacteroidota > Bacteroidia > Bacteroidales > Tannerellaceae > Parabacteroides > Parabacteroides caecihominis. Next base: position 106,766 of record NZ_JAMOKS010000005.1, read on the forward strand.
ATTCCTCAACGCTTTTACCGGATTCCCTGATGCAGCCTTGAAACTGTGCCAACTCACGGTAAGTAAAGTGATACCTACCACAATAAAGAACGACAGAATATACGTCCAGACACTAAAGGCTGCCCGGTAAACAAAGCTTTGCATCCATTGATTAAGCAACCACCAGGTCACAGGTACTGCAATTACAAAAGCTATCCCGATCCAAATAATAAACTGGCGGTCAAGTAACTTTATAATCTGCCACGTAGTTGATCCGTTTACTTTTCGGATCCCGATCTCTTTTGTTCGTTGTTCGATAGCATACAGCGCCATACCAAAAAGTCCGAAACACGTAAGCAGGATACTGATAACTGAATACATCATCAACAAATCGGACAATTCGAAAAGTTTCTTGTTATTACCCAAAACTTTATCATACAAGCTCTCATGTTCAAGGTAATTCCCAGGATAAAGCAGATCCCATTCCTTATAGATTTGTTTGATAACCGAAGCATTTCCGGGAGCTATGCGGACTTTTAAGTCAGTTCCATCCCTGGCAAAACCAATAATACCTTTATCGACAGGCGTTTCAAGGCTATTAGGAATATATAGCTTAAAATAATCTTCAACAACCCCGGCAATAACATGATCATCACCAAAAGGAGGACGGTCCTTCAACCGGGGTTCGTATTCTTTTATAAGACTCCCGACAGGCAGTTCTCCATCCGGAAACAAGCTTTGAGCCCATGTACGGTTCAGATAAACCGGATGCGGAAACCTTTCTATCGCCTCTTTCCAGGGCAGACCTTTCAACAGCTTATAGCCCATAACTTCCATTATTTCTTCATCGCCATCCTCTGAAGTATAAGATTCATATGTACCATTCGGCGAAAACTCACTGAGAGGCCATTCATATATGGGATTGCTTAATGCCACAGCCTGTATGCCCGAAAGAGAACCGATATTTTCTTTGAGCCGTAACATAGAAGTCTCGTTATCTCCGACTGAGAAAATATAAATACCTTTATAATTTTCTGCTTTATCATATAAAAGCGAGATTTGCCGCCGTACGGAAATATTACCGATTATCAGAATAAATGAAATAACGAACTGAACGATAGCCAGCGAGGTAATGATACGCCCTTTTGCTTTTCCCCGATAGAAATTGTTATACATGGAAATCGACATTTCCGGCAAACGTCGGCTCATATACAAAGCAGGAATACACGCCAATAAAAGAATAAACCCGAATGTAACCGGCAGCATCTGACTACTATACAGAAAATTAACCGGAACCTGAATAGACATGATGCGATTCATTATCCCCAACAGGTCGAATTGTATCAGTTGTGCAATCAGGAAACCGAAACCAACAGTCGTAAATGTATCAGTAAATAACTGCATGCTCAATTGTCCGCTTCCTGCCCCCATCAGTTTCTGTATATGCAAGGAGTATAACTGTTTAAATACACGTGAAAAGCTTAGATTAACATAATTGAAACAAGCTATGACCAATATCAGAATAGCGGAAAAAAGAGCGATAAACAGTAACGTCGTATTTGGTTTCTTCAACGATGACGGGAGCGTTACCGTATCAAAACAGGCCTGTTGAATAGTGAGGAATTCATTTTCAAAATCTTGACCATCACTTCTTTGAAGAACCAAACGCCCTGTTTTAGCCTGTAAGTCGGGAACGGAGACATTCTTTTTCAGCAGAAAGAAATTTAACCCGGAAGAAGGATCGCCAAAGAATAAAGCATCAAAGCCGAAAGCTGCCTGGCTATTATCTTTCACCACAGCAGAAACAGTAAAAGTTAATAACCCTTTTTCATCTCCGAAATCACCAGGGCCGAATAGTATCTGAACCGTTTGTCCTATCGGGTCACTCTCTCCGAATAAACGTTTCGAAAAAGATTCTGTCAGGACTATCCGATCCGGCCCCACCTGGGTATCCGCAAAACTCCCCCTTACAATTTCCTGAGGAAAGAATGAAAGGAAAGCACTATCCGACTCTATTACCTTTACCTCTTTAAAGAAATTCTCTCCGGCTTTACAATAGGTAACCATGAAATAAGGATGTACCCGGCACGCCTTATCCAATTCCGGGACACGTTCGAGTAACAAGGAAGTGATATCCCGTGAGACCGTATTGAAAGCAGTCATTCCTGCCCCCGAAATCGTTTGTTTAACCACAACCATCCTATCTTTGTTCGGATTCTCCTGTTCTATATTATACTCATGGATAACAAAAGCAGCCAGCAAATTGGTACAGGCGATACCTACTGCCAGGCTGAGAATAGAAATTACAGTAAATGTTTTATTACGCAACCAACTCCGAAATATAAGTTTGAATGATATGTTCCCCATGATATTTCTATTTTGGGCCAAAACTAATCAGTCTCTGTCTGCCTGACAACAAAAATAGCGTCCCTTTGTAACAACAAGATAAAATCGTCTAAATTTTAGACAACTCCGGGATTTGGTTACTAAAAAACCATACATCCAATTAAAAGCAGACCACTTTACATTTACCTTGTCGGTTTAAATTGTACTTTTGCAATAAAGGATATGCTGAATCGCAGATTACACCGGGTCATTATCAGCGGGATAACAGGAATTGTGTTATTCTCAATTGCAGGTGCCTGGCTTTTGATCAGCCGGACTTCCCTATTCTTTGCATTTGTCTGCATCTGTATGATCATAGCTTTGGCTATTATGCTGATAAGGAAAATGGACAAGACAGACCGCCAGTTGGAAAGCTTCTTCAGCGCAATCAATAATAACGACTTCAACGCCCACTTCACAGAAAAAGGGGACGATAAATTCCTGAACGGATTATTCCGGGAGATGAACCGGATTATCACACAATTTGAAAACAATCATACTGAATTAGAGGAACGGCGATTCTATTACGAGAGTATCATTCGGGTATTGACGCATGAAATCAGAAATTCCATTACACCTATAGCCTCTTTGTCGGACGACCTGATCAAATATAATGACGAATACGGTAAAGAAGGGACAATTGACGGACTGCAAACCATTAACCAGCAAGTGCAGCAGCTGAATACTTTCCTGAATGCCTATCACCGGTTAACCCACCTCCCTGACCCAGTCAAAGCAAAAGTAAAAATCAGCACTTTGTTTGATAAACTTGACCGTTTATTAAACTCGGAACAAGGCAGTGAGAACATCCGTTATATTTCACCGGAAAACATAGAAATCCTACTGGATCAAAACTTAATAACATTGGCACTCATTAATCTTATCCGCAACGCCTTACAGGCCACAACCAATACCCCGGAACCACAGATTAGGATTGAGGCAGGGAAAAAAGCCACTTCTTCATTCATACAAATAACTGATAACGGGGAAGGCATTCCGGAAAACCGACTGGAAGATATCTTCACCCCCTTTTATTCCACCAAAAAAGAAGGAAGCGGAATAGGACTGCCACTATCCCGCCGCATTATGCAACTCCATGGCGGAGAACTTATTGTAAACTCTGAACCCGGAGAAGGAACAGTGTTCCGCATGACATTCCCCGGCTTTTGACACCCATCAAAATCATACTAAACCTTTAAATAGACTAAAAATACCAAGTTACATTTGGAAAGCAGAATATTATTCGTAGTTTTGCGAACGACAAACAATAAAGGAATAATGAAAACGAAACAGTATACAAAAGAACAAGAGCAGATTGCCCGTTTTGCTAAAGCGATGGGACATCCGGCACGGATGGCTATTCTTAATTTTTTGGCCAAACAGGACAGTTGTTTCTTTGGGGACATCCATGAAGAACTACCAATTGCTAAAGCAACTGTTTCACAACATTTAAAAGAATTAAAAGAAGCCGGATTAATCCAGGGAGAAATAGAAACTCCAAAAGTCAGGTATTGTATCAACCGGGATAATTGGGAACTTGCCCGTAATTTATTTGCTACTTTTTGGAATAATTGCAATTCTAAAGATACATCGTGCTGTGAATAACAGCACCTTTTTTTGAGAATATTGTTCGTGTTTTTACGAACTAATACGAATAGATTTAATTTAACATAGAAAGTATATGAAAGAGAATCAGGATTTAAAAGAGTTGGTAAAACAGCGTTATAACGAACTAGCATTAGATTCCGACACGCTAAAAGGTTGCTGCTGCGGCAAATCCCCGGCACCCCCATCAAAGAAAGTATTCACTATAATGAGTGAAGACTATAAAAATCTGAAGGGATATGAACCCGATGCAGATTTAGGGGTTGGATGTGGATTACCCACCCAATATGCCAATATTAAAAAGGGGGACACCGTTATCGATTTGGGTTCAGGAGCAGGAAATGATTGTTTTATAGCCCGCTCGGAAGTTGGTGAAAGCGGCAAAGTCATTGGCATTGATTTTGCCCCTCAAATGATAGCTAAAGCACGAGCCAATGCACTCAAGCGGGGATATACGAATGTTGAATTTTTAGAAGGAGATATTGAAAATATGCCTTTACCGGACAATACAGCAGATGTGATTGTCAGCAACTGTGTATTAAACCTGCTTCCTCAAAAAAATATTATTTTCAAAGAAATCTACCGTGCATTAAAACCGGGTGGACATTTTTGCATCTCTGATGTCGTACTGAATGGGATATTCCCCAAAGAGTTTACCGATAATGCCGCTATGTATGCAGGCTGTATCGCTAGTGCCATTCAAAAGGAAGACTATTTAGCAGAGATAGAAAAAGTGAATTTCACAAATATCCGTGTGGAAAGGACTAAGACAGTAATTATCCCCGATGAAGTACTATATGAACATCTGGATGAAAATACAATTCAGAAATATAAATCAGGAAATGTCGGAATCTACTCAATTACGGTAACAGGAGAGAAACAATAGATAATCTAATAGTTTTAACCTTATATAGATAACGGTTATCAGAGTTAATCAAATCTCTCTCTAACTGTTATCTACAAAGGTTAAAATGACCATTTTTAAATATAAATTGTTGCCATTCAACTCTCTTTATCTTCTGTTTTCTTCAACAAATAAAAGCAACTTGTACTAAAGAAGTTTCTCAGATACGGAATGGAAGAAAGAACTCTCCCCAGCTTTCGCGGTGATAATCCGAACTTAACCTCATAATGCGGATTTATAAAAAATAATTGCTGGTCAACAATCTGATATCCCGTCTGTTTTACAAGATTCCGAAACATTTCAATGGTGCATTTCGTTTCTTTAATACTCAGCAACTCCTTTATTGTATCTTCTTCTTCATCGCCTGTTTCCAGTATCCATTTATATAAAACCCGTGGAAGTAAATGTATGAAAGGAAGATGCGAAACAACCGTGCCCCGTGCTATCTGCTGATGCCCGCCAAACGGCATCTGCCAGGCAGGGAAGGCAATAAAAATGACCCCACCAGCCGACAGATAACTTTTCATGCCGGATAGGAACTTGGATTTGGTTTCGATATGTTCAATTACATCGTGTATCAGGATAAGCGGAAAATGCTTTTCCAGATCTTTTAATCGGAAAATATCAGATGCGATAAAGGTCCCTTTCTGATTTCTTCGGGCGAAGAATGTTCGAGCCTGCTCTATTCGTAAAGAGGCAATATCCACTCCGACTATTTCACAACCTGACTCGGCAAAAGGGAGCAGATTACCTCCTTCACCACATCCCACTTCCAAGACTTTCTCCGGAAGGTCGCCTACTATTTGCTTTATATACGGAATATAATATTTCCGGGTCGTCTGTGCCTGTTCCTCAAAATAACGGTCACGGTTGATATGTCGTTCCTGCATCTCTTTTCTGTTTTTAAATATCTATAAGTATGATATTCTTTCAGGCAAAAGACTGCGTGGTTAAATCATTTTATTGAGACTTATTGTTTTTCCCCTACCAACTGAAACGTAAGCCGACAGGGACTGTGAATGTCACCGGATGCTCTTTCCGGATAGTACGCAACCCGCTTCCGTCAGGAATATAATAATTGACAGTAGGCTCTATATAGAGACTGATGCGGGGAGTGAAATGATATTGTACACCTGTACTGGCATTAATCGACCATTGTAGAGGTACATTCAACGAGTGACAGCCCATGCTCATAGGTATACTGTCCGTAATATGAGATGTTTGAAGTGTCCCTTTTAACGGAATATCAAGTTGCATACCGGCTGTCGAGTAAAGCGAGAAATTCCTGAAATTACCCCAGCGATAAGATACACGGAAAGGGATTCCTAGGTAATGGATTTTTTGTGTTTCCTGAATACGGAAATCATTACCTGTGGTAAAGTCGGATTTCAGGAAAGTATATTGCAAGCCCGTTTCAAGGCTCCAGCGTTCGTTTAGTTTTTTGTTTGCCGAAAGCCCAATGGTAATAGGAGAATAGTGGTGTTGACTTTCTACAATATCTCCCTGATTGTTTTTTGCGATATTCATTATCGTAACCGAATCGCCCAAAGTACCTTCCTGATAACGGGCATTCAGGTAAGTGTAATAATCCTCCCAGGTACTTACCTGCTGAGGAAGATCAGCCCCTACTCCACTATCTGAATGGGGAGTAGCAATCAGTTTGTACATATTCTGAGCCAGCTGCGGACCTAACGAACCTGCCAACATAAACTTCCACGCTCCTGCTTTCTTTTTACGTTGCACGGAGACAAAACTTCCTTCCGGACACAAACCGGAGATAGTCGCACTTGGCAAATCAGAAATAAATAACGGTTTATTGACAGGTGGCACACTTATCGTAATATTCCCGACAGGCAAGATAGGCGGTACTTTTCCTGCATCCGCCAGCGGTGGCGCACTAATCAGTCCCGGCAATTGTGAATGTTCTCCCGTACCGGAACGAACCTCCTGTTCCTGGGAATCGGTCTGCCTGTCTTCCTCCCTTTTTTCAGCTTTCGGCTGACGCACTGCTATCTTAGGCTGATGGCTTTGTTGTTTCTTTTTCCAGGGCAGATAATTGTAGAACAGCGGGATAAGAAGCAGCAGAAACATTATAATAACCAGGCGACAATCGACAATCATCTTTTTCAGCAACGCTTTCGCACGATGCAATTGCGAAGATGATGAATGAGGAGCTATATGCAACAAGTCGCCTATCTCTTTATGAGGCAGCCCTTCAAGCACCGCCAGTTTGAACACCTTCGAATAACCTTCGGGAAGCCCTTCCACCAATTCCATCAACCGGTCATACGATATCAAATCAGTCATGAAAGGACTTTCCGCCGGTTCATCTTCTTCAGACACATCAGACAAAGGGATGGTATTAACCATATTGTTTTGACTGAGATAATGAAGTGCAATATTCTTCATCACGACTCCCATCCAGCTTTCCAGCCTATCCGGATTACGTAATGAGCCAATGGAAGTAAAGATAACAATGAAACCGTCATGCAGCAGATCTTGTGCAATTTGTCTGTCGGGCACATAACGAAGGCATATCTTCATCATCTTTCCCGAATAAGTTTTATAAAGCTGGTTTAATGCCTGCTCATCTCCTTTTTTGCACAAATCTACGAAGTCCTCTCTGTCCATGTCCCACAACATCATATAACTATGATGCACTAATATGGAAAAGACTGCATAGGGTTTGCTCTTTTTTTATTCTCTACATGAAAAAGATTCTGCTTGTAATTCCATTATAGCCTCCATCGCCTGCCCGGCTTTCTCCTTCTGAACAAATATATGGTCGTGATAATAAGCCGCTACAACATTAGCACTGATATCTTTTGATGCTAGTTTTGTGGCTATGGAAGCGGTTAATCCCACGGCATTGAGACTTGAATGAACTGTGAGCGATATTAATTTATAGACAGTATCAAAACGGATACCATTCGATGACGCATCATCCGTTGTAAGAATTAATATCAACCCCTCTTTTTCCCGGAAAGTACCAATCGGGGTTAAATCCGTTATTGCCTCCATAGAAAGGGGATTATCAAACGTACAGAATACAAATTCCCTACTATCTAATCCCGGTTTCATAGAAGACAATAATATCTTCAAATCCTCAATTCCTGCCATAAGTTTATTCATTAGTTTATAGTATACTCACAACAAATATAATACTCTTACGGAAAGAAACATGAGAAAGATACTCAAATAGATGGATGTTAAAGCAAATTCGTTAAAGTAACACAAAAACGCGTTGAATACTATGTACCGAACAGACGAATATGTATTTTCGTACCCAAATTCAGCTGTACATTATTGCATGGCATTTACGCAACATACGATTTATACTGTCAAAGCACGGGCAATCTGTATCATCATGTTATTCCTGGTGTTACTCGATGTATTCGGATACGTTGTGCCCAATTATGATACACATACAGCAGACCAGACGGAAATTTCCAACCAGGCGGAAGATACCGATGAGCCGGGTAATACGGACGAACTGTTTTACCGCAACGGGAACCGTCCTGTTCATCCCCTGATTCCAGTTTATTCCGTACCGCTTCCCGACCTGTTCACACAGCTGGTTCATATTGATTACTATATACCCGTTAACAACAGACCTGCCCCACGGCAGATACATTCCTTGTTCTGTACATTCCTTATTTAGTACACAGCCATATTCTTTCACCGGACGAAAGCATAATATCATATATTATAAAACTGCTGTATCATATATTGTGATACTCCGTTCGCATATATTATAATACTCTTGTATCATATATTATGATACTACCACCGTATGCAAACCCTCCGGCCCCGCCCATAAGACATTTAAATAATAAACTAAAACAGTATCATTTTCATGAACGAAATAATAATAATCATTTCACTTATCCTATTGAACGGCATATTTGCCATGTCTGAAATCGCATTAATCTCCGCCCGCAAATCGAGTCTGAACACTGACGCAAAGAAAGGCAGTAAAGCGGCAAAACTGGCCCTAAAACTGGCAAATGAGCCGGATCGTTTCCTCTCGACCATTCAAATCGGCATCACACTGATCGGTATCCTGACCGGTATCTATTCCGGTGCAGCTTTGACGGACGACTTCTCGGTTATCCTGAAAAATTGGGGAGTATCCCCTCTTTACGCATCCCTCATTGCCCAGGGGTTGATTGTTGTAGCCGTCACTTACCTGACCTTGATATTCGGTGAGCTTGTCCCTAAAAGAATCGGTTTGAGTATTGCAGAAAAAGCCTCGAAAGTTGTTGCCCGCCCGATGTATATCTTATCGCTGGTAGCCGCCCCATTTGTATGGCTGCTGTCGAAAAGTACTTCCTGCATGTTCAACCTGCTGGGCATAAAGGACTCGGATAATAAGGTGACGGAAGAAGAAATCAAATCGATCGTACAGGAAGGAAAAGAAGGCGGAGAAGTACAGGAAGTAGAGCAGGACATCGTCGAACGTGTTTTCATCCTGGGCGACCTGAAGGTCAGTTCCATTATGACACAGCGGAATGAAATCATCTGGCTGGACTTGGATATGGATAAAAAGCAAGTGAAAAAGACCATCGAACAGGAATTATATGAAATGTATCCGGTGACCGGCAAGAAAAAGGGAGACGTGGAAGGAGTCATCTTCCTGAAAGACCTGGTTCTCCATCTGGATACACCTGATTTCAATCTGGAATGCATCGTCCGCCCGGCTTTCTATTTCCATGAGAACATGAGTGTCTATAAAGTGCTTGAAGAAATGAAAGAACAGGGAATAAGCCGTGCCCTGATATGCGACGAATTCGGTATGTGCCAGGGAATTATAACACTCAGGGATATTCTGGAAGCCTTGTTAGGCACCATCAACGATACGCAGAAGGAACCGGAGATTATCCAACGGAGCAACAACGACGGCTGGCTGGTCGACGGACAGTGTTCTTTTTATGATTTCCTGTCTTATTTCGATAAAGAAGATTTATATGAAAGATGTAACTATCATACGGTAGGAGGATTATTGCTGGAACAGCTGGGACATATCCCTCAATCCGGAGAACTAGTCGAATGGAACAACTTCCACTTCGAAATTGTTGATATGGATGGAGCCAGAATAGATAAAATACTGGTTCAGGTACCCAACGATAATAATGCATAAAATACCCTATGGACTTTTCTGATTTAATCCAATGGTGCCTGGAGCACCTCAGCTATTGGGTGATTTTAATCCTCATGATACTTGAAAACTCGCTGGTTCCGCTACCATCCGAGTTGATCGTCACACCTGCCGCCTACAAGGCGGCAAACGGTGAGATGAATATTTTCCTCGTGATACTTTTCACAACCTTGGGAGCGCTCATCGGGGCGTTAATCAATTACCATCTCGCCCTCTTCGTCGGCAGGCCCATCGTCTATAAATTTGCCGACAGCCGTTTCGGCCATCTGCTCGGCATAAACCGGCAAAAGATAGAGTATGTGGAAGCATTTTTCCTGAAACACGGCAAGATATCGACCTTCTTCGGAAGGTTAATACCGGCCGTGCGACAGTTCATTTCCATCCCTGCCGGACTGGCACGAATGCGGCTTCCCGCCTTCATCCTGTTCACAACACTCGGTTCAGCCATCTGGAACAGTATCCTGGTGCTGCTCGGATATTACCTGGCACAGATACTTCCTGAAGACCGGTTACTGGAAGAGCTGGAAAGATACAGCAGGGAAATAAGCTATGTTTTTGTGGCATTGGTAACACTCGCCCTCATTACCTGGTATCTGAAAAGGAAACTAAAAGCACATCGATAAAACCCTCGCTACACGTAAAGAAAAATATACAGCCGAAGCACGAGAAAACTTCTCCGGGAATATTTTCGTCCCGGAGGATATGGAGATAATCAAATTATAGAACCGGCAACGATCATTTATTCAAAAGTCCCGCCCTGTTCAGCCACTTACCGACTGATGGAGCTTCGTATTTTCTCATTTTATCCAGCAGGTCTTCTATATTGTCGCTGACCAGAAGCATCTCCCTGTTTTCTTTTCGAAGGAATCCTCTGTCGACCATTGTATCGACCAATGCCAGAAGGGCATCATAGAATCCGTCTACGTTCAAGAGAGCCACAGGTTTCCGGTGAAGACCTAACTGGGCCCAGGTCAACATCTCAAAGAATTCTTCAAGTGTACCGAAACCTCCCGGAAGAGCTATCACACCATCAGAGAGTTCATTCATTTTCGCTTTCCTCTGATGCATGGTATCGACCATCACAAGTTCCGTCAGATTTAAATTGGCAATCTCCACTTTCTTCAAAAAAACAGGTAAGACCCCGATGGCTTTGCCTCCATTTTCCATGACTCCATTGGCAACAGTACCCATCAGTCCCACATTGGCTCCGCCATAAACCAATTCAATGTTTTGAACGGCCAACGTCTTTCCCAATTCGTAAGCCTGTTCTTCAAATATCCGCTCTGTCCCACGGCTTGAACCGCAAAAAACGGCGATTCTCCTGATTACATTCTTCTCAGCATCACTATTTTGTAACATACATATATTTCGTTTGTATCCGTTTATCCGGTCATCGGACAACTTACAAAGATAAACTTTTTCCGGCAGCCTTTTCTATGAAACCAATTCAATAGATTTCCATTATCTCTTTCCAGCCAGCTACTCTCCGGTAGGCAGGATTCGTTATACGAATATTATGAGGTTGAGTAAACAAAACCTTTTCCCCGCTGAAGAAGGAGAGGTTTTTAGGATGGTCGTCAATCATAATATCTCCTTTTATACTATCCTTACGGCCACAAAATATCATCTGCTGCCAAGTGATAAAAGGAAAATGTTCATTCAGCCATTCCTGTTTCTCAATCAGGCTTCCGGGAAATTCGGTGGCAGAAGAAACAATCAGGACATTGTACTTGTCATTCAGATATTTCAAACCTTCGATGCTGTCAGCCATAAGAGGTGCCGTCCTGAAAAAACCGGAACTTCGCACATGCCTGTCGAAAGAAGGAAAAGCCTCCTCCTCCGTTTTCCCGTACATCTCTTCCCGGTTCAACCGGATGCCGGAATCCCTGTATTCAAAATTTATAAACTGGGAGTACACATCTGCCAGTACTCCATCCATATCAACCAACATCTGAGCCTTCATATTCTTTTTAGTTTTTTTATGATTATACATTCATCTTTCTTACCTGATACAGTTCCTTACCGGAGCAATCCGGAATGCGGTCTTTTCCTGATATCTGCGTCTTTCCAACAGCCTTTGAATAAATATCGCAAAACACCGCATTCAATAAAGAAATGTATCATTATTCTTTGTTTATAGACTGAAATATACATATATTTGCGGTAATAAGCAACACATAAAACTGCATAAACATGCTAAAAGAGGAAAGACACCAGTACATATTAAACCGCATAGATCAGAATTACCGCATCTATATAACATCTCTAAGTGCAGAACTGGGAGTCTCGGACGACACCCTTCGGCGTGACCTGACGGAGCTGGACGAACGGGGATTATTAACTAAAGTGCATGGAGGTGCCATTGCGAAATCAGGCATTCCGATCGAGTTCACAGACCGGCTGAATACGGGAATACCGGCTAAACAACAAATGGCAGCCAAAGTGATCCCAATGTTCCGGACAGGTGATATTTTATTGATAGACGGCGGAACATCCAACCTGGAAGTAGCCCGGAAAATCCCTTCGAATATGGAACTGACAGTTTACACCAACAGTTTCCCGATAGTTAACACCCTTATGCATCATCCCAAACTGGAACTAATCTTTCTGGGAGGAAAAGTATTCCCTTCTTCGCAGGTAACTGTCGGCGTTTCTGTCTTTCAGGCATTGCAAACCGTACGCCCCGACTGGTTGGTTTTAGGGATCAGCAACGTGCATCCTCAACAAGGATTGACAGCTCCCGACAGAGAAGAGGCAATGATGAAACGGCTAATGATAGAACGCGCCCAAAAAAGAATCATCCTGGCAGACAGCTACAAACTGAATACGGCAGAAGCCTATACGGTTGCCTCTTTGGGAGACATTGACTATCTTGTTACCGAAAACAACAAAGTTGATTATATCAAACAGCACTGGCCAAAAAGCTCTTACACGGTCATGTAACAGAGTTGAGGAAATGTTCTCCTCAACCGGTAATTCTCATTAGTACGCATAGTAATCCCCGATACATAGGCAGGAAATCAGAAAATGATAAAGAACTATTCTTCCGCCCTAAAAGTAAACGAGATATTACCTGGCGAATTATCCAGATAGTTTGCCAATGTGAATTCGAGCGGATAAATATGATCGGCTCCTGCATTAATTCCATCTTTGTAGGCATTCACTACATCCAGATTCCCTTTTTGGACCTGCACATTCTTATCTTCATCAAAATAAACATAGCAGAGATCCACTGTCGAAAGCAGACTGGTTTCTTCCGGAGACAACGGTTCATCAGCCAACACCTTATCTATCGCTAATTTAACATCGCGCGAATCTGTGTCCGATTCAACGATCAGCAATCCGACCCTGCCATAACCGACAGAAGAAACATACGAAGCGCCTTTTGCTTTATCTGCATCTTTCAGTTCTTCCTTTATAAGCTTTTTCGGAATATCTATATCTAACGTAAAGAAGGTCCGCTTGAATGAATAAATTACTCCGTACTTCCGAGTCATTTCTTTTTCCTTGAAAGAAACATCCGACATGATTTCGTCCAGCTTCACTCCCAGGTTAACCATCCCGACAGTATGTAACTGCTTATGAGTATAAAATTCAAACCAACCTTTATCTTCAACCAAAGTACCACTTTGGGTGGATATATTCCCAACGATTTGCCGGGCAAATGTTTCTTGCTCTATCGGTGAAGGAATATAGGTTTTCATAACTTCAGCAACAGGAGCAGATGTTGAAACGGTAATCGGATTGAAGGTATAACCAGTAAATTCAGGTATATTGATATTGGATTGGGTAGTATGACAGACAAGGTTTCCTACATAAATCTCATCCCGGATAGCCGGATTTATAAATAAATTGTCTGTCAACGTAGAATACATTCCCTGAGTGGATGACATTTGTTTAAAACGGAAAATAGGCAACCACGGTAACCGGATAACATCACTAAGACCAAACTGATTGATAAGCAAATCAATCTGCATATTTTCCCCTATAATTGACATGTATGAATGCCTCATACCCGGATTACGATTTTCTTTCACCTCGATAGTTATTTCAGCAGAACCTTCACCAGAGGAAGGACTGACAGAAATCCACCTATAGAAATTCTCAGACATTTTCCATGGTCTGTTGGTGGTCAGCTTTATACGTTTTATCCCCGCACCAGTCGACATTTGTACAGGATTTTGACTCAGTTCTATAAAAGGATCTGCTTCTGCCAGGCTCAATTGTTCCACTTCCAACGTCTCCGTTGCTTTCCCATGGGAAAATTGCAGAGAAGCCTTTCTTCGTTCAGCCCCTTTATTTTCTGCCACCTTGATAGTTACCATGCCATAACCATCGCCCGATGTAGGACTGGCCGAGATCCAATCCGGAATATTCTGAATCTCCCACAGACCATTCGCCATAAGATCTATGCACTCTTCCCCGCCTTCCTGATTTATTAAGAGAGAAGTTGTATACAATTCGAGCGTATCCTTTTCTCTTTCCAGCTTACTACAGGAAATGGATATTGTCAATAGAAAAAGATTGATTATTAAGAATAGAAACAGTCTGTTATTCATTGTTCCAAGAATTTATACATCACATAGATAAACCGACGGCAAGTTATAAAAATATTTTGAGAAAAATAAAAATATTTTATATCTCCATGTAGTGTTCCATGTCGATGACGTGTATTTATATATAGAATGCAAAGAATTATGAATAAAAAAGAAGAAAAAACATATTCGAAAAATAAAGTCAACTGGGCACCTTTCATCTACATATTGAGAAAGGAGTGGGAAAAACCCGGAGTAGATTCTGAAGAAGATGAAATAATACGTGAACGGATTTGGGAAAGTATCCATAAAAACATACATAAGAAACATTTTTGGAAATCTCGTTACCTCTTCTTCTTGCAAGCTACTAGCATAGCTGCCGTTATTCTAATATGCTTTTTTACCTTCAAATCATTTTTATTTGAAAAAACAGAAGAAGCGAGACAACCTAACATACTATTAATTACAGCCGTAAACAGCAAAGTATGCATCTTACCGGACGGAACAAAAGTTTGGATGGAGGCAGGCAGCGAACTTCTTTTCTCTGAGAATTTTACAGAAAACAGAGAACTTTGGTTAAGAGGTAACTCAACATTCGAAGTCGTGAAGCAAAATGGAAATGACTTCAAAGTACATCTTACCAATTCGTATGTAGAAGTGAAAGGAACAAGTTTTTTTATAAATCAGGATATCCCCGAAGCTAATATCATTGCTTTATATAGCGGTAAGATAAATCTTGTTCAGGGAAAAAATGAAGATGTCATCAAGCTATATCCTTCCCAGCGAATTATATACAATTCGCTGGAAGTATCAGCACAGGTAATACCCATATACGAAAACATACATTGGGTAAACGGGAACTACAGACTTTCGCAAATAAACCTAACCGACCTCGTCGATTTTTTAGACTGGAAATATAATACTAAAATAGAGTTAGAAAAACTACCTCGAAAAAGCCTTAAAGTTACGGGTAATATACGTTATGATGAATCCCTTGAATCTGTATTAAATAAAATAAGTTACAGTTTGAATTTAAAATACAAGCAAATAGACAATAAGTATATCATACACAGATAAATAGAGAGACGTTAACCTTAGTTACTAATTAAAAAGAAAAGAAATGAAAAAGAAAAAATGGCTAAACAGGACTATGTATAAAGGGCTGGTGCTAGTTCTGTTTTTTTGTTCAAGCCTTGCCTTGTATGCTTCCCCTCAAATATATATAAAGGGGCAATCAATGAGTCTGTTACAGATTATACAAGACATAGAAAAGAAAAGCGACTATTCTTTTTTCTACAATCCTGATGATTTATCGGGATTGATCCTCGACGAAATCGACTGCAATGGTTCTATTGAAGGCGTGTTAGCTATCGTTCTAAAAGGCCATGACATCGATTATCAAATCAAAGGGAAAGAAGTTGTATTAAGAAAAAATGCAAAAGTACCTGTTGTTACCCAACAAAAGAAAGAACGTATTGTTAAGGGTACGATTTTAGATGCAGAAGACGGTTCTCCCATTATCGGAGCCAGCGTTGTCATAAAAGGGACACAGAAAGGGGTGATCACGGATTATGACGGCATCTTCTCTATATCCTTTCCCGGGGAAAGCTGTACATTGGAAATAAGTTACCTCGGCTATCAGAAACAAACAATAAATATCACCAATCAAACCGAAGTAAACATACGTCTTCGACTCGATAATCAGATATTGGAAGAAGTCGTTGTTGTAGGCTACGGGACTCAGAAAAAAGAGACGGTCACCGGTGCTATTGCCGCTATCAATTCTGAAAAACTCGTACAATCACCGCAAGCAAATATCTCAAATTCCCTGGCAGGCAGACTTCCCGGTGTACTGGCCATCCAAAGAAATGGAGAGCCGGGAGGCGACGCAACCGAATTACGAATAAGGGGAACCGGTACATTCTCCGGTTCATCCGGCCCGCTGGTCATGATTGACGGTATCGAAAGTTTAAACTTCAACAATCTGGATCCTAATGAAATAGAAAGTGTCAGCATTTTAAAAGATGCATCTGCCACAGCAGTCTATGGAGTAAGAGGTGCAAACGGAGTTTTACTTATTACCACTAAAAGAGGGACCAAGCAAGCCCCTGTAATAAGTTTTTCAACCAATGTTGCTGTAACCCAATTCACCGACTTAAGAAAGAATCTGGGAAGTTACGAATGGGCAAAAACATTCAATGAGGCTCTAAAGTATAATTCTTATATAACAGGGAACTACATCCCTAAATTTACCGAAGAGGATTTGGAACATTACAAAAAAGGCGATGACCCTATCTTTTATCCGGATACGGACTGGATATCTATGATGTTACGCAATCACTCTTTACAGACTCAATCTAATTTTAATATAAGTGGCGGAACCGAGAATATCAAATATTTTATTACCGCAGGAATCTTTGACCAACAAGGCTTGTTTAATAACACAAGCTTGACGGGAGACAACTATCAAATGAGATTCAGACGTTACAATTTTCGTTCAAATTTTGATATAAATATCACTAAAAGATTAACATCCAGTGTCAATCTATCGGCACAAATCGAGGACAGGAAAGGCCCAATCGCCGGGGTGAATTACATTATGGACAGACTATATAATGCACCTCCTAATATTTCGCCGGGTATTGTGGACGGAAAAATTATAAACGTATATGATGTATTTGGAGGAAACCCTTTGGAACAGCTACTTGGTACAGGGGTACACAACGAATATGTAAGTTACCTCACAAGTCTGGTAAAACTAAAGTATGATTTCGATCATCTCGTTAAAGGATTAAGTGCACATGGTACAATCTCTTACTGGCATTACATGCAAAACGACAAGAAATATCATAAATCTGCTCAAACCTATAATCCGATCAGAAACAGTGACGGAACCATTCTATACGCTCCTCAAAAAGAAGAAAAACCTTTTGGTTTTGAAGAAGTGAATGCAAAAACAAGAAGAATATATCTGGAGTTTGCATTAAATTACAGCAGACAAATAAAAGATCATAGTTTCACGGCAATGCTTCTATATAACCAAAGTAAATTGCATGATCCCACCCTTGCATACGCCATACCTAACGGTGTTCAAGGGCTTGTAGGAAGGGTTACTTATGACTATAAAAAACGTTATCTGGCTGAATTTAATGCCGGTTATAACGGTACTGAAAATTTTGCAAAAGGAAAACGCTTCGGTTTTTTCCCGGCCTATTCTTTAGGATGGGTCGCTTCAGAAGAAGCGTTTTTCCCCAAAAACAAGACTGTTTCATTCCTGAGAATCAGAGGATCTTATGGAGAAGTAGGTAATGATAAAGTAGGCGGAACAAGGTTCCTTTATAATCCATCGTCTTATGTTTATCAGAACAACACATATTATTTCGGAAAGCCAGGCTCCACATTCCAACCCTACCAGGGTTCTTCAGAAGGAGTTATAGGTAATCCGTCATTAACCTGGGAGCGGGCAAGGAAAGCAAATATAGGTGCGGATATTCATTTCTGGGACAACAAGATAAGATTTACAGGAGATTATTTTTATGAAACCAGAAATAACATATTGGCAACTCCGCAAACCACACCCGAAATAACAGGAGTTACATTTCCGGCCCAGAATTTAGGTAAAATGAAAAACTATGGGTTCGAATTAGATCTCGCCTACGAAAATAATATCCGGGAATTTAACTATTGGGCACAAGGCAACTTCACCTATGCCACCAACCGGATACTTTTCCAGGATGAAGTCAACAGAGTATATCCTTATAGCTACCGGACAGGACAAAGATACGGACAATATTTCGGATACATCGCAGAGGGCTTCTACAACACATGGGAAGAAGTGAACGATGCCAACCGACCTGTGTCAATTGAAAACAGTAATAAAATAATGCCAGGTGATATTAAATTCAAAGATATCAACGGCGATGGAATTATTAATGCCGACGATATGGTTCCTATCGGTTATTCAGACTTTCCCGAAATAATATATGGTGTATCGTTTGGTGGAGAATTTAAAGGATTCGATTTTTCCGTATTATTTCAAGGAGCCACCAACGTGAGCCGATATACTTATATCACCAGCGTGCGTCCTTTCGAAAACGATCAAATGGCACAGGCATACATTCCTAAGATGTCGTGGACGTACGAAAAATATCTGAATGGAGATGAAATCAAATTACCTCATCTTTCCGCTCAACAAGTCCAAAAGCACAATTATCAATCGTCTACTTTCATTGTACAGGACGCAAGTTACCTGAGACTGAAAAATGTGGAAATAGGATATACATTCGAACATTCTATTTTGAAAAAAATCAGAGCTTCTTCTCTAAGACTTTACATAAATGGAAATAACTTAATTACATGGCACGGACTGTATCCGGGAGAAGATCCGGAACAAGTATCACGAGGTGGAGACTGGGCTCCTTACCCTAATACGAGAGTTATTAATTTCGGGTTTAACATTAAATTTTAATACCATGAAAAACAGAAAGTTTATCATAATATGCAATAGCATAATCCTTCTTTGGATGTTAATCTCTTCATCATGCGAAGACATGATGGGACATTATTTAGACAAAGCACCAGGTGTCGATGTAACGCTCGATACCATTTTCTCAACACAACGAAATGCAGAAACATTTATAGTAAACATGTATAAAGTCGGTATACATACCGATCTGCCCAAATGGGATGACCTGGATGGCAGAAGGGATGCTATCTATGCCTGCACAACGGATGAAGCAGAAAACGGAGCTTCCTGGTATTGGTGCCAAAATTTTAATAATGCAGCACAAAATCCTAATTGGAGTGGTGATGACGGAAGAAGATGGGTCAGATGGAGGGCCATCAGAAATACCAATATCCTTTTAGAAAAAATAAATGATGTCCCCAGCACCGAACCTAATTTTAAAGAACAAGCTGCCGGACAAGCCCGATTTATCAGAGCATTAAATTATTTCGAAATGCTCAAACGGTATGGCGGCATGCCTATCGTTAGAAAAAGTCTGGACATGACCGACGATCTGAAAATCCCAAGAAGTACTTTTGCTGAAATGGTCGATTTCATAATAGGCGATTGTGATACGGCAGCGATGCTACTTCCCGACAAATGGTCCGAGACATTTACCGGGAAAGCTACAAAAGGAGCTGCTTTAATGTTGAAATCAAGAACACTGCTCTATGCAGCAAGTCCTTTATTCAATTCCAACACTCCTTATATCGATTTACCGGGTAACAACGATATCCCGACTTATGGGAGTTATGATAAGAACAGATGGAAAAAAGCGGCAGATGCAGCTAAAGCGGTCATAGACTGGGCACCATCCGGTTCAATCGCACTCGTTACTAATCAAGGAGTCGATAAAAATTACAGGTATGTCTGGGAAGTACCCGACAACCAGGAAATCATATTATCTACAAAATTTGCAGGACTGGAAGGATACTGGTATATGGCTTTCAAATCAATCAATAATTTCTACATCAGTGAGGCAGGAACCTCCGTCACATTCAATTTTGTAAAAAAATACGAAAAAATTGATGGAACTCCTCAGAACTGGGCACCAAATGGCGGAGATGATCTGAATCAAAAATATGCAGAATTAGATCCCCGCTTCGCCCAGTCGGTAGCATATAACGGTTCCTATTGGAATCCCGACTTTCCATCACTCAAAATGTTTCAGGGAACAGATGAAGTAGCCGCCAATCAACCTCCACGCATAGGATGTAAAGGAGGACACTGGCTACGCAAATGGATTCCGGGAACACTGACATCATCAACCAATGCATACGTAAACTGGTATCTGTTCAGACTCGCAGAAGCATATTTGAATTATGCAGAAGCAATCAATGAATCTGAAGGTCCGGTAGCAGAAGCTTATGATGCAGTCAATATTATAAGGAAACGTTCCGGAATGCCGGATTTCCCTCCGGGACTTTCTCAGGAAGAGTTTCGCAAAAAAATAAGGAATGAACGTAGTATCGAACTCGCATTCGAGGACCATAGACTGTGGGATATCTATCGCTGGATGATCGCAGAAGAAGATGGAGTTATGAGAGGCAACATGTGGGGGCTAAATATATATAGAATCGGTACCAGCAATGAATACAGATATGAACCGTATGTATTCGAAACGCGTACATTCAACAAAAGTATGTACCTACATCCTATGATGCAAAATGAGATAAATAAGGGTTATTTAATTCAAAATCCAGGTTGGTAATAAATTGTTTGACATATAAAAGTTAACCGAGATGAAATATAAAATACTGCACAATAGATACATATTAATTACAATACTAATTAATATATTTTTCATTACATCTGCACAAGATGACTTAACTACCGACTCGTTAGTTAATAAGAATGTTAGGATAGGTTTCGACAGTCAGAGCGACTGGAAAAGAACAAGTGCTATGTCTACCATTTCAGGGGAAAAGCTCTCGCGGGGATTTTCTTCAACTTTAGGCAATTCTCTAAATGGAAAACTGCCGGGTCTCACCACAATCTATGGGGAAGGAGAACCCGGAGTAGCCATACCGTGGCAATTGATACGAGGACATAATACCTATAACAGTGGAAGATCACCATTAATTATCGTAGACGATTTCGAATGTTTTTATGAACAACTTATCCCAGAAGAGATTGAGTCGGTATCAATATTAAAAGATGCAGCTGCAACCGCTATCTACGGGGCAAAAGGGGCAAACGGCGTTATCCTCATAACAACGAAAAGAGGAACGGAAGGCCCTATGAAAGTTAGTTTTGGAGCACAATACGGTCTGTCCAAAGCTAAAAGATTACCAGAGTTCGTCGATTCGTATACGTATGCAAACTTGTATAATGAAGCACTGACGAATTATGGCGAATCTCCATTGTATACCAACGAACAGCTTGCTAAATATCAAAACGGAAGCGATCCTTATTTCTATCCAAATGTGAATTGGTATGATCAGGTATTGAGAACGACTGCTCCTTTATCCGAGTTTAATCTCACAGTCAGCGGAGGCCAGAACAATGTAAATTACTACGTATTACTAAATGCGCTCACTGAAGCCGGTCTATTAAAAAAGACCAAAAATCTGACTGATTTCTCTAATAACTCCGGCTATACCCGTTATAATATCAGAACGAATGTCGATGTCAATGTCACAAAAGACTTCACTGTAGACTTTAAATTAGGTCTTACGATTGCAGACAAAACTAATCCTAAAAGTTTGAATACGGACGGATTATTCGATCTGCTTTCTTCCATTCCTTCAAACTCCTTTCCTGTATATAATCCGAACAATAGTTATGGAGGAAACGCATTATATTCCAATCCGTGGGGCGACATGTTGGAAACAGGCTCATACACATCCAACAAAAGGACATTCCAGTCCGTACTCCGGTTAACCCATAAATTAGACATGATTCTACCCGGACTGAGCGCGACTGCCGGTATTGCGTTTAACAATAGATTTGAAGGGTATTCGCATAAAACAAGAACTTATCAAAGATTTGCAATCGCACAAACGGAGTCAGGAGATGTTTATACATCTTTCGGAGATAATACGTCATTATCGGCAGACGAAAGTACAGGTGACAAATGGAGAAATTTTTCCTTCCAAGGGGGTCTCTACTACAATCAGGCTTTCGGTAAACATACGGTCGACGGTATGCTAAATTATCTGCTCAATACATACACCGAAGGAGGTAATAATATTGCCTACAAACATCTGGGGTGGAACGGACGACTTACTTATACCTATAACAAAAGATATATCGGAGAATTTTCTATTTCATACAACGGATCAAATAATTTTGCCCGTGACCATAGATTCGGATTTTTCTCTGCTTTATCTGCCGGATGGGTTATAAGCGAAGAGAACTTCATGAAAGAACTATCAGCAATCGATTATCTTAAATTAAGAGGCTCTTACGGAAAAACGGGGAATGATAACATCGGAGCTCCCCGCAGATTTATGTATGAGCCTTATTATGAAGGGATATCCAGTTACTTTTTCGGTTCGTCCAACACATGGATGCAGACGTATGCGGAAGGTATTCTGGCAAATCCGGACCTGACATGGGAAAAAGAAAAACAATGGAATATCGGAGTAGATGCAACAGTATTAAAGTTCCTGAATTTTAATCTGGACATCTTCAACAAAAACCGGTACGATATACTTTCTCAACCCAACAGAACTGTACCGCAATTCCTCGGAATAACACTTCCTTATCAAAACGTGGGAAAAGTAGAAAATAAAGGGGTAGAATTTGAAGCTGGATTCGACAACAGCAACACAAAAAAGGATTGGGGTTTATATGCAAACTTCAATTTAGGTTACGCAACAAATAAAATCAAGTACAATGCAGAAACATTGTATTCATACGATTATCAAAACAGAACCGGAAAAATGATAGATCAGCCATTTGTTTTGGAAGCTATAGGCTTCTTCCGCGATGAAGCAGATATCGAGAATTCACCTTTACAAACATTCCAGTCCGTTAAGCCTGGTGATGTAAAATATAAAGATCAGAACAACGACGGTATTATTGATCAAAACGACTTCTACCCCATTGGTTATAATGCTGTTCCGGAAATATCATATGGTTTTACATTCGGTGCTAAATACAAAGGATTCGATCTGGATATATTTTTTCAGGGTTTAGCAAACAGAACAGTTTATTTATCCGGGAAAAATTATGAAGCATTACAGAATAATGGAAATATTCCATCAATAGCAGAAGACAGATGGACTCCACAGCATACAAATGCCACCTATCCGAGCTTGTCGACTAAAAACAACAACAATAATTTTCAGTCTTCAACACTCTGGCAAAGAAACGGCAACTTTTTAAAACTGAGAAGTATAGAGTTAGGATATAGTTTGAACGATAACATTATCAAGAAACTAAAATTAAAACAAATACGCTTCTTTATCAATGGTTCTAATCTGCTAACGTTCGACAAAGTAGATATAGCCGATCCTGAAAAATTATCAGGATATCCGGCAACTATGTCTGTAAGCCTAGGTGCAAACCTTAAATTTTAATTATTTACCCAATAACTAAAAAGATGAATAAGATTAAATATACCATATTGGCAGGTTTTTTACTTAGTATTCTTTACTCCTGCGATTCCTATTTAGATCGTGAATTATCCACCGATCTTACCTATAATGAAGTAACCAGATATTACTCATATAGCAGATCGCGTGTGGCGGCAGTCTATGCTAGAATAGCACCCGGCTTTCTTAACATAAATGATGCTATGATGGCCTCTGCTACGGATGAAGCAGAACATACAATTGAATCTTCAAGTATACAAATGTTTAACCTCGGTTCATGGAATGCCTATTCCAATCCAGATAATGCATGGCCAACATATTATAAAGCGATAAGAGATGCAAATCTGGTTTTAGTTTCATTAGACAGTATCGATTTCGATATTTATAAATATGATCCCCGGCAACAACAAGTATATCAGGCCCGGTTGGAAGAAGTAAACAGATGGAAATATGAAATCAGATTTTTAAGAGCTTATTTCTATTTCGAATTAGTCAAAAGATACGGCGGAGTACCTATTCTTACAGAAGCCATAGCAAACGTTAATGACAATTTCAATAATATAAAGAGGAATACCCTGGAACAGTGTATCAAATTCATTACCGACGAATGTGACAGTACAGCCAAAGTCCTGCCAGTCAGATATGGTTCCGACGATCTGGGGAGAGCTACGAGTATAGCAGCATTGGCCCTGAAAAGCCGAATACTTCTGTATCAAGCCAGTGATTTATGGAACACTCCGGCATGGGCAGAAAGTTATGCAGATAACGCATTGATTTCAATATCAGGAAACAGAGTCGAAATGTGGAAGAAAGCAGCTGATGCAGCAAAGGCTGTCATCGAATTAGCAGAAGGTAATGGTTATTATATACATCCGGATTATAACTCTCTTTTTGGTTCAACTAATTTTACAAACGATGAAATACTTTTTGCCAGAAGGGATGGAGATTCATATTGGTTTGAAAGATTGAATTACTCTATTGGTTTCAATTTAGGTCAGAGCGGAACCACTCCTTCTCAAAACCTGGTCGACGCTTACGAAACGCTTAATGGGAAAAATATAAATAGCGAAGGTTCCGGATATGATAAAAATGACCCGTACTCAAACAGAGATCCACGTTTAAAATATTCAATTCTGACTAATGATATCTGGTTCAAAGGGCGAAATATGGAGATGTGGAATGGAGGAAAAGACGCGCCTCCCATTGCCAATGCAACAAAAACCGGATATTATCTCAGAAAATACGTCAATGAGAATTTGAATCTACTGACTAACCAAACAAGTGTTCATAGTTGGGTTATATTCCGCCTGGCAGAATTTTATCTGAATTATGCGGAAGCTTTGAACGAATACTCTCCCGGACATAAAGAGATCAAGGAATCAGTCGATAAAATCCGACAACGTGAAAATGTAGGACTTCCCCCACTGCCAGACGGACTGTCACAGGATGAAATGAGAAACAGCATACGTAACGAACGTAGGGTGGAGTTTGCTTTTGAAGACCATAGGGCATGGGATTTAAGGAGGTGGATGTCAGCAGTAGATATTTTGAACGCACCGCTGCAAGGGATGAAGGTTACAAAAAAACAGGATAATACATTCATTTACGAGCCGGTCAAAGTGGAAGACCGCGTCTTCTCTCCTAAAATGTATTTTTACCCGATACCCCAAAACGAAGTAATGATCGTTGAAGGTATAGTACAAAATCCTTTGTGGTAATAAAAAACTTATTTTATAATTAAAAATAATTCGATATGAAAACAATAAGAGTATATTTACTGTCATTATTTATGACCATTATCTTTTTACCTTCCTGTGATTACGAGACAGGAATAAGAGATACTGATTATCCCGACCAGTTATTGTATATGCCGGCAGCTTACCAGAACGGTCGCTTTGTTATCGATGATATCACAAAAGTTACCGGGGAATTACCCTTCGAAGGAAGCATATACAGGTACAAAATAGACACAGAGAACAGGCTATTCATCGTACCTCTCTCTGTATACAGAGCAGGAATTGATAACAAAAAAGAAGTAAATGTTGATATTAGCATCGATACCGATACTGTAACCAGTCTGAATAATAGTAGTTCATTAGGCTACAGCTTATTGCTATTACCTGAAGAAAAAATAACAATCACAGATAAAGTCACAATAAAAGACAAAGAAGAGATTGCTATTTTTGATCTGAAGATTGATCTGGACTTCCTGTTGAGCAAATTTGCCGATCAAAATTATGGCATCGGCATAAATATTTCCAGCAAAGACAGAGAAGTGAATCCGAAACTGGCTACCACTGTGGTAATAATAAATACAAGAATTATGAAACCCACATCCGGCTTTACTTACACGATCAATAACAAAGAGGTGAAATTCAACAATACTGCTATCTATGCAGAAGAATATGTTTGGGATTTCGGCGATTCTTCATCTTCCACGGAAAAGTCACCTACACATACATACGTTTCACCCGGAAAATACAAGGTGTCGTTAACTTCGACCGGAATAACAGGTAAAACGGAAAGCTCGATTTACACAGAAGAAATTATTATAGAATAGCAAAGAAAAACGGTCTCAGTGTTTAAGAAAGTTTTTTTAATACATAAATCGTCTATCATGAAAAGAAGAAATTTTATTAAAACCACAAGTTGTGTTACTGTCGGAGCATTGCTACCTAACAGTAACATCATTTATGGTACGGAAAAAAAATATGTTGGCAGCACATTCCATACCACGGAAAATTCTCATATAAAGATTGATGGCAATACCATGTTTATTGAAACAAAAACATTAAATGCCATTTTGGAAAAAGGAATAATCATATCATTAAGATGTAAACAGACCGGCCAGGAATATATAAGAAAATCTGAAAGCAATAAAAACAGGGCTCTTCAATTAATTTATAATAATGATACCGTTAATATAAACGATGAAGTGTCCGGCAATATTACTGCCCGCAAAATTTCAAGAAACAAAGCAGAATATATTTTCCACACATGGAATGGAGACGGAATACTTTTTATTTCAGCGGATGACGAAACCGGTGATATCATTGTTGAACCGTCTGCTTATTCTTCCAGACCCGGCCTGTTAGCTTGTAGATGGAATATTGTCAATATAAAAGACACGCTCGATTTAATCGCTCCGTTTTATCAAGGGGTAAAATTAAAGCTCAACGACCCGTTGCTAAAAAACACAAGATGGAAATGGCCTTTTTCCTGGGAGGCCGGACTAGCTATACTACAAGATGATAATGGTGGTTTTTGGGTACACACCCAAGATGACAAATATAGATTCAAAGCACTGCAAACATCATCCGAAGATCCTTTCACACTGGGGTTCGACAGCGAAGCTTTCGGACCAATAGAAAATAATCTGAGTGCAGGCGGAGTTGCATGGAGAATCAATACCTATTCAGGAAATTGGCATGTCCCGGCAGAAAGATATAGGGAATGGTATTGGAAGACATATAATTTACTATCGGAAGAAAAAAAACGTCCTAAATGGTTGAATAATATCAAATTTGCTTTGTCTTGGTGCCCAGGCGATGCCCGTATTTTAGATGCTATTGCCAAAAGAATACAACCGGATAATGTATTGTTACATTTCCCGAATTGGAGAACTGACCCTTATGATGAAAATTATCCGACTTTTATTCCGAGCAATGAGGCTAAAATATTCATAAAGAAAGCTCAACAAATGGGATTCCATGTCATGCCGCATTTCAACTCCATTGATATGGACCCCTCTCATCCGGTTTTTGAACAAGTGCGCGATTTTTCATACAGAGATATCGAAAGTAAAGTTTTACAGGGATGGAGCTGGTATGATGGTAAAGGTATAGGTGTACCGGAATCTAACCTCAACCGATTAACCAATAGAGACAAAAAAGTGATGGTAAAGATTCATCCTGGTTTGGGAATGTGGAGATCTATCCTTGTAGAGAATATGCAAAAAGCTATAGCCGACCTTTCTTTAGACTCGGTATTTATAGATGTTACTCTCTGTACATGGAATATCCACAACAGTATTGTCGACTCCACTACGACTCCCGAAGGAATGAACAAACTGATAAAATATGTAGCTGGCATTAACGATGGAATAGCCGTGGGCGGTGAAGGCTTGAACGAGATAACAGCCCAAGCACAATCATTTGCACAAGTACATTTGTTCAAACACGGAGCCGATGGTTATGAAAGAGGAAGTGATTGCGACCTGAATCATTTCTTGTTCAGCAAAATATGCAAACCATTCGGATATAGCGGACTAAGCGGCAAAAATGAACAAGAATCCCTCAGGATGAAAGTTCATCTGGATCATGGAGCCATACCGACTATCACGATTAATAGTCCCGACGAGATAATCAATCCCAATCCAGCCGTATCAGAGATGTTTAAAATGGCAATTGGTAAATAACAATTCAAATTAATACAATAAGACATGAAAAACATATATATATTATCTCTCTTTTTACTCTTTTCCGTTGTAAATCTTCATTCTCAACAAATGATCTCGATTACAGACTTTAATTATACACCGGGAAGCCAGGATAATGTTATTCCCGCATTAAAGAAAGCGATTGAAAAATGCAAGATGTACGACTCGGTCATCTTAGTTTTCCCAAAAGGACGGTATGATTTTAGTTCGGTAAGCAACGATCCTATGAAAATAACAATTGGAATTGATCTACAGAATATGAGAAATATCACCCTGGAAGGAAATGGTTCTGAATTTATCTTTCACGGCAGAAAAATGCAAATTGCCAACATAGATTCATGTACGAATGTAATCCTGCGTGACTTCTCTATCGATTGGGATAGACCCTACATTTCTCAAGCAACCATTGTAAACGCCTCCAACTCTTTTCTGGATGTAGAAATTGACAAAGAAGAATATCCTTTTGTCATTGAAAACGGTAAAATACAATTCATCGGAGAAGATTGGAAAATGCCTGTTATGGACACCTATAATAATCTATACGATAAAAATAACAAAGAAATCGTTTACAACACCTGGGATAGTCCTTTAGGAAACATCTTCAGTCAAAAAGCGGAAAAATTACCCAATGGTCATATTCGCTTTCATGGAAAAACACCTTACAAACCCGAACCGGGTACTTATGTCAGTCTTTTTCATCAGCGCTATGCCGTAAACGGATTTCATATTAGGAACAGTAAAAATATAACCTTGAAAAATCTACAAATTTACCATGCTTTAAGCCACGGAGTATTAGGAGAACGTACGGAAAATATCACAATGGATAATGCCTCAATGATGGTAAATGAAAAGAAGGGCAGAGTGTTCAGCATCATTGCCGATGCCTCACATTTCATTAATTGCAAGGGCACGATAACAATCACCAACTGCGCTCATACCGGTCAGGGAGATGATTTTATAAACGTACACGGAATAAATTCTAAAATAACAAAAGTAATCAATAACCATACTATCGAAGTTAACGAAAGAGGACGGTTAAATGAACCTGGCGATGAAGTATGGTTTATCAATAAAGAAACCGTACAACGGGGAGAAGTTGCTGTCATCGAATCCAAAGAATCTATTTTTGAAAATGGGAAATTTTCAGGCTTCCGTTATACTTTCACCAAACCAGTTCTTTCTAAAATCA
The DNA here is from genome assembly GCF_023656785.1 of Parabacteroides caecihominis. Classification (NCBI taxonomy): domain Bacteria; kingdom Pseudomonadati; phylum Bacteroidota; class Bacteroidia; order Bacteroidales; family Tannerellaceae; genus Parabacteroides; species Parabacteroides caecihominis. The sequence goes on from NZ_JAMOKS010000005.1 coordinate 136,004, forward strand.
AAGAAAATGATTTTGTAGAAAATAAAACATGGAATGCGGAGCTAATCCTAAAAAAGTGCAGTATATTGAAAAAAAACAGGGCAAGGGGCATACTTGTAACCACCCCTGAAAAAGTGCTTATCGAAGATAATTATTTCAGAACTGCCGGTACCGCCATTCTTATTGAAGGCGATCTCGATTATTGGTTCGAGTCCGGAGCTAACTCGAATGTAAACATTTGCAATAATACTTTTGAAGATTGCCTTACTTCCGGTAACAGGGATGAAAGCCGCGGACAATGGGGAGATGCAGTTATAACGATTACCCCATCTCACAAACCCCAAAATAACCAAGAAGAGCCTTATCACAAAAACATAAACATTAAAAATAATCTATTCAAAATCTTTGATGCTCCCCTAGTACGGGCAAGATCTGTCAGGAACTTTGTATTTAGCAAAAATCAGATCGAAAAAACAAATACTTATCAACCATATACATGGCAAAAATCCGCATTTATGCTTGACGGTTGCAGAGACGTTGTCATCAAAGGCAACACCATAGACAAGAATTATACAAGCAAAGAGATCTTGATCGAACACATGAAAAAGAATGATATAAAAACAGATGACTTCAAGATTGATTTGCTCGATAATAGAAAAGTGAATACGCATCTCGAATGGTAAAATTTAAAAGAAAGTAATCATGAAGAATAAAGTATTGTTAGCTGTATTTATCTATATGGGCTTCACTTTAAATATGAATGCCCAAAATAAAGTATTACTTGAGGAAAGAGCGGTAATAATGCCTACCTATCCAGTTGCTCCGGCCGAAAAAAATCCTATATTTTTTAAGAACGAAGCATTTCAAGGAGCTTCAAGACATTATTACCCGTTAAAACTAAACGATCAGTTCAATTCTGAAAAAACAGAACAACCATGGAATTTTGTACTCCTCAGCAACGACTATATTGAAATTGGGGTTTTACCTGAGATTGGAGGTAAATTGTATTATGCAACAGATAAGACAAACAATTACAATTTCATCTACAAAAATAATGTTATCAAACCATCCAATATAGGTATGACAGGAGCATGGGTATCGGGAGGTATTGAGTGGTGCGTAGTACATCATCACCGCGCATCGACTTTTCTTCCAATGAACTACACAACTGTTGAAAATGAGGATGGCAGTAAAACCGTATGGGTTGGAGAACATGAACCACGCCATGGAATGAGATGGACAATCGGCATTACTGTTTTTCCGGATAAAGCCTATTTTAAAGTTCAGGGAAGATTATTCAATTCAACTCCATTCACCCATTCTTTTTTGTATTGGGCGAATGTGGCTGCACATACGAATGAGAACTATCAGGCTATATTCCCACCAAGTGCCCAAATCGTAACCTATCACTCTAAAACGGATTTTGCTCATTGGCCGGTTTCCAATGAAAAATACACCAACAAACAATTTAATAACACCGACATAAGTTGGTGGAAAAATGTAAAAGAATCCGAATCTTTTTTCGTTTATGATTTGCAAGAAGACTTTATGGGAGGATACGACCATGGAAAAGATGCCGGTACGGTTCATATAGGTGACCACAACATTGTTAAAGGCGCCAAATTATGGGAATGGGGCTCCGGGACAAAAGGACAAGCCACCGAAGCTATTCTAACTGAAACAGACGGACCGTACGTGGAAATAATGGTTGGAGCATATTCCGACAACCAACCGGATTATAGCTGGATCCGCCCTTATGAAGTGAAAGAGTGGGAACAATACTGGTATCCGATTAAAGGAATGAAAGGCTTCAAGAACGCGAACCTGGAAGGAGCGGTAAATCTGGAAAAAGGTAAAAAAAACGACCTGTTTTTAGCCTATTGCCCAAGCCGGAAAATAAACAATGCAAAAATTATATTGAAGCATAAAGATCATATCGTATACGAAAATGAAACACCCATATCGCCCGACAAGCCTTTTTCAAAAAATATTTCACTTGAAATACCATTTGAAATGGAGGACATTTATACCGAATTGAGAGATATGGAAAACGACAAACTTTTGATCAGTTACCAACCGGTAAAATTAAAAGAGATAAAAGACCTACCTACTCCCTGGAAAGGGTATACTTCTCCTAAAGATACAGAAACTGTTGAGGAGTTATTTTTAACAGGTCAGCGGGTAGAACAATTTTACGTTCCGAATGAAAATCCGGTAAACTGGTATACAGAAGCATTAAAACGTGATCCCGGAAATATCAGAGTGAACACAGCCATGGGAAATATTTGTCTGAAAAATGGAGATTACAACAGTGCGAGAAAATATTTAAGTAAAGCTATCGGCAGGCTAACAAAAGACTATACCCGTCCTGTAACCTGCGAAGCTCTTTATCTGCAAGGAATAACTCTCAGAGCACTGGGATTATATGAAGAAGCAATAGATACTTTATACAGAGCTACATGGGATTATGCATTTCATGCGCCAGCTTATTTCCAACTAGCTCAGTTGTCATCAAATAAAGGAGACTACAACAAGGCATTGGAAGAAGTAAATAAATCACTAAGAACCAACAATATAGACAACAGAGCCATAGCCTTAAAAGCGGCATTGTTACGCCAACTCGGAAAAAATGATGAGGCTCTTTTAACCTTACAATCAATATTGAAAGATGATCCGCTCGACTTCAGAATCAGAAACGAATATTATCTGATACTTCAAAAACAAAATGAACTCTCAAAAGCTCAGGAAGTATTATCTTCCATTGAAAAAGATATGAGAGAGTTTGATGATAACTACCTGGAACTGGCTGTTAGTTATATAAACGATGGGTTATTTAAAGATGCAGAAGAAATTCTCTTACGATATAATGGAAATAATCCGTTTTTCGATTATTATCTCGGATATATAGAAGATAAAAGAGAAAATAGGGAAAAAGCTACCGGATATTTCAAAAAAGCAGCCGGACATACCGTTGATTATATTTTTCCATACAGGCTCGAATCGGTGAATATCCTAAAAAAAGCGCTTGAATACAATCCGGGCGATGGAAAAGCTTACTACTATTTAGGTAACATCATATATGAAAAACAACCTGAAGTTGCTATGAGATATTGGGAAAAAGCAACAGAGGTAACTCCCGCTCTTCCAATCGTGTACCGTAACTTAGGATGGGGATATTCTCATTTTTATAATGATATTGATCAAGCTATTTCATATTACGAAAAAGCCGTTCAGCTAAATAAAAATGAAGCTATTTATTATTCCGAACTGGATGCCTTATACACACAGGCTAACAAGCCAGTAGAAACCAGGTTGAAATTGTTTGAGGGCAGCGAAAACATTGTAAAGAACAGAGACGATGCTTTCATAAGGCTTATTGATGTATTGACACTGGCAGGAGAATCAGAAAAGGCTGCCTTATTACTCAATGATGCACATTTCTCATACAGGGAAGGCAGCTCAAATGTAAGAGATTTGATTATCAACGCACAAATTGTAAGCGGAATAAAATATTACAACAACAAAGACTATCAAAAAGCACTTGAGTACTTTTTAAAGTCACAAATCCAGGAAGAAGAAGCAGGTAGCGCAATCTTTGGAAACAGAGACATGCAAGTGAATTTTTATATTGCAGAAGCTTATAAAGCTCTAGGCAAACAAGCTTTAGCAAAAGAATTTTATAAAAAAGCGACGGCACTACCTTCTGGGAGAATAAATATTATGGACTATTACAAGGGCTTAAGTTACATAGAACTGGGAGATCAAACCAATGCTAAAAAAATCTTTGAAACAATGATCTCAGATGCTGATAAGAAAATACAAGGTTCCGGCAGTTCCTCTATAGGGATCAAATTCGGGAAAAGTGAAGCTGAGAATATACGACATTCCAACACTCTAACGATTAGAGGACTAGGCTATAAAGGTTTACAACAAATTCAAAATGCAAAAAACGATTTAAAACAGGCCATCGAATATTCAAATAGCAACTTATGGGCTAAAATAGAGTTGAAAAATTTATAATCCCCTACTCTGCCTGAAATACATAAAAATAACTGCTCGCCATAGAATGAAAATCTATGGCGGCATTTATTTTTCATAGATATTTACCTATGATTTGCTACTTTTGTTTTGATCTTCATAATTAGTTGCAATGAAGTAAGGGGGGTGATAACTATCGCTGTCTTTTTTGATTGTTATACAAATTATCATTACTAAACAATTAGGGCATGAAAGAGAATATACAAAAAATGAAGGAAGGAAACGAAGATGCATTCAAGACTATTTATAATGCATACTGGAAAAAGGTATTCCATTTTACCCAGCTATATCTGACAGACCCTTATCAACTAGAGGAAGTGGTACAGGAAGTTTTCATCAAATTATGGGAAATCAAAGAACATTTAGATGAAGAGAAAAGCCTCGAGGGACTTTTATTCATCATTACAAAGAATAAAATATTCAACCAAACACGCAAATCATTAAATGAAAAAGCTTTCATCCAAACTATCAAACATGCCGAAGAATTATCTCAAGACATTGAAAAACAAATCATAGCAGAAGATTTAAGTCAATATATTAATAAACTAATCAGTCTGTTGCCTCCTCGTCAACGGGAAACTTTTCTAATGAGTCGCGAACAAGGAATGAGTAATAAACAGATAGCCGAAAAACTCTCAATCTCAGAAAAAGGAGTAGAGAGAAATATCTATTTGGCTTTGAAATTCTTAAAAAAACAACTAACATTTTTCATTATCTTTATGAACATCTAAAACTGGTTTTCTTTTTCCATCAAAATCATAGAAAGACCTCCCATCTTTTCTTTCGAAACGATATGGTAACCTACTTTTTCGTACAGATGTAAGGTATTGGGCGTTTCTTCTCCGGTGAACAACACAAATTTACGGCAAGCCGGAAAATACTTTTCAATTTCATACATCAGGGCCTTACCGATTCCCTGATTCTGATATCCGGGATGCACAATCAATTTGCCGACATGGCAAACATCATTGCTATCTACATACCCCCGGACAGAACCGACCAACGTCCCATCAGTTGAAATATATTTCAATATAACATTGTTTTCATATTCCTTACACAAATCCTCCAATGTCTGTTGTAACGGCGGTAAATCAAAATTATCCATCAGTAAAGCAACTTCTGAAAAGGCCAGTTTTTGCAAATGAAGTATTTCCGGCAAATCCTCAGAAGTCGCTTTTATAACGGCTTCCACAAATTGCAGTTTCTGTTCCACCGAACGTCCTTTAGCTATTTGGATATTAATGATTGACATAATCTACATACAAATATATGGAGAAAAGGGGGCGGATATACTATTCTTTCTCTTCTAATTCTTTTATTTCATTGAAACTCCTCAAAATAGAGGTTATGTTCTTATCGTAAATCCTTTTATACGTCCAATAGGTAGTCAATGAAGCCAGTGCAACCATGCAAATCAGGAAGACCCAAAGATCGAACCTTGCTTTCATCTCAATAAACATACATATTGCCAAAAAGACAAACACAGGACCAAAAACAAAATTTGCAAAAAGTTTTTCACGCCTGACACATATATTATATCTGTTTATATGATAGATATTCTCATTTATTTGTTTCGATAAATCAACTTTCATCATCGTCTGAATTTTAAACGCATACCAAGCAATCCCGGATAAACATATTATGATTCCATAAATTATATAAATATCCCATGTTACAAATTTTCCTCCAAACCAGAAATAACAATAAACCATTAATGGTATAAGCAGAAGTAATGTAACAACTGAAAAAATATCATAATTTATCAACTTGTTTATTACTCTGTCTGCTTTTCTCTGTATTATTTCCCGAATCAGAGATTCTTTTAGGAGTTTATCCTCATCCAATCTGCGATTCAATAAATTCCATGTATTTTTCATTTCTTCCAGTTCCATAAAGCACGATTTTTTAAATATCCGACATCTGTTTCAATTTCTCTTTAGCACGTTTCAGCTTTGTGGCCACATTACTGATCGTCAATCCGGTGATATCCGCTATTTCCTGATAAGATTTTTCTTCCAGATAAAGCAGAACGATTGCCTTTTCCATTGTTTTAAGTTGATTAATCAAGCGGTACATTTCACGGATATTCTCCTCCATGCTTTCCGGTTCAGTCAAAGACTCTGCCAGTTGTATTACCAGAAGATCATTCTTCGGCCGGCGTTTGTCTTTTCTAACTCCGGTAATACAAGTATTGAGCGTCACCCGATATATCCAGGTAGAAACAGCACTTTCATTCCTGAATTTCGGGAATCCTATCCACAGGTTGGTTACTACCTCCTGATACAAATCTGCCAACGGAAACTCCGGTGATATGTATGCAGAGCAGACCTTATAGATAATCTTCTCATACTGTCGGATAATACCGATAAATGTTTTCTCCAAATCAACCATATCCTACTTCTCTTTTATTTGTTAGACAACAGAAATGGTAAAAAATGACATTTTTCCAGATTTTTTATATTAACCGATTTGAATGCGCTGGTACAATATCTAAGGTATCCCGACCACCAACCCTACTCCTACCTCATGGATGGGAATATGTTTATGGATTTCGGCTTTTGCGGCGAAGGAGACACAGTGGCAAGGGTATAACTCTTTGACCTGGTTTGTTTGAAAGTAGGCGATTGTTTGTTGTAACTGGTCGGACACTTCGAAAAGATGGAAACCGCCTATCACTCCGATTATCCGGTCTTCGTTACAAACCTGTTTGGCATATTCTATAATATTACAGATGCCGCTATGGGAACAACCAGTGATAATGAACAGTCCTTCTCCGCTATTATATACCAAAGCTGTATCGTCTGCAACAAAATCTTCCAAATCGTTCGTTCCGTCTTTCAATGTGCCAAAAGACTTCCGTGGTTCAAAAGTATTGGAGGAAGGAATTTCACCCAGAAAAGTAATATGGTCGCTTATCTTCAAAGGCCTCCTTGACAAAGTCAGTTCAAAGTTCTCTCTTAAACTGGATTCGGACAAAGGGGAACTGATGGAAAGTTCCCCGCATCTCCTTTCTTTGAACGCATCGGGATGGGCAACAATACGTACAGCGGTATTTATTTCCCCGGACCAATATTGCAATCCACGGGTATGGTCATTGTGCCCATGGGACAATGCGATTACAGAGACCTGTGCCAGGTCTATCCCCAACGCCTTTGCATTACGGATGTAAACATCCGAATAACCGGTATCGAGCAACAAACAGGTTTCACCATCTTCTATATAATAACAGACTGCCGGTTCCCCCAGATAATACTGGTCTATATATGTATTATTATCAACCAATACCGTTAACTTCATAACAATTCTGATTAAAGATTGATTCTTCTATTTTTCCTGACTGGGGACAAATATAAGAATAAAAGTCTCCCATCCTGTATCAGAAGTTAAGCCATAACTTAAAAGAGGACAATTTCTCTTCACTGATGGTTACCTTATTCTTATAAGGAGGGCGGAGGGCGACAACCAATTTCCCATTGAAATAAGGTTCAGCATGGTCGATGGCATCGATACAGACGATTATTTGCCGGTTTGCACGAAAGAATCGGTCCGGGTCCAGTTGGTCGGACAGTTTGTTTAGCGAAAGGTCGATGATATACTCCTGTGCATTACGGGTGACGGCAAAAGTGACTTTATTCTCCGAATAGAAATAGGCGATATCATCCACCTGTAAAGACCAGAAACGGTCGACACCCGAAATAAGAAAACGGGTACGAAAACGTTTTTCCTTATGCTGAAGCGTATCGAGCAATGTGCTCAGATAATCATCCGGTAATCCGTTTGCAGTACCCTGCATGGTTTCATATTTTATGATTGCATCCAGTAAACGGGTCTCGTCGACCGGTTTCAGGATATAATCAATACTGTTGACGGTAAATGCGCGAATGGCATACTGGTCATAGGCCGTAGTGAATATAATAACAGATTTCGGATGAACGACCGATAAGAAATCAAAGGCATTCCCATCAGCCAGCTGTATATCCAGAAAGATAATATCCGGATGCGGATGCTCTCCGAACCAGGCTACCGCCTCATCGACACTCCCCGGCAGAACAGTAATCTCCCACTCGGGACGTAACCGGGCTACCATCAAATGCAACAGACGGGCTGCCGGTACTTCATCTTCTATAATAACGACCTGTAATTTATTCATACAAAGGCACTTTTACAACAAATAAATATTCTTGCTTTTCAACTTCAATCTCTTCTCCCAACATCAACTTGCAACGTTTTGAAAGATTCTGCAATCCGACTCCGGAAGAAACATGATTCTTTTTGGGATGTATCGGATTCGTTATAACCAGCCGTTCATTCTCTATTCCGATATGAATTTTCATCGGCTTATTCATCGTAATAGAATTGTGCTTAATCACATTTTCAACCAGCAACTGTAAAGTCAGCGGAGGCAACATGGAATCGTTATATTCATCCGGAATGGCATATTCACAACTGATGCAATTACCCAATCGCACTTCATGTAAGAAAAGATAAGAACGCATGAACTCCAGTTCCTCAGCCAATGTCACCAACGTCTTATCCTGAGATTGCAGAACATACCGATAAACACTGGATAAATGTTTGGTGAAATAAATTGCATCCGCCGGACTGTATTCAATTTCGGCTATCAGCGTATTCAGGCTATTAAACAGAAAATGGGGATTCAACTGGTTCTGCAAAGCGGTATAACGTGCCGTATTATTTTCTTTCTGCAATTCTGCCGCTTCCTGCTGCAACCTCATCGTATGTTGCATCGAACGGTTCGCCAGCAACAATCCCAGGATAACCAATTCAACCAGCCATACTACGATCAGAAGACGCCAGCCTCCGTTGGGAAAGATAAGCGGCTCGGAAGTCCCTGCCAACACTTTACCAACCACCAGTAAACCATAATTCAGCAGCAGGAAAAGCAACATTCCTCCCAAATACATCAGCGTTAACTTCCAACGCCGACGAATATTCAGGGCATATTGCGTATTTATCCACAAACTCAACCGGAGCATGGAATAACCCAATACATTAAAAGCGGCAATAAAATAAATAAAAGCCCCCTGTGAATAAAGGATATCCGCAACCCGGTCAGACAAATCCGTATAATTGACTAACAGAAGATAGGAAAACGCTCCCAATCCCGAAAACAATAGACCATATAGCAAGGTATCCCATTTCATAAAAGCAAAACTACAATATTTTTAAATGATCAGTATCTATTCAACGCTTTTATTAATTCCGAATAATGTCCCTGCGCAGAAACTTTAGCTTGTACATAATTCAGTTGAGAATTCTGACGATAGGTTTGGGCTTCGATCACCTCTACAACCGACACCTTTCCTTCTGCGTATCGTTCCAGGGCTTTCTGTTCATTTTCGCGTGCTTTCTCCAACGAACTACCGGTCAGGCTGACCCGCTCCAATGCTTGCGACAAAGAAACGCGGGCTGTTTGTACTTCCAGATTCACATTGTCTGTGACCTGGTTCAGATTATCTTGCGCCATACCGATACGGTGGGAAGAAGCACGTTTCTCATTTTTACGTTTTCCCCATTCAAAAAGTGGAACAGACAGTTTCGCATACACGGCATAGTTAGGATCAAGATCGGAGCGAAGGTCATAACCGGGTGAAGAATAGCTACCGTCTATCCCTATATATAATTGAGGTTTATATTTAGAATCCGCCAACTTCAACGAACTTTCAGCTATACGTATCTGATCGTAGGCAATTTTCAGTTCCGGCCGATCGGATACATCCGATTGTTTGATTTCGTCCGGGATAACTACCGGAGGAATTACAGAGTCAATTTCTGTCGCAGTATGTAGTTCAATCCCAATCAATGAGTTTAGAGCCATTAATCCAGTTTCCAGATTACTTTTAGCTTGTAACAACTGATAATCTGCTTCGTTCAATTTCACTTCCGCCATCAACTGGTCCTGAGGATCGACCAGTCCGACCTCCACTCGTTCCCGGATTGTCCGGGCCAACGAAGCGATAGAATTACGATACTCGGTCGACACCTCCACTATTTCAGCACGTGCTACCGTATTCCAATACTGCATATCAGTCTGATAACAAACTGCCGAACGAAACAGTTCCTCCTGATGCGTAGCCATTGCTTGTTGATGTTTGGCCATACGGATTGTTTCAAGGATACGGCCGCCGGTATAAACCGGTTGCAACAATGTAAGCGAAGCCCCGTACTTCAAATTTTTACCTTCAAAGGTCATCGGGTTTTCCATCGACGGTAAATCCAACGTCAACTGTAACGGATTTCCCGTATACTGAAAATTAGTATTTCCGGATAATTTCGGTTTCAAATCGGCTTTAGCAGATTTCTCCAATTCAATACTGGCAGAGATATTCTTATCCGCAGCTTTCAAATCATGGTTGTAAGATACTGCCATCTGCCTGTACTTCTCCAGCAGACGACTCTGCTGGGAAGATACAGAAAAGGCAGAAAATAAAAAATATATAATTATGAATGATTTATACATGATTCTCTTTTTTTACCTTATAAAACATTACGTAGAGCGTAGGTGTGACAAATAGAGTCAACAATGTGGCAAAAGTCAGCCCGAAGATAATCGTTGCCGCCATCCCTCCGAAAGCCACATCGAATAACAAGGGGACCATTCCCAAAATAGTCGTAGTTGCTGCCATCAGAACCGGACGCGTACGTGAAACCGTAGCCTCTATGACAGCCGTATAAGGTCCCGTGCCATTACGCCGCTGTACATTTATTTCGTCGATCAGAACGATCACATTCTTTATGATCATACCGAGCAATCCCAGCCATCCGGCAATCGGGAAAAAGCCAAAATCAAACCCGGTCAGCAACATACCGATTGCAACTCCGATTAACGACAACGGAAGCACACACAAGATAATCACCGGTTGCCGGAAATTATTAAACAATGCCACCAGTATAACGAACAGCATCAGAAATGCCAACGGGAAATATTTGGCAATCGCCTGCATGGCTTCTCCCTGATCTTTGAACTGTGAATCCCAAAAGAAAGTATAACCTTCCGGCAAACAGATCTTTTCAATTTCACCACGTATCTCACTATGGACTTCCGCCATCGTATGACCGGATTTCACACCACACATAGCGGCCATAGACAACTGGCGGTTATAGGTCCGTATCTGAGGAAATTCCCAGGTCGTCTCGATCCGTTCTGTCACCTGTGACAGTGGCGCAGAGCGTTCCCCGTTCCAAACCGAGAAATCACCCAGTGAACGGCTGTCGGTAATATCTACGCCTTCTGATTTCAACAAGACAGGGACTTTCTTTTCATTATCCCGGTATATTCCGATAGGCATACCATCATTGATAGACTGAACCGACTCCATCATTGCCGCTTTTGTTATACCTAATGCACCTGCTTTCACAGGGTCATATACCGGACGTAGCATCAATGCCATATTCCCCCATTCATTACGAGCATCAACCACTTTCGGATTACGACGCATAATGGTTATAGCTTCCCCAGCAAGCGAATCGAGTACTGCTGGATCCGGCCCCAGGAACCGGGCTTCAATAACCGCTTCCGTCAATGGACTCAGTTCAAACTTATTTACTTTGATCAATGGCTCAGGATAGACTAACCGGATGGAATCCTGCAATAAAGCATGTAACTTCCGCGACTCCTTCGATGTACGGCATTTCACCAGCAGTTGAGCATAGTTCGGCTGTGGCCCGAACGAAACATTCGACAGATAATAGCGCGGGGGAGTACGTCCGATATAGGTCGACACCATCTCCGTTTCCTCATGCTTGTTGATATAATCGGCCATATTACTTGCAATCCGGTCTGTTTCCTCTATATTCGTTCCTTCAGGCAGCCACATGTCCAATGTAAAATACTGTTTATCCAAAGCCGGTACAAAAACTTTCGGGATATATTTAAAACTCCAGGCTGAAAGAAACAACAATCCCACCAACCCGGCAACCGTTACATATCTGTATCGGATTACCCAATGCAAGGAAGAACGGAAAAGATTATAATATTTACCGGAGAATAACTCACCTTTCAATTCATCCGGCCGTGGACGACGTGCAAACTCCTGGATAAAGAACGGTGTCTGCATCAAAGCAAATATCCAGCTGAACATCAGGGAGACTCCGATCACGACCACCAAAGAAGAAAGTAATTCACCCGTTATATGTGGTGAATAATAAATGGGAAGAAATGTCAGAATCGCAATCACTGTAGCCGCCAGTAACGGCATAGCCGTAGATGAACAGGCACGCATGATAGCCACCCGCTTGCGCATTCCCCGTTGCATATTGACCAGCGCCGAATCAGATACGACGATTGCATTATCGACCAGCATCCCCATTGCAATAATAATAGCTGCCAACGACATACGTTGCAGGGCGATACCATTTGCCATCATTACAATCAGCGTTGCAAAAATAGAGAAAATCAACCCGCTCCCCACCAGGATACCATTCTTGAATCCTATAAAAAATAACAGAATGGCAACAACCGTCACCACAGAGATAATCAGATTCAGGATAAATCCGTCATTAGCCACAGCCGATTCATATCCCTGATCATAAATAGAGGTGAGCTCATAACCTGCGGGCATATTTCCGGAAAACCAGTCTACCCGCTCCTTTACAGCTTCGGCCATATCCACCACATTCCCGGTCGGAATAGTGGAAACAGCAATACCCACTGCCGGACTGCCGTTTATCCGCATCATATTGGAAACCGGTGTCTGATAACTTTCTTCTATCCGGGCTATATCACCCAACCGGAAATGTTCACCAGTCCGGGAGACAATAGTCAGATCACGTATATCGTCCAGTGAATAGAAATTACCGGTCGACTCGACCCGGATACGGTTTACCCCGGCATCTATTCCTCCGGCATCCACCATCTTACTTTGTGCCTGGAAAGTCCGGGCTATATCGGCAGAAGTAATTCCGCTGCGTGCCATGACTGAAGGAGTGACCAGCACATCTATCGTCGGCGTGCGGACTCCGTAAATTTCAACTTTTGCAACATCTTTTACTTTCAAGAGGTCATTCTTGATCAGTTTCGCCTGATCTTCCAATTCCCGGTAAGAATGCCCGTTGCCGGTCAAGCCATAGAACACGCCCAAAACATCCCCGAAATCATCATTTACGATAGACGTCCCCGCCCCTGCCGGGAGCTTACCCTGCACATCACCAACCTTACGGCGCAATTTATCCCAAAGTTGCTGCATCTCGTCGGCGCGGGTTTCTTTCTTCACATATACCGTTATTTTAGAAAGGCCGGCCCGGTTTTCCGTTTTCAGGTAATATAATTCACCTAGCGACTGGATTGATTCTTCCAGTATATCGGTAACCTGCGACTGAACTTCCGAAGGAGAAGCTCCCGGATACGGAGTCAGGACTAAGGCCTGTTTAATAGTAAACGGAGCATCCTCCAATTTTCCCATCTTCCAGTACGAGAACAGGCCACCGGCAAGCACCAGCACCAACAGCAAGACTGTAACAGCCTTTTTCTGCAAAAAGAATTTTACCAGCTTCATTGTCTTCCGGATTCAGAGATTACTACTTTCATTCCGTCAGACAGGAAACGAAGTCCGCTAACCGCGACAGTTTCATTCAATTTCAATCCGGCACATATCTTTACCTTTCCGTCAGGCAATAACTTTTCTACCTGTACCGAACGCCGGCTAACCACCTGGCTCTCCGGATCGACAATCCAGACATAATCACCTACGGAAGGACGGTGGCACAAAGCTGACTGCGGAATGGAAATACCAACTGCATTATCTGTCGGAAGGATATCCAGCAATGCTTTACCGGACATACCAGCCAGCAATCCACCGTCCTCATTAGGTAACAGGGCTGTTAATAAATAAGAGAGATTATTACGGGTCGTTCCCTTTGAAATCTCTATAACACGGGCCTTATAGAGTGTATCCGGATCAGTGTCAAAACGTAGTTCGATTGCATCCAGCGAACGGGCCGCCGCTGCAATCGACTGGGTTACATATATTTCAATCTTCAACTGATCTATATCAATAAAAGACAACACCGGTTGTGTGGCTTTCACATCCTGGTATTTTTCAATATAGACCTCTCCCACATAACCGTTGAAAGGAGCAATCAATCGGGTATCTTCCAATTCGTTCACCGCCATATTAAAAGCGGTCTTAGCAGAGGTATAGTCGGCTTTTGCCTTTTCGTAGGCACTGGCGGAAAGATTATCCTTTTCATACAACACCTGTATTCTTTCAAACTCTGCCTTTGCCTGATTATAAACGGCTTCAGCACGTTCACGGCGGATATGAAAATCGCGCGGATCTATTTCGGCAATAATATCTCCCCGTTTATAGGAATTACCGGCATATACATCAAAACGATCGATTGGGCCACCCACCCGGAAAGAGAGTTCCGAAGTACGACGAGGCTGTGCAATAAATGGAAATTCCTGATTGGTTACTTCAGAAACAGCTTTTGCTTCTGCCGTATTAACCACCATACCATGTTCTTCCCGGGTCTCTTTCCCCTTACAGGCAGAGAGCAGGACAAGTAGACTAATAAATAAAACTGAATGAGCGTTCACCTTCATATTGCGTTTTCAAATTTTCGCAAAAGTATGAAGGGTACAGGACTCCCAGCCAAAAGGATTTACTGAAACCGGGAAACAAATGACTGAAGACCGGAAATAAACAGATAAACTATTTTATTACTTAACAGATTTACCCATAAAAGTCTTATACCTATCCCCTGCCTTTTCCAATAACTCTTTATCCAAATCCGGACATTCGACAAAGAAGGACGTATCAAACGTCATACCGCTTTTCCTTTCCACTTTTTTCCAGTTACCGACAATCTGCCCGTTATATAAAATGACCGGATAGAATATTCCGAAATTATTAAAGGCTTTCGGATGGTGTTCTTTATCCATCACAGCGGTACGATCTTTGTAACTGATGAGATATTCATCAAAAGGAGGCATAAAATGTAATACATCGCTAGTCCTGAACTTTTTGTCCCACTGCTGATGGAGAAACAATTCCTGCGAGGCAAATTTCTCTTTATTCAATTCACCGTCGATTGCAGCAATTGCCTGACGTGCCTCTGCCACAGGTAAGCCTGACCACCAGACAAAATCACTCAGGCTGGCCGGCGAATGACTTCTGAAATATTTTCTAGCAAGCAAAGCCAATGCTTCCTCCTTATGTAATTCTTTAACCTTAGGAGCACGTTCTTCCAATAGAGCATAAGTCGCCTTTTCTTTTCTATCTGCTCCGCTGCATATAATACCTTCCTGTTCTGCCCGTGTGAAAAGATAACCTAATTTAGGAGAATCAGGCATAATACCAGCCTTCACAATCTCATCCTCCAGTTCTTGTTTTGTAAGATGGTTATTACCCTCCAATACCTTTTCAAACAAATCATTCGCTTTGGTGTAGGTTCTTTCAGGAATATCCACTCCGTTACCTTTAGCAAAGGAGTTGCACGCAGCTATGATCCGTTGCGATGACAACTTCAGCATCCAACGGATATCTTCCGCCGCTACCAGATGCCAGGTGGGACGCATCACATGAGTCCGCAGAATATCTCCCCGCTGATACGCATCGTTAATTGTCTGTAATGTAGCTGATTTCAGCCGTATTCCCAGCGCCCACTTAACCATTCTATACTCTTGTGCCTGGACAGCTCCCATCCAGGAAACCAAATCCTTGGGATCTTTAAATTCCGGACGAACTAATTGCTGACTTCGCAAACGGATATCGGTGAGCATCTTACTCATATTTCTTGAAGTTATACTTATTACGCAATAGCTGTTGCTCATCCGCGTCCAACGATGTAAAATAGGCTTTCCAACCCGGACAATAATCAATGTGCCAACGCCAGAAACGACCTAATAATGACCGTGGATTTTTTTCAAATTTCGCCCGTATCGGGCATTTGCTACAATTGTGTCCCATGATATTTTATTGATTAATATTTCTACAAATATAATTATTGTTTTCAGAATTGCACTTTTAATCTGTTTATCCTGTTTGTTTTCCTAATTCTTTCTATTTTTGTGACCAGTATTCTTCGGGGCAGGGTGTAACTCCCTACCGGCGGTGACAGTCCGCGACTCCTCTGCAAAACAGAGGACTGACCTGGTGAAAATCCGGGACCGACAGTTAAAGTCTGGATGAGAGAAGAAGACAATAACGATAGTACGACAATTCTACCGGCATAGTCATTATGCAGGAGAAGTGTTGTATATAGTATTCCCTCCTGCCCTGCTGCAATATGCTAACTATTTAACAACTACTTAAATTACAGGGTTTGAAAATGAAAACGATCAAAAATTTCGGTGTTGACTACAAAGAACGCGTAGAAAAGGCGATCAGCTGTTTACAGGCAGGAAAAGGTATTCTGCTGGTCGATGACGAGAACAGGGAAAACGAAGGAGATATTATCTATTCCGCAGAAAAGATGACAGTAAAAGACATGGCTTTGATGATCCGTGAATGCAGCGGCATCGTATGCCTTTGCCTCACTTCCGAAAAATGCAGATCACTCGGTTTGCATCAGATGGTAGACGACAACACCAGTAAGAACCAGACAGCATTCACCATCTCGATAGAAGCCAAAGAGGGTGTAACCACCGGAGTCTCGGCTGCCGACAGGATACAAACGATAAAAACGGCAATTGCCCAAGGTGCCAAACCGGAGGACTTATCCCATCCGGGACATGTTTTCCCCCTGCAAGCCAGAGATAACGGCGTTTTAGAACGAAGGGGCCATACCGAAGGAAGCGTAGACCTGGTGAAACTCGCCGGCCTGGGAGACACAGCCGTTTTATGCGAACTGACAAATGAAGACGGGACAATGGCACGCATGCCGGAAATCATTGATTTTGCAGAAAAACACGGGATGACAGTCGTCTCGGTCGACGACATATGCAGGTTTAGGACAGAGGCTTAATTAAATCACAACCGCTACTGAGAAGCATCCATATTGTATGGATACTTTTCAGTAGCATCTATTTTAATTTCCGGAATATCTGTTACAAAATAGGGATGTCCGTTTCTACAGAAAAAGACTTGTTCTTCTTTTCCTTTTGTCAAATTCCGTAACCAAAATAAAGCATTTTCCGGTACTTCATAATATAATGTTCTATCTTCAGCTATCTGCTTTCCCAAAGATATCCAACCTTTTATTCCATCATTATAAAATAACTCATATTCATCGCCCGGACACACATAATTATCGTCATTACGAGGACAAATCAATATTTTTTTAACAGAAGCAAGCTTACCTAAGTCAAATAAGATATGGCAAGTGGTATCCGCAGATTCAAAATAAGATAATATATCCTTATCATTCAACTTATCCATAGAATTCTCAGGATAAAGAGGTTTCAATTTATTCACCACTTTAACAGGTATTTCTTTCTGTCCTGTCATATCCTCAAAAAAAGCAATCTCTGCCAATTCTATAAACTGATCTGGTGCCGAATTATAACGGATATACCGAATCCCCGAAGTATCCTGTGTCAAAAATTCATTATAATTGGAAGATAAGGTGTCTTTTAATGTTAACAGTTCCTTCGGGTTGTCGAAAGACAAGTTTTTAGATCCTTCAATTTCGACTCCTACGATACTTCTATACAAGAAAGCCTTGATATTTTTTATCAATGACATTTTGCGGGTAAGAGCGACCTTCTCTTTCTTCTGAGTATCCGGTCTAAAATAACTGACCTCCCCTGAAGCATACAAAAAAGGAAGGCCTGCCTCCAAGTGTGTTTTTCCATCCGAATATAAAGGCTGATAAATAAGATTCGGTTCCACGTTTTTAAACACGACTTTACCTCCACTGTTCCTTCCCATATCGATAGGAATCCATCCCTTGGAGCTAAATACACCTAAATAAATATACCGGTTTTCGACATCAACATTTATTGTAAGCTCATTTTTACCAATATAATTATCAGTTACATCTTTAATAAAACGATTTTTAAACAGCACCGGAAGATTTTCATAATTAGTTATGCCGGAAATCGGTTCCTGCTGCATTCCGAAACACTCACGATATACCTTCCCTTTTTTCCGACCATCGTCTTTCATATTCCCGGCGATCTCATACCAGGTTATCCAAAAAGGATAAAAATAGCCGGTCGAATCCCTAACCACAGTCCATTGGTGACTTCCTTGATACTCCGGTGAACAAACAAACATATCAGTCGCAACCGGAATACCACATGCCCTCATTGCATAGATAGCGACATCACACATCTCACGACAATATCCAACCCTATGATTAAATAAAAACTTAGCACTCAGCCGAGGCATATCGAAATCGGTCAAATAAAAAAACTCTTTCTCGCTTAATTCTTTCGCCAACACATTACAAACAACTAGTGGATTCACACAACCCTTCAAAGAGTCAAGGCAAGATATATATTTTTTGAAATAATTCGTTCGCCAACGGCTTAACGGCTCGTCGCCTATCCGATATGGCAATATCAATTCACAGAAATCATCGAACGATAGATTTCTGTTCCAAAGGCTACCTTTCCAAACCTTAAAAGACAAATCTATATTCTCTATCAGGTAATCTGCCGTAATAACATGAGCATCATATACCTTCGGTAATAAATAAGGAGAAACTTTTGTCCATTTACTAATAGCAGAATCAGTAACAAACTGTTCTTGTTCAGCAACAGCTAAGACTTTTTGGATAGAATCCAGCCTCCATCCTTCATATCCATAATAGCGAGGCATATTCCGAATCAGAAACCGAGCGGATTCCAGTTTCTCTGGATCCGAAGCATAGTGCTCCAATACTTTCTCCAACTCATTTCGATTATCCCCAGCAAAATTTAATGCATACTCCAATTGCTTGTCTTCAAAACTCAAACAAGAATAGAACAAATAACAAAAAAAGAAGAACAAACAACATTTCATATTCACAGCCTATAGATTATTCTTTGGGAGGATATTTCTCTCGCAAAAAGGTATGATCTTTTAGTGCAACAACTTTTTTGTTCTTTATTACCGCCACTATGGGATAGATTGACTCCTGATATTCTTCAAAATAAAAATTATCATCCTTATCTATCAATACATTCTCCCGTCGTACATTTTCTTTACCCAAACGGATACGTAAATCTTTATTAGATATTACATGAGTAAATATGAACAATATTTCATTTTTATCATTATACTCTTTAAAAAAATACTCTGCATCTGAAATACAGCCTGTACAACCAGAATTAGGTATCAACATGATATACTGACAGTTCACTGTAGTTGAATCAAGATAATTATCAAAACTCCTTTTTACAGCTTGCTCAAAACTCCGAGGTTGACAAGCTGCAAGTAGTAAAAATCCTAAAATATAAATTATAGCTTTATTCATTGATTTCAATTTTAAATTGATAAAATGTCATTAAATCTTCATTATCATTAACGACTTGTATATTTAAGCCATCCTTTGTCACAAAACTATTTGTGTAACGCATATCAATATCGTCGGGTAACATACCTTCACCTAAATAATTAAAGTCTTTATCTAAAACAATCACAATAACAGGCTGAGTTCCGGATACAAATTTTCGCAGTTTCTCAGTCTTTGGCAAACATGCAAACCTATAATAAAGATTTCTATATTTATCATACAATATACTTCTATAAGTAGGAATAGAAAAAAACCAATCTCGTACTCGATCTTCATTATTATTTGTTCTCAAATCTTTTTTCTCATCATATGCTTTTATTTCTTTTATCAAATTACTACCAGCGTAATATTTACTCTGCATATTATTTTGCAATGAATATACATACAAATAATGATCCTGAGGAAAACTAATAATCATATTATTTTCCTCTTCATTCACATCAAAATAAGGCATTCTATAAAAGCCTCCTCCCCAATTATATTTTTGATACTGCTCCGGATAGTTATTAGCAAATTTCACAGAATCTTCCTGAAAATCATATATTGTAGTAACCGGACGGTTCGTAGAGGTTTCTGCCGTCGTCTCTGCAGTTCCCATACCTCCAAATACTAATTTATGACTTATATATTTCATGGGGCTATTTGTCTGAAGATAAGGAAAAGATGGAATAAAATCCATACTTTGTAATTCATCTATATTCAAACGCCTTTTCCATATAATCTCCAAGTGTGAATTTAACAAACAAACAAATTCTGTATTGACATTATAGACAAACAGACTATCCTCATTTACATAATCATATCCTTGAATCAAACCTACTCCTTTACTTCCTTCCAAACTAAATTGTTTTTTTCGACTCATTATACCTTGATCATAATCAAAGAAATATACAGAATTATCATGAGCATTATATATTGATAATTCATTTGTATGATCAATATATTGTATATACATTGATGTTGGGGAAAAGTTTTCATCTATTATAATATCTTTCTTACCTAAAATTTGTATTGAACAATTATTGTCAAACTTTCCATAATATTTATTTTTCACACTTTTTTCAGCACAAGAAAAAAGAAGTAAACTAATAAAAAAACAAAAGATTTTTCTCATATAATTTTGTAATATAAATATCATTCCAATAAAAATATTTGAGGGCATACAAAATCTTTTTTTTATAACAAGACTCTTAGTTCACAAACAATGACTTCAAATACCCTCATATTAATTAAATATCAATCTGGAAATTCATAAGCAGCTGTACTAAAACAATTTTCACTATCCCAATAACCAGGTTTAACACAAGAAGAACCACCATCTTCAGGAATATTCTTTTTACAAGTCCCAGTATTTCTACTACCTTCACCTAGACAAATAGTTTCCATCTTAGCCATTGATTCCAAGTTAAAAAGATTTCCAAACAAGATCTTTGTCTCATTCAGCCCTACATTCCACACTGCCATTAAAGCTACCGCCAAAACGGCTACGACTTTTAATACTCTCTTTTTCATTTCTCTTTATTATTAAATTATACAAATGTGTTATTACACTCTCTATTAAAGACAGCAAAGACCTTCACAGGCCCTTGCTGTCACCATCAATTATGTTGAATATCTCAATCTTCTGTAAGCACAGAAAATTCAGCAATTCCAACACGTTTAGCATTATCCACTATTCGTGTTGCCTTAAAAACCAGTTTTTGTCCTTTTACTGGTGCAAAATGTATTTCCTGTTCAATAGGATTGTTTTTGATATTCGAGAATTCACCGGAAGCGACCACTTTACCATCTATCAACAATTGATAATCGGAAATATGACCATTCGTATCACGTCCCTGATTCGGAGTATAAACAAAACCCTTGATCGTATGTGGCTCCGCCAGTTCGATCACCAGTTCTTTTTTATTTTCCGGCAGATAATAAGTCGAATAGCCGTTCCCATCGAAAATCTGGGCCGTACGGTCATCCATTGGGCTTAGGACTTTATAAGCTGTAGCAGGCAGATCAAAATACCGCATGCCGACAGGTCCTGTTTTACCCGATTGGGGATCATAAGTGACAGTTTTTATCATAGCTTTTGTATCCAATATGAACGGAGCTTCATATTTTATTGATTGGGCAGTCGGTTCCGTTCCATCCGTCGTATAATAAATATCGGCACCTTCACTTTCTGTTCCGATGCGTACTTCGTTTTTGGCATTACGCATAATATAGGGCTGTTCCAACAACGGAGGGGCCAGGAAAGCCTCCACATTATTGATACACAACGGACCTTTCGATTCTGTAAAACTTATACGGAGGACATCCGCCGGAGTTGTTTTAAAACGAACGATACGTTTATACCCGATCGTCGAAAGCGTATCGGCAGTTTCAACAGGCATCCATTTCCCGTCTTTCTCTACTTCCAACATAAAAGCACAGACACGTTGCCCCAACGGGATATATTCCTGTATCAGCACACGGTTCAGAGAAGTTCCGGCAGGTAACGGGAATGTCAATGTCCCGGTTGTCACGCCATCAGAGGTAGCCCAATAGGAATCCCAGTTACCATCTGTTACATTGCCTGCATTATACGTTCCACCACGGGTTTCACTGGCTTTCGGTTTGATATCTTTCAGTAAATTATCTTTCAAGTCTGCCGTGATGGTGTGATACCAGTCGACAGCACGTGCCGAATCGACCGGATGAATCTGTCCGCTCAAAGCTACCGGGAAATTCAACAGAAAATTGGCATTATGACCGACACTGCGATAATAAAGATCCACCAGGTTAGGAACGGTACGGACCTGATGGTCTTCGCGATGATGATAAAACCATCCCGGACGGATAGAGACATCGCATTCTCCCGGCAGCCATTTATCACCGTCTTTCATTCCCCACTGGGCCTGACTGTAATGTTCTTCTTTATCGTATGAATAAGGAGCCCAGTTCGTTTCGCCCGCCCAGCCCGACTCATTACCGATCCAGCGGATATCCGGAACGGTTCCACCAAAGATCATGGCACCCGGATGCTTGGATTTAATCATTTCGCGGGCCGTCTCATAGCCGTAATATTCTTTCGGGTTAATAGAACGGCTTTCGTCGGTACCGCCGTACCACCCGTTTCCGCCATTCGCCCCGTCGAACCAGAATTCGAACAGCGGACCGTAATTAGAGGTCAGTTCGTTAATCTGTTCATGATAAGTTTTTTGATAACCTTCCCGTCCATACTCGGCATTATGACGATCCCAGGGAGAGAGATAAAGGCCGAATTTCAGTCCGTATTTCTTACAGGCATCCGACAGTTCACGGACCATATCACCCTTTCCGTCTTTATAGGGAGAATTTGAAATATTATAATCGATCGTTTTTGTAGGCCACAGACAGAAGCCGTCATGATGTTTGGCAGTCAGTATCACCCCTTTCAGTCCGGCCGCCTTAATGACACGCACCCACTGTTCGCAATCCAGGTCAGTCGGATTGAATGTTCCGGCAGGCGTATTCCCATATCCCCATTCCAGATCGTTGAACGTATTCAGTCCGAAATGTACAAAAGCATAGTTTTCCATTTTCTGCCAGGCAACTTGTTCCGGAGTCGGAACAGGCAAGACGGGAGCAGGCGGGGCCACTTCCTTGCAAGACAAGAATGTGCAGACACAAAGGCCAACAATTAATATATTACTTGCATTCATAGTATTTTCATGATTTAAAAGAGACAAAAAGGGGCTGCATGACACAGCCCCTTTTACTATTATTTATCCCATCCCGGATTCTGAGGAAGCAAACCAGGATTTCGTTGAAGTTCTGCCGTAGGAATCGGACGCAAATATAAACGATCATCCCATGTACGGCTCTTTCCGGCTTCATAAGAATAATCCTCATTCGTATAATTAGGATATACAATCGCATATTTACCACCTTTTTCCGGTTGGCGCTTACCCACATACGTTTTTACATTATCGCATATCTTTCCGGCTTTCCAACGCATCAGGTCATCCCAGCGGAATCCTTCACCAGCAAGTTCGACACGTCGTTCACGACGGATTTCCTGCAATAACGGTGAAAGGTCATATCCCCACTTTGTCCAGTTCGGATCGGTAAAACCAACGTTAATTGTCAAATGAGGCATACCAACACGGTCACGCAGCACATTGATCGTTTTATCGAGATCCGCCTGTGAGATTGTACCTAATTCAGCTTTTGCCTCAGCATTTATCAACAAAGTTTCGGCATAGCGATAAGCTATTCCATCATACGTATTATTATTCGCTTCAAATGCTTTATCGGTCGGAATAAAATATTTGATCGACTTATAGCCAGTATAGCAATACTGGTCGATAAACTTAGATTCCTCTTCTATAAACGTACTGTCATTTGTCGACAAAGTAACACGAGTCGGAAAATCCCAGGAAAGAATAGTCTGTTTCAATCGGGGATCCCGATCAGTCGTTTCGTTACGCATATTTTCATCTCCTTTATAATAGGTACTTAAAGAGATAGGCTTTCCATCCTTACACAAATAGCCTTCTACGAAATTTTTGGAAAAACCGGTATTAGCTTCCCATAAAGTACGGCTCATACCATGTTTTCTCTTCCCATCCAAAAAAGTTACCGAAAGAATCGCTTCCTTAAGATTAGTCTTATCTTCCATGACGAACATTTCATAATAATCTTTTTCAGGTTTTCCCGTATTATAAATTTCATACCGGCCACTATTTATTATCGCATCGGTTTCGTCGACCGCCATCTTCAAAAGACGTTCAGCCTTGTCCTGCCACCCCAGTTCGGTGTGGTATCTGTAATAAGTAGCTTCATGCAAACAAGTTCTGGCTTTCAAATGACGGGCCACATCTTTTCCGATACGTCCGGCTGCCGGTTTTTCGGGTAACCACTGAATGGCAAAATCAAAGTCTTCTATGATTTTATCCATTATCTCATAACGTTTAAGTTTCGGATCATATAATTCCGGAGAATCAGTACCCAGTTCTTTGTCAATCCAGGGAAGATCACCAAAAGTTCTCATTAATCCGGCATACTGGAAAGCCCTGAAAAAACGATTTTCACCTACATATTTATTTATATCCGCTTCCGAACCGACCACTGTCTGATAATGTGTCATAAAATAATTGGTCAGGCGAATCGGACTCCATGCCCCTTTACTCCAGTTACACCAGGAAGATGCTTCTGGTGTAGGTGTAGTAAACTGTCCCCAAAAATACTGCGCGATACCGTTAGGCACCTGATCGTCACTTTCCCCGTCGGCAATAGAAGTCACGCCACTAGGTAGCCAACCATAAAAATTGTTCACATAAGCTTCCAGATCACTCGGTGTATTCCAGAATGTTTTATCATTGATACTCTGTGGAGAGCGTTCCAAAAATGAGTCGTTACATGCCGTTAATGAGAGTACGGCAGCCACACCTATATATAATATTTTTTGTTTCATAATCCTTTATTTTTAGAAAGTTAGATTTAAACCGAAAGAGCAAGCGCGTTGCATCGGATACTTATAGGGGTCATCCAATTCCGGATCGAATCCTTCAGGAGTATTTGAAATTGTAAAGAGATTTTCTCCTGTAAAATAAACACGTAATTTTTCAATAGAAAACTTAGATGTAAATTCTTTCGGCAACGTATAGCCCACACTCAATGATTTCAAACGGCAATAAGCAGCGTTCAACAAATAACGAGTCTGGTTCTGTCCCATAGCCGAACCGCCGTTAAAGCGAGGAACAGGGAACAAAGCACCTGTATTGTCTTTTGACCAATAATCCGTATTATAACCGGAAGGAACATTCCATTCGCTGGAATAACCATTACGGAAAGGCAGTCCCGGCATCATAATGTCGCGTTTAGCCACCCCCTGGAAGAATACGGAGAAGTCTACGCCTTTCCAGTCTGCTCCCAGATTAATACCATAATGGAAACGTGGAGTCGAGTTACCGATTATCTTTTTATCACCCGGATTATCAACGGTGTTGTCACCCCAATCGATAACTCCATTACCATCCAGATCAGCAAAACGAATATCACCCGGTATCAACTGAATACCACCGGATACTTTATCCTGAGTGGGTGCACCAGCTACTTCCTCCGGACTCTGGAATAATCCCGCTGTTTCATATCCCCAAATTTCACCTTGTTTCTGACCTACATAAGAATTGCTCAGGCTTCGTTCTATATTGTCAAACTTTGTCACTTCACTCTGATAATCAGATAAGTTAAAACCGATGTTATAATGTAAACCATTAGGCAACTGATCATTCCAACTTATTTCGAATTCCCAACCTTTCGTCAGTGACTCTGCCGCATTTTCCAGAGGCTCGTTAGCACCTAAAACTCCCGGTAAGATTTTACCTGCAGAAAGAATATCAGACGTACGTCTCTGGTAATAGTCGAATGCCCCCTTCAAACGGCTGTTCAGCAAGTTGAAGTCAAGACCGATATTCCATTGAGTAACAGTTTCCCAAGTGATGGACTGGCTCACCAGACCACCCGGTGCAACAGCCTGCGGCTGGTTACTTCCCATAATCCAACCGATCTGACCGGTTCCATAATTGGATAAGTAAGCATACCAACCGTTATCCAATGCCTGGTTACCCAGACTACCGTAAGAACCTCTTAACTTCAATTCATCAAAGAAACTATTTGTCATGCTTTTAAACCAGGCTTCTTCTGACAATTTCCATCCCACAGAAAAAGAGGGATTAAAAGCGGAACGGTCATGTTTCGGAAATTTGGAAGAAAGGTCGTAACGCCCGTTAAATTCGATCAAATAACGATCGGCAAATGCATAGTTCACACGGAAGAAACCGCTACGGGTAGCCCAGGAATCCTCACCATTACTAACATATTTTTCTCCGGTAGCAGCATTCATCGAAGGTATATCATTCGCAATCAAACTTTCACGACTGGCACTAAAGCTGCGTGTATGTTTACTCTCCTGATTAAAACCGAGCATCACTTTAAAATAATGCTGATCCAATGTCTTTTCATAATCCCCAAAGAAATTAAATGCATTATATGTATCATTCTTTTGTGATTCGGCAACAGAGTTCGGGTTTGTCCAGGCGAATGTCTGAAGGAATTGTCCGTCCGCACCGTATTCGTTAAATGATTTCATATGAAATTTATTATGCTCAGCATAATAATTGAATGTATAATCCATATTAACAGTCATACCTTCTATCGGCGTTAACTTCAGTGCAACAGTATTCCAGAAGTCATTCTTGTCTGTCTTACGACCACCATTCGAAAGGATAGCCGGGAAATTGGTAAAATCACCCTGGCCAGACCAATTGCCGTCCGGATGCTTAACCGGCATGATCGGACGAGTATCACCTCCCATAAAGTTGTCGCCATGAACGTTATCCTGATTCAAACCGGACAGGTTCGTACGGTTATAAGTTGTCTTCATCGATAAGTGCAACCAGTTATTAACATCATAATTAATATTATTCATGATATTAAACTTCTTGAATTCCTCATTACCAAACTTCAACAAAGAACCCTGGTTCAAATACCCCAAAGAAGTATAATAAGTGGCTTTCTTAGTACCGCCACTGATATTCACGCCATAATTCTGCACCGGATAACTTTTCTTATACAACTCTTCCATCCAGTTAGTGTTACCACTATACGTATATT
Organism: Parabacteroides caecihominis; assembly: GCF_023656785.1. Taxonomy (NCBI): domain Bacteria; kingdom Pseudomonadati; phylum Bacteroidota; class Bacteroidia; order Bacteroidales; family Tannerellaceae; genus Parabacteroides; species Parabacteroides caecihominis. Next base: position 163,049 of record NZ_JAMOKS010000005.1, read on the forward strand.
TGGTACCGTTCTTACTTAAATTAGGATTTGAAGAGATATAAACAGGAGAATTATTAACAGGATCGTTATAGTACGCTTGGACATGCTCCATAAATTCAGCATCAAACTGCGAATAAAGCTCACGCCCGGAGGTGTTATATTCTGCCGTATTCATCCAGTTCACCCATTCCATAGAATTCATATAAGTAGGACGGGTAGTCGGACCGTTAAAAGAAACGGATGCATCAAAAGAAACCTGCGTCGGCTGATCTTTCCGTCCCCCTTTAGTCGTGATAAGTACAACACCGTAAGCAGCACGTGTACCGTAAATAGCAGCAGAAGCGGCATCCTTCAATACAGATACTGATTTTACGTCCTGAGGATTAATCAAGTTTGGATCCATCTCCACACCATCTACCAATACCAACGGACTACTACCGCTTAAGGCCGTCGTACCACGAATGTTGAAAGAAGAACCTGTACCCGGGCGGCCACTGGTCGTCACATTCAAGTTAGGAATGGCCCCCTGCAAACCTTGTCCCAGATTGACGATAGGACGATCTTCGAGGACCTTACTATCTATTGCAGACACGGCACCGGTCAAATTGGCTTTTTTCACAGTAGCATAACCAACCACCACCACTTCATCCAAGGCTTTGGAATCTTCTTTCAGTACAATCTTCAAGGCTGTTTGTCCCGTGTAGGTGATTTCCTGCGTAACAAATCCAATGTAGGAGATCTGAATGACATCACCCTTTTTCACATTTTCCAATGTAAAGTTACCATCCATATCGGTAACATTTCCATTTGTAGTTCCTTTCACTAGTACAGTAGCTCCGGTAATAGGACCTAAGGCATCTTCTACCACACCACTAACTTTCCCGCTTTGCTGGGAAACGCTAACACTTTGCTTTTCAGGTGCAATCTCAGCAAAAGCACCAACAGGAACTGCTAAGGCTCCCGATAGCAAAATTAGACTTACTAACTTAGTTTTTTTCAGCATAAAGTTATAATTTAAAGAATACATCTTTTATAAAAAGGGCGGCAGTCTTACAGGTAAGTAGAAACATTCACTCTCAGACAATAGAACTGGGCGCACTTTTCATAGTCATTTGCTTGTCATTATTTATATAAGTTCTGAAAGAACTCTGTCACCCCATTCTCATATTTCCATTCAAAAACTGGTTTTTATTTCATTGAGTAAAAAATAGTAAGATGTAGTATGAAATTTCTAACTCTTTTATAGTGATTTTTACGCACACATCAGCTTTGTTTGTTAAAATTGAATTAGAATATGATATTTTTACATAATTATATCACGATTAAATAAATATTTCAATATATTTGCGAAGAAAAAACAGAGTTCTTTCAGAACTTAAATCATCTTACAACCATCACACTAATTCATATAAACAGAGATAATCAAGGTTTCTTCGCATAGGTCAATAGGTTACACCAGATAAGATCACTCTTCCTTCTAAAAATTCACAACATATAAATTTCAAACATAATTAACGGTTACATATTTTCTATTTCACTTTAATGCGATACGGTTTTTGAGAAAATATTAATAACAATAACACCTGCAATGATCAATCCTAATCCCAGGATTGCAGGTAAATCCAGCGACTGCTTAAAAAATATCAGACCAATAACGGATATTAAGACGATACCCACTCCCGACCAGATAGCATAAGCAATGCCGACAGGAAGTGTCTTCAATGTCAATCCCAGAAAATAAAAGGCACAGACATATGCCACAACTGTAATTACCGAAGGAAGCAGCTTCGAAAACTGCTCGGATGCTTTCAGACCACTTGTACCTACCACTTCCAGCATAATTGCCAAAAACAGAAAAATAAATTGTTTCATAACTTGATTTTTAAATTCCCGGGACAAAAGTAGCGGTTTGAAATCACATTAAAATTACCCTATGGTAATTTCAAAAAATAATATAGATTGACTAGTAGACGTCAGTCATCATTCGGGATATATTACGACAAGTATATAATAAATGAATCCCCATACCCACTTTTTCAATTTGATGCATTTAACATCAATAATCTATCAAATTGATTCATTTATAAACATTTTCATATCAGCAATATTACGCAAGACAACCAAAACAGAGGAACCTGCTATACAATATTTAACATTTAATTCATCAGAGCCAAATTCAAATCACCGTTTTAAATAAATTGCAAGTTCGTTTAAAACGAGATTTTTTTCATTTTAAATGAATTGGGGATTTATTTAAAAGAAAATTTTTGTTAAATTAGGTCGAAGAGACCTCTTTTCAGAGTCTTTTTACCCTCAAAACACATGTTTTACAACAGGTTATTTTTCCAGACGGAGACAAATATTGCATCAGATTCAAATAGCACATTCACACAGATAGTTCATATTCAATATCAATATCCAGCAATATCAGCACAATGCGAACAAAAAAACAAGCGTAACGAGCAAAATCCGACATAAAGATATACAAATATCGCTCATAAGAGCAATAAAAAAGAACACACCTGAACAAGGACACATACAGCACACTGGCAACAAGGTTAATTTGACATTTTGACAAACAACATTTACCCTATTATATCAATGATTTGTTGTGGCAATATGATAATAGCATCACTACTGTAAACCAGTTCACGTTTCAAAAAAAGTATCAAATGTCAAACCAACAAGATATATTGCTATTTTTACACAAAATTTAGACCAATGGATCAAGGATATAATAATATAATCAACAGCATCAGAAAGTTTTACCCGGTATCGGACGAATCAATAGCTGAACTGACCGGGCATTTTACTCCGTTGTTTTTACCTAAAAAGCATTTATTGATTAAAGGAGGAGTATTGGATCGCCATGTCTATTTCATAGAAAAAGGATTCTGCCGGTCATATTGCATCCTCAACGGAAAAGAAGTCACCATATGGTTTTCCAGGGAAGGGGATATAACCTTTGCCATGAAAGACCTATACCACAACAAACCCGGATATGAATATGTAGAGATATTGGAAGACTCCCTATTCTATTCCATACCTATCAACGAACTCAATGCCTTGTATCAGAAGAATATCGAAATAGCTAACTGGTCACGTGTAATCCACCAAGAATGTTTATTACAAATAGACCAGATTCATATTGACCGCCTCTACCTTACCGCCAAAGAGCGATATGAGAAGTTGATCGATGAACAACCCGACCTGCTTTCGAGAGCAAACCTCGGACATATCGCTTCTTTCTTGGGTATGACACAACAAAATCTGAGCCGGTTGAGAAATGAGAAGTTACATTCTTCCCTCCGATTTTGATCTATGTGAAAAAAGATTTTACTTTAATTCGTTACCTTTGCAGCAAATAACAGACTTTTACCATGATAAGCCCATTGACATCGCTCCGTTTTTTATTTGCATTAATGGTTTTCGGAGCACATCTTTACACTATCGATCCCTATTTCGACCATTTGTTCTATAAAGAAGGATTTGTGGGTGTAAACTTCTTTTTTATTCTTAGCGGATTCATTATCGCTTATACCTATCGCGACAGGCTTCTTGAACAAAAGTCTACCTTGCGGGAATTTTGGGTGGCTCGTATCGCACGCATCTATCCGCTTCATTTATTGACACTTGGCATATCGGTTTGTGTGGGTGGATATATATCGAGTGATCTTATTGACTGGATCAAACATTTTGTTGCCAATCTGTTTCTTCTCCAACCGTTTATACCTGCTGCCGATTATTTCTTTTCATTCAACAGCCCGTCATGGAGTTTGGGATGCGAACAATTATTTTATTTCCTGTTTCCTTTTATTATCGGATGCCTGGGCAAAAAGAACCGGATTCTTTACCTTGCCGGAGTTCTGGTTATAGCGATCCCAATAGCTATGTATTTCACAATGGATCAAGATATAAAAGCGATATGGTATGTAAATCCGCTTACCCGTTTACCGGATTTTCTGATCGGAATGCTATTGTTCCACCTGTATGATAAATTCAAACAGAAAGAATGGACTTATAAACAGGCCTCGGTCTACGAAACAGCGGTTGTCCTGCTTTTCCTTCTTTTTTATCTGCCGGCGGGAGAATATATTCCCAAAGTATTTCGTTATTCCTGTTATTACTGGTTGCCTATCAGTCTGTTGCTGTATGTTTTTGCACATCAGAAAGGATATATATCACGTCTTTTATCCAATAAATATCTTGTCATTGGAGGTGAAATCAGTTTCAGTTTTTACCTGATACATCTCTTCATAATAGAAGGATATAACTGGATAATCCGTAGCTACGATCTCCATATCCCGTATCAACTGGGGATACCCGTCATATTAATTATCGTGACCGGACTAAGCCTGCTGTCATATTATTATTTTGAAAAGCCGGCAAACAAATTGGTAAAGAATTTATTAAACAAAAAAAAATAATCGACATGCAACAAACTCCAACTTCCAAAATCCCCCGTATCGAGGTGGTAGATGCTTTACGAGGCTTTGCCGTTCTGGCAATTATTCTGGTTCATAACCTGGAACATTTTATCTTTCCGGTATATCCGGATGCGGCTAGCCAACCGGAATGGCTGAACATTCTGAATGAAGGCGTCTTCAGCGTCACCTTCTCGCTGTTCGCCGGAAAAGCATACGCTATTTTTGCTTTATTATTCGGCTTTACATTTTATATCCAATATACCAACCAACAGAAAAAAGGGAAAGACTTCGGTTACCGTTTCCTCTGGCGATTGCTTCTGCTGGTAGGTTTTGCCACATTGAATGCCGCCTTCTTCCCGGCAGGTGATGTGTTACTGTTGTTCTGCGTAGTGGGAATATTCCTTTTTCTGGTACGTAAATGGAGTGATAAAGCGGTCCTTATCACGGCAATCATTCTTTTATTGCAGCCTGTCGAATGGTTCCATTATGTTGCCAGCCTGTTCAATCCTGAATATACGTTACCGAATCTGGGCGTCGGAGAGATGTACGGCGAAGTAGCCGCTTACACTAAAGAAGGTGATTTCTGGAAATTCATTCTCGGCAACGTGACACTCGGACAAAAGGCCAGCCTGTTCTGGGCAATCGGTGCCGGTCGCTTCCTGCAAACAGCCGGCCTGTTCATGCTCGGATTGCTTATCGGCAGAAAGCAATTATTTGTTACTTCCGACACGAATACCCGCTTCTGGGTAAAAGCCCTGATCATTTCTGCGATTGTATTCGGTCCGCTCTACCAGTTGAAGGTCATGTTATACGATAACGGCGATGTAGCAATGACTAAAAATACGGTAGGTGTAATTCTGGATATGTGGCAAAAGTTTGCCTTCACAGTTGTACTGGTTGCCTCTTTCGTTTTATTATATCAGAAAGAATCATTCAAGAAGCTGACTACCTCATTACGTTTCTACGGAAAGATGAGCTTGACAAACTATATCTCCCAATCCATAATGGGAGCAATCATCTATTTCCCGTTCGGTTTATACCTGGCTCCTTATTGCGGATATACCGTCAGCCTGCTGATCGGTTTCATCCTGTTCCTGTTGCAGGTAAGTTTCTGTAAATGGTGGTTGAAAGGACATAAACAAGGTCCGTTGGAAAGTATCTGGCATAAACTGACTTGGATCAATTCAAAATAAGGGGGAATTCTCGTTTAAAACGAGCCAAATTTCGTTTTAAACGGGGTTAAGGTTCGTTTTAAACGAGATTTTACCCGTTTTAAATGAACTTGAAGTCCGTTTTAAACGAGATTTTTCGATAGCATCTTTGCTTCCTTACTTTTCTCTTCCTAATCACTGAAAAACATAGGCTATTATTTCTTTTCGTTCAATAGCTTTTCAAGTAAGGCAACCTTTTCTTTTTCATTTGCCATCATACGTTCATATAGGGATGCATTTTCTTTGGTCAGTTCGATAATTTTTTCAACGGGATGAATTATCCTATTATCATTCACCTCATTCTCATTAACATAACCTATTCCACTATTATTGCTTCCATTCTCAAAATTATTATTCTCAATAACTACAGAAATCGGCGTCTCTTCCATATTTTCAATAACTTCGGGTGCCACTTTCAGGATAGACGCAATTTTTTCCATATAATCTTTTCCTATTACTTTTTGTTGTTCCAACTGGGAGACGAACTGCTGGCTAACACCCAATTCATTAGCTAACGTTATCTGTTTCATACCTTCATATCGGCGTATCTTACCGACATTAGCACCCTGATGAACTCTACTATCCTTTACATTTTCAGTTTCCATGTTATATATCTTAATTTAAGAATGAAACAAATATATAAACAAATCTCCATATTCTGATGAAGATACAAGGATATAACAGAACATCCGATATTTTTTCTCCTTGTATGAAATTGTAAAATACAAGCCAACAGCTGAATCTTTACAAGTAAAACAACTACAGCCTTTCAAAATTATATGCAGTCTTTTGCATAAAGAATTGTTATGAATAAAATATACACATTACTTTTAATGGCATTAGCCCTATCTTTGCTGGTGTTTTGGACCAGCAAAGAAAAAAGAGAGAAAGAGCCGTTTTGTATTATTTACCATGTTGCCGTACATACACTATCTGCACGCAAACTTATAATCACATATACAAACACCAATGGTCTTGTACAGGAAACCTTTACCGGTAAAAAATGGGAAAAGAAAGTTTGCTTATCCCCCGATGAGATCGCTTCGTTACGGATAGACGAAATCACCGATCCCGGAAAAGAATATCAGTCTTGTTTACCAGAACAAGAAGAATTACAGGACCCAATGGCCCGCGACTTTGCCATAAAACCCCTTTCTATATGGATCGAACATGAAAAGAAAACAGTACTCAATGCTGGATACAACCATTTGCAAATATCATTGCTGACTTCTGAAATAGATCGGTGATTGACAATAGAAACAAAATATGTTCGTTTTAATTCCATTTTGTACAAATGTTTTCGCACACACATGTTAGGAAATTAAATATAAACTACTACTTTTGCACTGGAATATAAAAGTTTATGCCATGGATAAAAAAGTAATCACCTTTGGAGAGATAATGCTCAGACTGGCCACACCAGATTATCTCCGTTTCAATCAGACAAATCAATTGAATGCTACCTTCGGAGGTGGCGAAGCTAACGTTGCCGTATCGCTAGCAAATTATGGGATCGACACAGAGTTCGTAACCCGTTTGCCGAAAAATGATATTGCTCGTGCCTGTGTTATGGATTTACGTAAATATGGTGTCGGAACCTCCCACATCGTTTACGGAGGCGACCGCCTGGGTATCTACTTCCTGGAAACAGGAGCCGTAGCCCGTGCCAGCAAAGTTGTTTACGACCGTGCCCATTCTTCTATTGCTGAAATAGAAGCTGGAATGATCAACTGGGAAGAAGTGTTGAAAGATGCCTCCTGGTTCCACTGGACCGGTATCACTCCGGCTATCTCACAAGGTGCTGCCGACGCTTGTCTGGAAGCTATCCAGGCTGCCAATAAACTGGGTGTACCTGTATCCTGCGACCTGAATTATCGTAAAAACCTCTGGAAATACGGTAAAAAGGCTTCTGAAGTAATGCCTGAACTGGTTGCCGGTTGCGATGTGATTCTGGGAAATGAAGAAGATGCAGAGAAAGTATTCGGTATCAAACCGGAGGGCTTCGACGTTGCACAGACTGAAGGCCAGGTAAATGCGGCTGAATTCGAATCGGTTTGCACACAGTTGATGGAAAAATTCCCGCGTGCAAAGAAAGTAATCATCACTTTGCGTGGTTCTATCAACGCCAATCATAATACATGGGGCGGCGTTCTGTATGCCGACGGTAAATTATATCAGTCACGCCGTTACGATATTACCCATATCGTTGACCGCGTTGGTGGCGGCGACTCTTTCATGGGGGGCCTGATCTACGGTTTGCTGACTTATACTACTGATGACCAGAAAGCACTCGACTTCGCTGTCGCTGCTTCCTGCCTGAAGCACACCATCTACGGTGACTTCAACCAGGTAACTGTCGACGAAGTGGAAAAACTGATGGAAGGCGACGGATCGGGAAGAGTGTCGAGATGAGAAAATAATAAGCCAATGAAAAAATGTGCCAATATGCCAATGGAAAAATCCATTAGTAACTTTAATTGGCACATTGGCACATTGATCACATTAAATAATTATTTACAATGGCTAGATTTAGTAAAATGCAGGTATTGGATGCGATGATCAGCACCGGAATGGTACCTGTTTATTATAATAAAGATATAGAAACTGCTAAACAAGTATTAAAGGCTTGTTATGATGGTGGGGTACGTGCATTTGAATTTACCAATCGCGGAGACTTCGCTCATGAAGTATTTGCCGAACTGGTAAAATATGCTGCGGTAGAATGTCCTGAAATGGTTTTAGGCATCGGTTCTATCGTCGACCCGGCTACGGCTGCCCTGTTCCTGCAACTGGGTGCCAACTTCGTAGTCGGCCCGTTGTTCAATCCGGAAATTGCGAAGGTATGCAACCGCCGCCTGGTTCCTTACACACCGGGATGCGGATCTGTTTCGGAAATAGGCTTTGCGCAAGAAGTGGGATGTGATTTGTGTAAAGTATTCCCGGCCGGGAATGTGGGTGGTCCTTCTTTTGTCAAGAATATCAAAGCACCGATGCCATGGTCTATGATTATGGCTACAGGAGCGGTCGAACCGACAGAAGAGAACTTGTCAGCCTGGTTCAAGGCTGGCGTTACTTGTGTAGGAATGGGTTCCAACCTGTTCCCTAAAGAAGCCATTGCAGCCAAAGACTGGAATGCCATCACTGCTCTTTGCAGCAACGCATTAAGCATCATCAAAAAATACCGTTGATATATGAAGCCTTTTCTTAATTCAGATTTCCTGCTACAGACGGAGACAGCTCAAAAACTGTATCACGAACATGCAGCGAAGATGCCGATCATTGACTATCATTGTCACCTGATCCCGCAGCAGATAGCCGACAACTACCAGTTTGCCGACCTGACAGAGATTTGGTTGGGCGGAGACCATTACAAATGGCGTGCCATGCGTGCAAACGGTGTTCCCGAAGAATATATTACCGGCGACAAACCGGCATTCGAGAAATTCCAGAAATGGGCGGATACCTTACAACATGCTATGCGCAACCCGCTTTACCACTGGACTCACCTGGAACTGAGCCGCATATTCGGTGTCGACAAGGTGTTGAATCCTTCAACTGCACGTGAAATATACGACGAATGTACCGCCAAACTGCAAACCCCGGAATTTCGTGCGCAGGCCATCATGGAACGCATGAATGTGGAAGTTGTTTGTACGACTGACGATCCGGTCGATTCACTGGAATACCATAAAGCGATCCGTAACACTTCGTTGAAGACGAAAGTTCTTCCTACCTGGCGTCCGGACAAGGCGATGGCTATCGAAAATGTAGCTGCTTACAATGAATACCTGACCAAGCTGGAAGCTGCTTCCGGCATGTCGATCCTTTCTTTCAAAGACTTGTTAGCGGCTTTACAGAAACGTCATGACTTCTTTGAATCTGTCGGTTGCCGCGTATCGGATCATGGTTTGAGTACATTCTACGCAACACCTTATACCAATGCCGAGATAGAAGCTATCTTCATGAAAGCCCGAATGAATAAGGCATTGACCGGCGAAGAGATCGACAAATTCCGTTCTGCCATGTTGTATGAACTGGCTGTTATGGATGCCCGTAGCAACTGGGCACAACAATTCCATATCGGTCCGACACGTAACAACAATGCCCGCATGTTCAAAAAGCTGGGACCGGATACCGGATACGACGCTATCGGTGACCTGGAAGTGGCAGAACCGATGGTCCGTTTCCTCAGCCGCCTGGAAGAAGAAAGAGCATTAGCTAAAACGATATTCTACAACCTGAACCCGAAAGACAGTGCCGTGATGATGACTACGGCTTACAGCTTCAACGACGGTTCGCTGCCGGGCAAGATGCAGTATGGCGCCGGCTGGTGGTTCCTGGATCAGATCCATGGCATGGAAGACCAGATGAACACGCTGTCCGATCTGGGCCTGCTGAGCCGTTTTGTCGGAATGCTGACCGATTCACGCAGTTTCCTGTCTTATCCGCGTCACGAATATTTCCGCCGTATCCTTTGCAATATGCTTGGTAAGGAAGTGGAAAACGGTGAGCTGCCGGTTTCTGAAATACCTTTCATCGGCAAAATGGTAGAGGATATCAGTTATAAGAATGCGAAAGAATATTTCGGATTTTAAGATCAATAATTTAAGAAATGATGGAAGCGAAGGTTCGTAGAAATGAATCTTCGCTTTTTATGACATATATGATATATACCGTATATATTGTATATGTCATATATATTCCATATCTTTACCAAAAATTCAATGTGATGGATGCAGTAATACCAACAAATAAAAGAAAAGTAATCGATCTGAAAGACGATACCTTTAGATCATTATCCGTAATGGCAGCACAACAGGGTACTAATCTTAAAAGACTTATTGAAAGCCTTCTAGATCGTACCGCAGAAGAATATAATGATACGGCTATGTACCGAATGCTATCGGAACAAAGACCAGAGGGGAAAATCAAACTTAACCCACAGGAAAAGAAAGATTTTGAAAACTGGTTAGGATTGGATATCAAATGAATGTAGACTTCTCGAAAGACTTTGAAAAAAGTGTCCGGAAATTATCCGGAAAAATACTTTTGTCTGTAAAAGAAGTGATCCAGGAAGTCATCGATGCTAAAGATCTGGATGATATAACGGACTGCATAAGACTTACCGGCTATGATTATGTATATCGGATCAGGATCGGAGATTACCGAGCTTTCTTTGTGTTTCACGTTCAAATTATTGGCGATACGGTAACGTTTGAATATCTGGTATCCAGGGGAGAAGCATACAATAAGAAAATACAACAAAAGCTAAGAAGGAAAGATAAATAAAACAACGACTTATACGGGAAAGGATGTACCAACCGTCACTGATTGATACATCCTTAAATAAAATAATTTAGTACTATGAAAAACGATCACTTGCCATAAATATACACTTCTGCAATGTTAGTAAAAGGTTCACGGTTACTATCCGGCAAGAGGATCTTCATGTAACGGCCCTGGTTTGTATCTATTGATGCGGGAACAGGCAATTCCAAACTATCTCCGTTACCAAATGTTCCTGTTGCTACCTGAACCCAATCTGTTGCATCGGCATCCGGACTATTTCCAACATATATCTCCACACTCTTCGTATCGGTAGTGCCGGAACGGCGATATATCTCTATCTTCGACATCTTTTGGGGAGATCCCATATCTATAACAGCCCAATGTGGCAATGGTGTATCTTCATCCGTATAATTGGAATGCCACCAGGTATCCAGTTTGTCATCCATGATCGCATCTTTTCCACCTCCGTCACTGGCGGTTTCGTCGGAAACAGCCAATACGGTCCAATTACTCCGGTCGAATTTATATTCCAAAGGAAAAGCTTCTTCATACGTTTTCCAGGCAGTGGCAAATGTATCGATCGCCTCCTCTTCCGGAATATACAATGAACGATATTCGAATGTACTTCCGGATTGAACATCCGGACACGTAACGCTATACTCTCCGGCAGGCAAACAGGCCAGTGCTTCCGTCCCATCTTTCCGGGTATAACGTACCTCATTGCGGACCAGCCCCTCCATAGATGAATACCAGTCTATAACGCCCCCTGTATCAAGCAGGGAAATAGCCTTTATCCTCCGATCGTTCAGGGTCGACTGATAAGAAGAACCGTATGAACTCCCGAAATTTGTAACTGACAATGATACATGACCGAAGTGATCCGTGGTATGTACATTGAATGTATATGATTTTTCCGGCATATTATCCAGAACAACATTCAGGCTATCGTAACCGGCCCCCAAAGAAACAGGAATAATCAACGAATCCAATCCGTCATTCCAATAAATATCGACCGACTTTACATTCGGTGCATTATAAGTCCGGCAATGGAAAAGTATCCGTTCCTTTCCGGCAACGAAAGAGATCGTATCCGGTTTGGGAGCATAAATAATCTCGCCATCTTCAATATATTCTTTGTGTACATCCATAAAATCGTCACACGATGATAAGACTGACACACAAAGAATAAATGCTAATAAACTATATATCCTTTTCATAATCCATCTGTTTTAAATCAATTATTATTCTGCACTTTCACCATAAAAATCAACATCCGCCGGATGAGTAAAAGTGGTTCCGCCAAAAGTACTGTTTATCACAATACGGATATAGCGTAGTGGGCTTTGGGTCAGTTCAAAGGCAAATTCGTTACCTACTTCCGCTGCGGTTATATCCTCATCCGTCACTGTTCCGGAAGGAGAGCCGGAAGGTTTGAGGATCTCACAATCCATGATCTTCGTCCATTCGCTCCAATCACCACTTTGGGACGGTTTCTTGTCGCAACCATACACGGTAAAAGTCAGAGGATTTCCCCAATTGTAATAAGAGTCACTGTATTTGCGCTGGAACATCACAATACGGCTTAATTTAGCGACCTGTCCCAAATCAACGGTAAAAGGTGCCGGTAAAGAAGAGTTGGCAGAATGTCCGAAAGTACCATGGTCATCGTCTATCAGGTAACTATCCATTCCTTCCCAGTTGGTAAAACTGGCATCATTGGTAAGTTTCATTACAGTCATATTCCGCTTGTTCAGCTTTTCTTCGAACAAAGGAGTGATCATTCTCTCAGATGGGAAAACCGTATCTGATGCATTTCCGAAGTTATCCCGTACTATGGCAGCAAACATACGGGGTTCCGGTGCGTAACCACGCAAACTCTGCCGACTGGAATCGCTTTGTGTTGTAATAATTTTCATTACCTGCATCAACCCTACAGAGTCTTGTGCCAGAAACTCCATAGTCACAGGAGCCTTATCTTCATTTTTCCAGTTAAACTGGGCACCTCCGAAATCGCTGACAATCGTGATCGTTTTCGTTATTTTACTAAGAGAAGATTCCAACGGACGGAATGAGACTCTCACCGGATCGGACTCTTCTTGGGCACGGTTCACCGCATATAGTTGCACTTCATGCTCTTCCATATCATTATATCCCTCAATAACCAACTTATTTTCGTAAAAAGAGGCGGTCGTAGTATGTTCTTTCCCATCGGCCAACGTATAAACACCTTTTACGGCTAAGATATCTTCCGAATTGGGAATCCGGTAAGAAATAATCACACCTCCGGAAATCGCTTCAGTTGTAACCTCCGTTACTATACCCGGTTTACCCAGGCTACCGCTTATCGGTTCCAGTTGTTTTTCGGAACAAGAACATAAAATAAACGATAAAACTATCCATTTCAAATATTTTGTATTCATGGTCATACTTACATTTAATAGTTACCAGCCGGGATTTTGAACCAGCTGCGGATTATTTGTCATATCTTTCTCCGGTATCGGAGCAAAATAGTTTTTATAAGAAAATGTCTGTGTATACAAAGTAGTCGGCATATAATAATCGACTGCTTCTTTCGCATTCACATTCCATCCCTGGATCTGTCGGTTCTGCTCTTTAACGGCTGTTTTCCAACGATGGCTGTCCCAATAATAAACGCCTTCGCAAGCAAACTCAATCTTCCGTTCGCGCTGGATTATCTCACGCATTCCGGCTTTCGTCATGGGTTTGTCCGGTTGGTTCGAATAGGTTCTCCAACTTTCCAATACACCTTTCAACCCCGCCCGTTCGCGGATCATATCCACATACCTGTATACTTCGGCATCCGGAGTGCTTTTCGATTCATTCAGTGCTTCGGCACACAAAAGCAGCAGGTCGGCAAAACGCATATCGGGATAAGGATAATCTTCATAACTTACGCTATTGGCATCCCGGAATGTCGAATTGATACAAACCATTTTCTTCGGCCAATAACCTGTCGCATTGTAATCACCCGGGTTAAATACTGAAGAATATTCTCCAAAACGGTTCTTCGGATATAAACATTCGGCATCATCATCGGGAGAATTTTTATAGGAGTTACCATACCATTTACCCCTGTCAAAACCCAGCGTGGAATAGAAACGTGGTTCACGATCAAAATTCATTGCAGCAGTTTGCTCTCCTTTCTGAATATAATATTTATGTTCCTCATCTCCGGTACGGATATCAAAACGATGGGCATAATCATAGCCTTTATCTTCCTCGATAGGCACACCGTTCTCAGAATAAAACAGATCAACGGTAGAGAACGGAACACTCATTGTTCCCGTAGTCGAAGAACTGGTTCCCTGTTCCAGACGTGGGAAACAAGGCGACTGCAAACCGCTATTGACCGGATAAGAAGAATTACCCCATACCAGTTCACAATTCCATCGTTCACTGACTGAACTCCGCAAGGTATTCACCAACATCGTCTGGTCGGAAAGGACTTTGGGAGAGATATAATCCGATTGCTGATACAGGCGGATACCGGCAGCTTCACAGGCATCGACCGCTTTCTTACATGCTTCCGCAGCAGCTGTCCAACGTGTTTCATCATAAGACTGATTAAAGAAGGGTTCACCGGCATTATTCAGGAAACTGTTATAATCCGTATTTCCGTTGAACAAAGGACTCGCCCAATAAACCAATACTTTTGCTTTCAACATATAGGCAGCAGGTCGGGTAAAACGTCCAAGCTCCGTCGTCCGGTTTTCTATAACAGCCGGTAAAGCGTTACCTTCGATCACTTCATCCAGCAATTCCAGGATATATGCGAAACAATCATCCACTTTTTCCCGGTAAACCCGGACTCCCTGAGTGGATTCATTCACCTCCGTATTTTCGCGTAAAGGACAAATCGGTCCATAATAAGAAAGCAGATAAAAATGCATATACGCCTTGATCATTTTTGCTTCGGCTATCATACGATCCTTCTCGTATTTATTCAGGTCCTGTACACCGGTAACTCCTTCCATAAAGGTGTTGCATTCACGAATACCGGCATAAAGGGAACGGACCATATTTCCGGTATCTCCCCAGTAATTGATCAGAGCACTCGTTGCATTATCTTGTCCCAGTCCCATTTTCATTCCTTTTTCCGTCATCTTCTCCCGGTTAAAAACCATTTCCAATGCACCGAAAATAGCCGGATTTTCATTCCAACCAGCCGATTTAGGCATCCCCCAATAACAAGTAGCCAGATACTTTTCCGTGGAATAGCGGTCAGCGAACGCATTTTCTATTGTCGCCACATTGTCAGGAACCACATCCAGGTAATTGCATGATCCGACAGAAAAGACAGCGCATGCACATATAATATATTTATAGATTGATTTCATAATTATTCTCCTGTTTTTAATGTCATTAAAATCCAAGGTTAAGACCTACATTTATCACCCGTTGTACCGGATATCCCAGTCCGTTGCCCGCCATCTCCGGATCCCATAGTTTAAACCGGCTCCAACAAAGCAGGTTGGTGCCGCTCATGTATAACCGTAGATTATTGACCTTAAACTTTTTCGTGAGAGTCTGGGGAAACGTATAACCTATTTCAACAGATTTCAGACGGATAAATGTGGCATCCTGCATAAACCAGGTGCTTTGCTGATCGTTATTTTCCACCACCTGGTTCGACAAACGCGGCCACAAGGCATACGGATTACGGTTGTTCTCAGACCAGTAACTATCTGCAAATGCATGCAATACAGAATTTTGCCCGGTCAGTTTATCATCATCGTTGTCTCCCGTGTCACAATCCCTGAACGGAGCCACCTTCTTTTGATCCAGCCAGAAAGACTGACGTCCCGATCCTTGGAAAAAGAAAGAAACATCGACTCCTTTATATCCGGCAGACAGACCGAATCCATAGTTAATTTCCGGTGTTTCCGGATGCCCGATGGGTACTTTATCCAGTTCAGATATTTTACCGTCCCCGTTTACATCCCTGTATTTGATATCCCCAGCCATATAATCACCAAACTGAGTCGGTGAATTCTTTACCTCCTCGTCATCAATAAACAATCGCTCTGCAATATACCCCCACTTCTGTCCGAGCGAAAGCCCTACTTTCGATAACCAGGGTGTTGCGCTATAATCCGGTTCTTCCCATTCCACAACTTTGCTGGTAGCATATGTGAAGGTTCCACGACCGGTAAGCCATAAATCCTTATTAAAACTCTTTTCGTAGTTCAATTCCATATCGAAACCTTCTCCGCTGGCCTTACCCATATTCGCTTTCACTTTAGGGATAATTCCCATCGTATTGGGTATTATACGCTCCAGCAAGATATTCTCCCGGCGTTCATGGAAATACTCTATGTTTGCCGACAGACCATACACCGTATTGATCTCAACTCCGGTATTCAGTTTATAGGAGGTTTCCCAGCCAATCTGATCGTTGGCATAACGGCTGACATTCACCGCACCCGGATTATAATTCAATTGAGTACCCCAGTTTACTTTCCTGTCGGAATCATTCATATTCACTTGCGACAGATAGTAAAAGCGGTCCTTATTATCACCAATCGCATCGTTACCCGACATACCATATGTTGCTTTCAATTTAAACTGACTGAAAATATCTTTTGCCGGAGCAAAAAACTTCTCATTCGAAAGCATCCATCCGACGGCTACAGAGGGGAAGAATCCCCAACGATTGTTTTTGGCAAAACGCTCAGAACCGTTATAACCAAAGTCGAACTCTGCAAAATAGCGGCTATCGTAATTATAAGCCAGACGTCCGGCCAAACCGATATTACGGTTGGGCAGAGAAAGTTGCAGATCGTCTGCAATACCTGACTTTTTGTTACGCATGGTATAAACCAGCAAAGCATTAACCGTATGCTTATCTTCAAAAGTCCGGTTATATTCGGCGGCAGCCTCCAGGTAGAAGGAGGTATCAATATATCTGTTGCCGGGATTATAATCAATGTATTCCGTTCCTTCCGACGGATTCAGACGGATTAGTGTATAACTGTTTGTCAACAGATCAGATGTACCTATATTATAAAAGAAAGGTTTGTAGTTACGGTCTACCGAATATTCAGAATAACGATCCATATTTATTTTTACACGTGCAAACAACCCCTCCGTTACCATATCCAGTTTTTGCTTAAACTCGAACTGGGTCAACATCGTATTTTTACTATAATCATTATATCCCTTTAAGGCCAGAGCGTAGGGATTGACATAATTGGCACTTCCATAGTTACCAAATAAAATATGATTAGCATAAGCATACTGTTCATCCGGCTCATAATAAGGTTTAAACAACACCGGATTAGCCTGCATGACTTCTTTGTACATGGTACTACCTCCTCCGATCGGACCGGTATATTCATCGAATGTGGCACTCATACGCAATATCAACTCCGTCGTCTTCGTCAGGTTCACATTTACGTTGGAACGGACGGCATACTTCATCAGGTTGATATTCGAATTAAAGTTATTCCGTTTATCTACTTTCATATTACCGTTATCCTTCGATATATTCGCTGCTACATAATAACGGGCAACTGTTCCACCTCCACTGATACTCAAATTGGCTCTCTGATTGATCGTCGTATTCTTAAACATAGTATCATACCAGTCTGTAGCCGGGTAAATATCCGGATAAAGCCCGCGTTCGGTCATGGTGATTTTCTCTTCCGAATAAAGTGCTAATCCCATCGGGTCTCTTGTTTTGATCGCTTCGTTCTGCATGCGCATAAATGTGACCGGATCTGCGATTTTCACCCGTTTAGTCGGACTGGAAAAAGAGTTTTCAACACGGGCATTTACAGAAACTTTTCCCTCCTTACCTTCTTTTGTCGTTACTGAAATAACACCGTTCGCACCTCTGGCACCATAGAGGGCCGTTGCTGTTGCATCCTTCATAATGGTAAAACTGGCAATATCATCCGTATTCAAACGTGCCAGATCTTCCGTACTCAATTCGATCCCATCAATCAGGATTAACGGATCTTTTTTTGCTTCAGCTCCAAATGTAGTAATACCGCGAATAAAAAAGCTTGCATTATCCTTACCTGGCTCGCCACTCGTCTGATAAGAGATCAAACCGGCGACACGACCGGCAAAAGCAGTGGTCAGGTTGCTACTCGGAACTTTTAGTTCGGCCGGTTTCACTGTCGTAATGGACGATAACACACTTTCTTTTTTCTGTTTGGCGAAAGCGACTACGGTTACTTCTTCCAACTCATCCGTTTTTGCCTCCATTACAATATTCAGGAATTTCTGTCCGGTATACTTTATTTCCTTAGTTTCCATACCGATATACGAAACAACCAGGGTACTGTTAAGAGGACAATCATCAAACTCAAAGTTACCATCCATATCGGCAATAACCCCTTTCGTACTACCTTTTATCTGCACCGTAGCACCAGGTAAAGGATCTCCTCCCGTATCCGAGATTTTGCCTTTGAATTTCGACGATTGTTGAACTTTGGCTACCACGGGAAATACTTCAGCCCGAAGGTTTCTGCAAGGTAGTCCCACAACTGTTAATAAAAATGCCGGCAATATCCATCCATACGAATATTTTCCAGGCTTCGTGCTTTGAATCTTCTGAGGCTGACAGCATTGACCGCTACACCTCTTTCGCAATCTAATCATTACACTTGCTAATTTAAGGTTAATAAACAAAAACAGGTCTAAGAATTATTTAATATGAATAGTCGTTTATCATCATAGTTCTTGGAGAACTATGGCTACAATATAACCTGCTAAATATTAACCACATAAGTATATTGGTTGAAATATAAGACCGATGGAGAGATGATAGATGATATCTGAGAAGTCTCTAATTGGTTAAATATAGTTATATTATCGCGTATGGTTTTGTTTTAATTTCTATTTTTATATAATTTTGTTTTCACAATGTGATATAGTCTTTAAATGAAATAGTTCTCCAAGAACTCCAACCGGAAATATCCCCATTCTAAAAATCAGCATTTACAGAAGAGTTATTGACAAATAAAAAGAGACTGTCTCTTTTTTAAATTGAAACAGTCTCCTCATTATCGGATATAAAAAGTATATGTATATCCTGAAATTATAGGCTTTTATTACTTATCTTCTATTTCATCCAGAAAACGGAAACATTCATAATAGAATTTACAGTTATTGTCCACGCCCTTTATTCCATGTCCCAATCCTTCGAATTCCACATAGCGATGAGGGAGATTCAGGTGGGTCAATTTACGGTCCAGCAAACGTGAACCTTCGATGTCCACACGGTTATCATGATTCCCATGCAATAACAATAAAGGACCGGTCAGTTTTTCCGCATGATACAAAGGAGAACGGTCAATCAAACGAGCTGCATCCTTTACCGGATCGCCAGCTTCAAGAGCCGTCCAGTCAGGGATATTGGAATGCATATGTTGGTAAATAATATCGCAGAAACCGGCTGTCTCAATTCCAAAACCAAATTTAAAAGAGGCCTTGTTGCCATTTACTTCTCCGGGGAATGTTACCAAACGCATAGTGGCATACCCTCCATGACTCATACCAAAGACTCCGATACGTTCAGCCGGAATATCCAGTTTCTTTGAGATATAATCTGCACAATATATAATATCGATGATCTCGTTTCCACCCAGATCCTTGTCATTCATAGCCGCAAAATCCCGACCGAAACCGGCACTACCACGTGGAGAAGGGCTAAGAACCGTAATACCCGCAGCATTGAATATCTCATATTCCGTATTATATCTGTTCTCACCTCCGTAGAAAGATTCGATCATGACCAGTTCCTTGCCTTTAGGAAGCGGATTCTTCGGTTTATAAAGATAAGCATGTAACATTCTTGTTTTTCCGGTTGCCGGGTCTACATCGAAAGTCGGAATAGAAAGACGTTCCACATCCGAATGAACCAATTTATCTTTCAAAGTCTCAGGCAAATCGAACACAACGGAGAGCTTCATACTTTTTTTACCGACTTCCGCTTTTACGATCCGGAATACGACAGAAGTAGAATTTGCCAGCAAGCTCACCTGATCTCCCTGGACTGCACCAATAGACAACGACAGATCGGAAGATTGTTTATACAGCATCTTTCCAGTCTTGATATCCATTAGCATCAATGACGTTTCGATCGGGTTGCTCTGCAATACGAACAAATATTTCTCATTCTTAATCGTAACGAAACGGGCATCTTCTATATCTGATGTAAAATGAGTCACCTGATTCGCCTTCATCGTCCGACGGTCAAAACGATACAGGTTCTTGTATCCATCCTGATCTGAGAAGAAGAAACATTCATCACCGGATATCCATTTATCCATTACAGAGGTACCAGCATAACTACCTGGTTTAGAAGGGTCGGTCAAGACAGTTGTCTGTTTGGTTTCCGTATCGATATAAATAATATTTGCATACGTACGATCGGCATCTTTCAAAGCCAGCAGCATCAGTCCTTTTCCGTCCGGTTGCCAGCTAACATCGCCCCATGTATAACGGAAATCAGGTTTATCCTGACAAACCAATTCATCAGTACCGGTCTTCAGGTCGAGAATACGTAATTCGTCCAGCCTCTTTTCATTCTGGGCAAGCCTGGCGACATAAGCGATCTTTGTTTTATCCGGATTAAAATCCCAGGCATAAATATAAGGAACACTCGTCAGTTTTTCCGGTTTAGGGGAAAGGAGATTACTCCTGTAGATATTGATGATCTCTTCATTGTTCTCATCCCCGATCCAGTAGACATTCCCGTCTTTCTCATTATAGACAGGTTGCCAGCAATTACGTTTGGAAAAGTCGAGATCGACCACGTCCGTTGCTTTCGACAAATCGTTTTCCTTTGTTATATCCAGCCATTGTAACTTATTCTGGTTGGAGGTTTTAAAGAAAAACAACTTATGTCCGTCATCACTCAATGAAAACTGGGAATAAGGGAAGTCTTCAAAAAAAGGAGCAATGTCCACATTCCTCCCCTGGAATTTCAGCACCAGGTCGGAGGCCTTCTGTTGAGCTGACGAGGCCATACAGGCCATCGTCAGCATCAAAGCTACTATTAGTTTATTCATAATAAAAAAAGTGTGTTTACTAGTTTCTCCAATATTCATTCTGATCTTCAGCTGCCAACTGTTTGTTATAAAACATTTCCGTATTCGGTATCGGCAACATAAAACGCGGACTGTTTGCCGGCAGTTCCTTCACGCCGGCCCATTGGTCCGGTCCGGTACGCTTCAGCGGTTTGTGTAAACGTTTCATATCATTCAGAGCGAATCCTTCGCCATATAATTCCTTTCTTCTTTCTTTCCAGATATCGTCCAAAGTCGCATCGGTCGGAGTGGCTCCGCGCATTTCCTGCAAAGTATTAAGAACTTTTTTAGCTTCTGCCGTATTACCGGTCTGCAACTCGGCTTCCGCTTTAATCAGATATGCTTCTCCGATACGGCAGAAAGGATATTCAGCATCACCGATATTCGTCCGATGTCCGAACTTGCTGATAAAATAACCATCCTCTTCATAAACGTAACCCGGGAATAACTTACGGCAGTCAGTATTTTCAAACATATCGCGAAAAGAGGCACTGGCACGCACCGTACTATATCCTTTCAACATATTTGTCGCTTTACTTTCCACATCTTTCGAATCTATTTTCGCTCCATATTCATATCCCTGGAAATCGGTACAATACCAATAGAAAGAAGGAATGGAAGCATACAGGTTACAGGTATTAGGCGTAAAATTGAAAAACCATAACCATTCTTTATTATGATCTTTAAAACCTGCACGGTATTCAGTTTGTGACATCAGGTTTTCACCGGTGTAAGAGCCGGCGGCAATGGTTGCATATTTTTCTGCATTCGTATAGTCACCCATATTCAAGTATGTACGTGCCAATAACAAAGCGACACCTTTCTGATTCACATATTGCGCGTCCGTTCCTGTACAATGTTCGTATGCATATGTCAAATCCGACAGGATTTGCTGATAGGCTTCCTTGACTGTTGTACGCGGTACGTTTTGTGTCTCATCACTGGAACCCGGTTCGAGACGTAACAGGATTCCCTTTGAATCCGGTTGATCCGTATAGGCACGGGCAAACAACTGAGTCAATACCAAAAAGTTATAAGCACGTAATCCGTAAGCCTGAGCGATCATATCCTCTTTCTCCGTACCTTCCGGTTTTAATGTTTCCGCACTGGCGATAATCGTATTCGCCTGATCGATGGATTTATAAGCATACCGCCAGATATAAGCGCAGTAACCGGTCCACCAGGGATCATCTACCGGTGTCTGAGCATATTGATAAGAGAAAACAAGCCAGTTATAGGTAGAAAAACCATAAGCGCCGCTGGTCATTGTCAAGTCCTCTCCCATAAGGTCGGAGGTTACGGTAGCCAACGTATGATACCGGTAATCACCCAATTGGGCATAAGCCCCCATCAATGCAGTCTTTGCTGCCGCTACATCAGTCATGATCGCGTCATCCGATACGGAAGTGGAAGGCTCCTGGTCCAACATATCATTTGAACAGGAATAGAATAACGGGAAAGCTATACCGAGCAATAAATATTTTATTTTCATATTCGATTCTTTTTAATTATTCATTTATAATTAGAAATTCAGATTAAAGCCCATCGTAAATGTTCTGGGAACAGGGATGGCTGTTAATGCATTATATCCGCCGACTCCGAAAATATCTATATCGGAATATCCTTTCCAGTCGTCCTTAAACCAGGTGAAGAGATTATCCGCACTAACGAAAACTCTTGCACCTCTCAATACATTCGATACGGTTCCCAGGTTGGAAGGCAATGTATACGACAAAGTGATATTCTTCAGTTTAATATTTGTCGCATCATACAGATAGCGGGTAGAAACACCGTCAGAAGAGTTTGTATTGTTATTAACATATTTCGGCACGTTCGTAATGGTATTGGTCGGTGTCCAGGCCGACAACTCATCTTTATGCATCTGTGCACCTGCCTGATTTCCATCATGCATAATCTGTGAATACAGAGCATCGTAAACCATACCGCCCCAGCTATAAGCGAACAATAAAGACAGGTCAAAACCTTTATAAGAAAGGTTAGTGCTCAAACCTCCGTAAAAATCAGGAGTGGCACGTCCTTGCTTTTCATAAGTAGCCTGGCTGTATACATTAGTGGTACCGCGATTGCCGTTTGCATCGACTTTCACCCACAACGGATCACCATTCGCCGGATCGACACCGACCCAGGTCGGCATATAAAACTCATACTGGCTATATCCTTTCGACCAGATCTTCTTTGTATCTGAAATAATTTGATCGTCTCCTACCAAGTCCTTAATTTCATCACGTATAGACGACAGATTCAAATCAACGCTCCATTTAACCGGTGTATCTCTCAAAATATAAGCACCCAAGGTAAGTTCCACTCCATAATTGGCAACTTTAGCCATATTCATCATAATCGATTCGAAACCGTTGGAAGCAGCAAGCGGATATTTATAAAGCAGATCCTTTGAACTCTTGTGGAAATACTCGAACGAGCCGTAAAAACGGTTCATGAAACGAAAGTCGGCACCCACATTAAACATCGCCTGCTTTTCCCATCTCAGATGCGGGTTAGCTAACTGGGTATGTCCTGTTCCGGAAGAAGTTCCGTAAATATAATCGGCACCTGTATCCCATAAACCTAAAGACTGGTAACGTTCCAATCCCTGATTATTACCGGAAGTACCATAGCTTAAACGCAGCTTCAACTGATCCAGCCAACTGATATCTTTCAGGAAGTTTTCCTGCTCCATTCTCCAGGAAGCACCGGCACTCCAGAATGTACCCCATTTATTGTCCTGTCCGAAAACGGAAGAACCGTCACTACGCAAACTGACTGAGAAATTATAACGGTCATTATAAGTATATTCGATACGTCCCAAATAAGAGATCAATGTCTCTTTAGTGGTTTTGGATTGAGGGCTCAGAGCTGAAGCACCGGAACTTAATTCATGCATACCATTCAAAGGGAAAGAGGTAACGCCTGCCTCTACTCTCTCATAATCACTTTGCCAATATTCAAAACCGACCATGGCATTCAAATCATGAACGTCTGCAAACCGGGTAGAATAATTCAATGTGTTAGTCGACGTATACATCACATCTGTCGTATTATAACGGTCCGCACGTCCATTATAGGCAGGTCCGTTGCCATGTTCCTTATTCCAGTATTTAGCTTCTGAATAATGGATATAATCAGGAGAAAATACAGTTTTGAAATTTAATCCTTTATATAATTGGAAATCCAGAAATGCCGAAGCCAGGAAACGATAGTTCTTGCTCCTGTTCATATCCATCTGCGGAATAGCTATCGGGTTAAAGTCCAATGAAGTCGGATTGGTAAAATTATACTGTTTATTACCGGAAGCATCCAGGATAGGATTTCCATCGCGGTCAGTCAGATAAACCGGAACTCCGTTGGGGAAAAGCAATGCATTATAAAGAGGACTTGCTCCTGCACCGCCACCTACTTCCATATTCTGTACAGAATGAGAGAAAGTTACGTTCATTCCGGTTTTTAACCAGGGTGTTACCTGTGAAGATATATTTCCTTTACCGGAGTATCTCTTATATGAAGCAGAAGGAGTTACACCATCCTGGTCATAGTAACCGGCAGAAAAGAAATAGTTACTTTTATCATTACCACCTGTTACATTCACATTATAATCCTGGGTCAGCGCAGTCTTGAATATCTCATCCTGCCAGTCCGTATCCACAATGATACGGGCACCACTAACCAGATTCCCGTTTGCATCGATCGGCTGGTCCACATTGTACGGATTGAACGTGATCGCTCCCTGTGCAAATGTATTGGCTGAAGAAGCGGCATCTGCGGCAGTCATTCCGGTGGCCAGTTTCTGATCGTAATGAGACTGCCATTTGGTACGATAAAATTCAGCCGAGCTCATCATATCGTAGGCTTTCGGTACAGAAGAAAGGCCGAATTGGGCATTGAAAGAAACAGACGCTTTACCTGATTTTCCGTTCTTCGTCGTGATCAGGACAACACCGTTAGCTGCACGTGAACCATACAAAGAAGCGGCAGCAGCATCTTTCAATACAGTGATCGATTCAATATCCTGCGAGTTTAACGTGGCAAGTATACTGGATGAGTTGTCATTGTCATCCGCCAGCTTACTATATTTTGTATTGGCAGAAATAGGTACACCATCCACAACATACAGAGGTTCGTTCGACGCATTCAAAGAGCCGGAACCACGGATACGGAAAGAAGATGTCGAACCCGGCTGACCGGATGAAGACATTACCTGTAAACCTGCAACCTGTCCCTGCAAGGATTTATCAAAAGAAGCACTGGGAGTTTGTAGTTTCGTATTATCGATACTGGCAGCCGAACCGGTAAAAGCCGATTTCTTACTGGTACCATAAGCAACAACTACTATTTCATCCAGATTCTGCGTATCCTCATTCAGGATAACGTTCAATGATGTCTTATTTCCAACCGCTACTTCCTGGGGAATATAACCGATATAACTCACCTGTAATACGGCATTTCTGGGGACTTCCAGTTCAAAATCGCCGTCAACTCCCGTGATCATACCGATAGTCGTACCTTTCACGACAACATTCGCACCAATTACCGGTTCTCCTGAAGCATCTTTCACAACACCGTTGATCTTTCTTGCCTGTTGTTTGACATCGGTAACCTGCACCATTTTCTTCCCGGAAGAAGAATACAGAACCACTATATGATCGTCTATCCGGTATGCAATACCTGTCCCTTTGAAAACCATATCCAATATCGTCCCGATTTCTTCTTGTTCAGCTTTTACTGAAACATTATTCACTTTCGTACCCTCCAGAGCGAGATCATAAGCAAAAGCAATATCAGTTTGCTTTTTCAACGATTCAACAACATTCTTAAGTGTCGCATTCGTCAATGAAAGCTCTACACTGAATTTCTGATTCAGATTTGCAGCAGCAAAAGTTGTCTGCGCAGGAGCGATCATCAAACAACACAAAGATACACCAACACACCAATGCATTACAGAAGATCGACTAATAGCTCTCTTTTTCATACTTTACCATTTTAAAAATTAACATAACACACATAATTTTTCCGCAACGATCCTATTCACAGAATGAAACTTTTAGACACCGGAAAATAATTTAGCTAAATACAATCAGACTAATAAATATCAATTCGTTCCTTTTCGTTATATATAAATTACAACTAACGAAATAAAACTACCTAGCCAAAAATGTATTTTTTTGATTTAATTTTTAAATAATGCAGTACAAGGAGGCAAAAGGAGGTTATAAAGAACTAGCGAATAGTATCTACAGGGATTCCTGTCATATAAGAAAGGCGACGAAGTGCATCGGATGCACCCTTATGTTTTCTGAAAGAGAAATTATATCGATTATTTTTTATTGTTGCGATGTCCATTTTAATATGGACACCGTACAGGCTTTCGATACTTTCGATTATAGAGGATATTTTAACACCGGACATTGTTATTAAATCGAAACGCCAGGAGATATATTCATCGACATTGACATGGCGAACTTCTACTTTACCTGTTTCCTTTGAGCAGACTGCTTGCTGGCCAGGTTTCAATGTTACCAGTTTTTTCCCGTCGGCACGCAATAACTGCACTGAACCGGATTGCAGTGTTGTTTTACTTATTTTTCCGTCAGGTGAAGTTGTTATGCAAAAAGAAGTTCCTACAACCTTCACCATCATCGCCTTGGTTTTCACGACAAAGGGATGCAAAGTGTCTTTGACCACTTCAAAAAAGGCCTCTCCCTGTAATTCTACCAAACGTTGACTGCCTGTAAATTCCGAAGGACAGGTTAAACAGGAACTAGCATTTAACCAAACCAATGTACCATCCGGAAGAAAAACCTTTTTCACAGAATCCGGAGACTGATTGACATAAACAATATCTGCAACCGAAGTAACTTCCGGCCCCTTATATAATATCGAAACTGAGATGAAACCTAACAAAACAATAGCAGCAGCAACCATCCAGCGCTTCCACGAATGGTTCACCGTTTTTTTATTTATTGGGACGAAGCGGTCTATACGTTCATTAATAGCGGATAATGATTCTTTCAGTTGGTCTGAAGCTATATTATTCCGGGAAATACTATGTTTTGCATGCCAAATAGCTTTTAGATCGAAAAAAACAGCCTTATTCTCAGGAGAAGCCTTCAACCAATTCAATAATTGCAGCTTTTCTTCTTCTGTGGCAGTTCCCGAAAGATATCTGTATACTATAGTTTCATCCATTATGTTATACCGTTTATATATATTATACAACGATGAAGCTCAAAATACCTATTCAAAATAGATTTTTTCCACCATTCGACAAAAATAAAAACAGAAGACTCAATCCAGCTTTATATCCTCCCAATTTATCCCTCAATTGTTTCAAAGCCGAATAGATATGGTTATCAACAGTACTCAAAGAAATTCCTAACTTACGGCTTATTTCTTTACTGGGCATATCCTGTAGATAACTCAGCACAAAGACCTCCCTGCAACGGACAGGCAGACTTTCGATCGCCGCTTGCAGGTCTGCCCGCAGATCCGCATTATAAAGCCGGCGAATAATATCGCAAGAATCGGGATCATAATAGCCATATCCCATTTCCTCTATCTCTTTTTCGCAGGAAGAATAATAATCATTTGCATGTTTCTTCTTCTTCAACATATTCAAGGCGGAATTATATACGGAACGTAGCAAATAGCCTCGGATGGAAAGTGTGTCGTCCAGCCCCTCCCTATGCAACCAAAGATTCAGAAATACATCCTGCACGACATCTTCCGCATCATCGGCATCAAGCATCAGGTCTGCATAAAAACGCACAGAAAGATAATGCAATTCATATATTTCATTAAATGCAGCACGATCTCCCCTTTTTAACATTTCTACCAGTGATACGACATTCCCCATTGAGTCACCTATGTTTTGACTACAAATATATTCTTTTCTAAAAGATACGCAAAATCAAAAACATAGTGAAGACTTTTTATCATCACCTCTTACGTGCTGCCGCCTCTTTCGCTTTTTGTGCTTCGCGGCGGGCTTTCTCTTTTGCTTTCAGTTTTTCCTGATACTCTTTTTCCTTCTGCTTACGCTCTTTTTCCTTTTGTTTGAGCCTTTCCTTGTATTCGCGCTCTTTTTGTTTGCGAAGTTCTTCACGGGCTTTCAGCTTCGCTTTACGGTCGGCTTCAGCCTGTTTCAACTTATTCTTACGATCCTGCTCAAGCTGCTTTTCACGGTCGGCTTTCGCTTTCAGAAGGGCTTTTTCTTCTTCTTCCTGCTTTTTCAGCAAGTCAGCACGTTCCTTGGCTTTCTGCTCCTGCAATTCTTTCTCGGCTTTCTGTTGTGCTTCGAATGCTTTGCGGTCAGCTTCCTTACGGGCTTCTTCGGCTGCGGCTTCACGTTTGCGGATTGCTTCTATCTCTTTTAATGTAAGCTCTTTCCGTTCCTCCTGTGACTGAACGGCAGGGACAGTATCCTGAGGAGAAACAACCGCAACAGTATCGGAAACAGCCGGCTGTACGGAAACCGTATCGACAGGAGCTTCAATTGCCGGAACATTGACAACAGTATCAGGAACGGATATCTCCGGAATGACAGTATCTTTCGGAGCAACCTGTTCTACCGGTTTTTCAGCTTCTTCTTTCTTTTCTGCCTCAGCTTCTTTTCTGCGTACCGACTTGATTTCTTTTGCCGGGGCTTCATCTTCCGGTTGAACTGCTTCGCCCGGTTGATCTTCGCCCGGAAGTTCTGCTTCTGCTTCGGCTTCTTTCACTTTTTCTTCTTCCACCAGCATACGATTATTCCAACGTGTTGCCAGTTCCGGGGCTTTATCGCCAAAGTTTTCTTCAAAGAAGTTGATATATTCTTCCAGTGTCTTACCTCGCATCAATGTTTCGTAATTGTCCTCAGAGATCGGAAGGATAGCTACATTTTTATCCAGAGCCTGGGCATAACCGTCTTTACCATAAATCATTTTATAGTATTGCAGGATTTCTTCTATACCTGTAAAACCGCTGATGTTCAGCATTGACATCGGGCCGGCTTCTTCAAAGGCCAAATCAAACTCCTTCACCATAAAGTTGGCAAAGTTGTAAGCTGCCACAGCAAACAGCAACTGGTTCTTATCCACACTTCCGGTCGGATACATCAAGATCATACGGTAAGGAGTATTCGGCTCGGCAGTAAATGTACGTGCTGAGTCGGCTGCGGACAAAGAACCGTCTTCACCCAGACCAAAACGCAGGTTCCAAGTCATACCGGTCACGCTGCCCTGCATCAGGGTACGGCCGCGGAGGATACCTTTCAGCATCTCACCTGCCAGCTCCGTCACATCGGCTGTCGGATATTTCTCTACCAACGCTTTCAAGGCCGTTTTGAAACCTTCGGCATCACCGGCTTGTACATAAGTCAACGCATCCAGGAACATAAATTTCGGCATCAGGGTTGCCAACGGATATTTGACACTGACATCGCGGAAATTCCGACGCACGGTAACGGTATCGCTTGCCAGATAACTATTATAGGTCTGTTGATAGATCGAATCCTGTACGGAATCCATCATACGTATATTATATTCATAATTCGGGTCAGAGATCGCGATCGTATAATCCTCATTCGGGAAGGCATTGATCATCTTCGTCTTATACTCGGCAGCCAAAGAGGTATTACCCGTACGGAGGGCCATCAGATAGACCTGGTAATAACTCTCCAGGCGATGCGAATTATCCGGAAAACGACGTTCCAGCTCTTCAAAAGCCTCGATCGACAAAGGCAGATCCTCCAGTTTATCTTTATAGATCATCGCCATATTATACAATCCGTCCTCAATAATTATATTCGAGGCATCCACATCTTCCTGCGTAAAAGGTAACTGCTGCAAATAATATTCACGTGATTTCGGGTCATCGGCAGCAACCTCCGGCAAACCGGCCTCCAGCGAGTCGGTCGGCAAAGGCTGACCGTCCGGTCCGATGGCTCCGGCTGCTGTCTCCGCCATTTCACCCTCTTCCTGAGCATCTTCGTTGAAGGTCGACATTTCTTTTTTACGCCGACGCCAGTTATCCTCAAGTGTACGACGTCCCCACTTACGCTGGAACTGTGCCTTACCCTGCGATACGGTCGAAGGATTATAGAAGTAAAAAGAAGTCCCGCCCGATGCAGTCGGGAGAACGATACCGCCGGTTTCTGTCCCAGGACGGTTAATACCCGTTCCTTTAGCAGCCTGGTCAGCCAGATAAGCCTCTTTCTCAGCCAAAGCCTTGGCCTCTTCTTCTTCTTTCTTTACCTGTTCTATGATTTTGTCGATGACAGCCAAACGTTCCGTCTCCGGCATTTTTGCCAGGGTCTGCAAGCTATCCTGCAAATGGACGGCTTCCACATGTACGACCAGTTCGTCCAGGACTGCCGAAAGTTTCGACACACGCTTAAAGTCTTTGTATTCTTTTTGGATACCGGACAATGCGCCACTGAAACAGGGCTGAGCCTTTACA
This sequence comes from Parabacteroides caecihominis, assembly GCF_023656785.1. Lineage (NCBI taxonomy): Bacteria > Pseudomonadati > Bacteroidota > Bacteroidia > Bacteroidales > Tannerellaceae > Parabacteroides > Parabacteroides caecihominis. The sequence goes on from NZ_JAMOKS010000005.1 coordinate 193,466, forward strand.
TAATCACGCATGGTAAAATAGATATCGCCCAGTTTGATCTGGCAGATAGCTTTCTCCAGTCCGTTCTGTGTGCTCTTTTCGATACCCAATTCATAATTCTTTATGGCATTTGCCGTATCCTCCCGGTTCAGGTAAACATTTCCGAGGGCATAATAAACCTGATCCAGGTAATCCTTATTCTTATCGCTCTTCGCCATACGCTGAAGCATCTTGACTACCTTTTGATAGTTAGCGCCTGAGAACACTTCCGTCTGACGGATACGGGCCGCAAATTCAAGTTCATAGGGAGGACTGGCTTTGGCTACTTCGTTGAACATTTTATAGGCGAGCCCGTCCTGATCCTGCGCGGCATAGATCTGTCCCAACAGGTATTTCATACGGGTACGCTGAAGTTTGCTTTTCTCCGATTTGATTGCCGTCTTAAAATAAGGGATAGCTTCTTCATACTGTTTGCTCTTGACCAGATAATCGGCATAAACGGCGGCATACTGGTTCAGGTTCTTGCGGGGTATTCCATTGGTATTCAGTTTACCCAAAATATCTTCGGACTCATAGAACCAATCCATTTCCGAATAACAACGGGCCTGCCACAAACGGGCTTCGGCCACTACTTCCTCGTCATGGGAATAATGGCGGGCAATATAAGAAAAAGTGGCAGAAGCCTGCAGGAAATCAGCATTATAAAACTGTCCCTGTCCGATCAGCAGCCAGCATTTCTTCAGGAAAGGGTTATATTCTTCCTGTTCCTGCAAAGCACGTTGTTTGGGATCGTTACGCCAACCCGGTTTCTTTGCCGGCTTGGCTTTGATGGAATGAAGTTTTATGGCTTTATTGCCTTTCTCGATGGCGCGATCGAAGGGACCGCCGGTTTCCTTTTTATCTTTCGGCTGTGCACTGATCGGATACATGTGGATCATTTCGGAATAACTCTCCTTATAGCCGGTCTCCATAGATTTCAGGGCTTCGTCAAAAGATGTTTTTCCGTTATAATAGATATTGTATCTCGATGTAAAGGAATGGTAGAACCGGCTTGCTTTGGTGTTTTTCTTCGTACTGCACGACCAAAGCAAGAGAACCACGAATATCGAAATTATATAGTAAAAACCTTTCTTCACGTATTATGTGCACTCTTTATCATATAATAAACTGAGAAGAACCTGTTTTATTGCCTTTTCATAAAGAATAATACTCCTTTCAGGATCAAAAAGACCAGCACCAGCACCAGGATGATAAAAGCTCCCGACGGTACATTCAGGAAATAAGACAGAACCAGTCCCACCACACAACTCAGGAAACCAAGGGCGATACTCCCCCAGATGATCTTCTTAAAGTCGGAAGTGAACAGATTCACCGTAATTTGCGGCAAAGTCAGCAAGCTCATCAGCAACATAATACCGACCAGCCGGATGGAAAGGACGATAGTCAGGGCAATAAAGAACATCATCATATATTCGATCCACTTTACATGGATATGCTGCGTCTTGGCAAAGTCGCTATCGAAAGCGACATAGACTATCTCCCGCAGATAGAGGGAAAAGACTGCGATCAGTACCACCGCTAAAGCAGCTATCCAGATAATATCGGACAGGGAGATCGTCAGGATATTACCGAATAAATAGGCAGACAGATTGGGAGAATAACCGGGAGTAAGAAATATGAAAATCACTCCGAGCGCCATTCCAAGCGCCCAGACACCGGCAATTGCCGAATCTTCACGCACATCCTGTGTCTTGCTCGCCCATTCCACCCCGAAAGCGGAAAGTACGGAAAAGACCATTGCCATCAAGATCGGGTTTGTACCCAGATAGAAACCAAGCCCCAGTCCCCCGAAAGAGGCATGGGTAATTCCCCCGCTGATAAACACCAGACGGCGGGCAACGACATAGGTTCCGACGATACCGCAGGTGATCGCGGTAAGGAGGCTACCGATCAATGCGTGTTGAAAAAAAGTATATTGTAATAAATCCATGTTCTGTTTATCAATGTATTCTCCGTTCTCCGACAATCAGGAAGGCTTCGTCTTTCAAGGCATCGGGCAAATTTAATCCTCGAAGCTGGAGACTGCGGAGCCATCCGGCGACCTCTTCCGACTGCAAGGTGTAAAGCACTTCACGAAATTCGTTTACGGCTTCTTCCTCATATTCATCTCCTTCCAGTCCGCGGAAACGATCCAGTTCCTCATCATCGTAATATTCGATTTTCTTGCTGACGGCAGCCAGCAGACTATCACGTTCGCAGGTTTCATGCTGCCCGCAACACTCTTCCGGGATCTCACGGGCTTCGGGGATTTCGGCGATCTCCCCGCGCTCCAGCATCTTCTGCAATTTCTTATTCCTGAAATAACCGGCTACGGCGGCAATAACGCCCAGCACGATTACGGCTATGATAATATACCACATATCAGTTGACAATTGACAGCTGACAGTTGACAAACGGGGGCGTGGTTCAAACGCCTGGGATTGTCAATTGCCGGAACTGTTCGTTTTATTATTGAATTTCAGTTATACCAAATCCAGCTTTGCGCAAGTCTTCCCAATAGGCTGGATAACTCTTTGTCACCACTTCCGGATCAGCCACTTTAAGACCTTTCGGCAATACCAGCGAAGCCGGGGCAAATGCCATTGCCATCCGATGGTCTTCGTATGTGGCGATAATCGGATCAGCCTCCGGTTCACAACGTTCCCCATTCCATTCCAAAATACTTTCGTTGCTGTCGGTCAGTAGATAGCCGAGTTTACGAAGTTCCGTTTTCAAGGCTTCGATACGGTCGGTTTCTTTTATCTTCAGCGATTGCAATCCGGTGAAGCGGAAGGGGATATTTAGTAACACACAGGTGACAACAAATGTTTGCGCCAAATCGGGTTCGTTGACAAAATTGTAGATCAACTTTTTTGTCACGTTACCGTTATATTTCAGCATGACGCCCCGGTCTGTAAAGGCCGTACCAACACCCAGTTGAGCAAATAGTTTTGCTCCGGCGGCATCTCCTTGCAGGCTGTTCTTAAAAAGCCCCAGCAATTCTATTTCGGCATTTTTCGACAAAGCCATGATTGCATACCAGTAAGAAGCGGCACTCCAATCCGACTCCACGGTAAAACGAATCGGTTTATATTCCTGGGGAAGAATCTTGATGGTTTGGCCGTTCCAGGTAGCTTTCACCCCAAACTGTTCCATCAATTGTAACGTCAGATTGATATAGGGACGCGAAATGATATTTCCTTCCAGATGTAATGTCAAGCCATTTTCCATCAAAGGCGCCACCATCAACAGAGCCGAAATATATTGCGAACTGACACCTCCGGCCAGAGAAATCTCGCCTCCTTGCAACGCACTTCCAAAGATACGCAAAGGGGGATAGCCTTCCTTCTCGATATATTCGATGCGGGCGCCCAACGAGTTCAGTGCATCGACCAGCAGTTTGATCGGGCGATTTTTCATCCGCTCCGTTCCCGTAATCGTCCATTCACCGATAATCTTGGAAAGGAATGCCGTCAGGAAGCGCATCGCCGTCCCTGCAGCTTTTATATCGAAATCACAGCTGTTAGAATTTAATGCCTTAACCATCACTTCCGTATCATCGCAATCGGAAAGGTTCTGTATATCATACGGACTATAACTTAGTGCATTCAACATCAAAGCACGGTTACTAATGCTCTTGGAAGCAGGAAGTTGTACGGAAGCCCGAAGTCTTTCTTCCGGGGCCTTTATCAGATATTTCATTGCTTTTGTCTGTTCGTTTTAAACTGATGACAAAAGTACGGAAATTTCCGGATAGTTAGGTCTTCTTTCTACGAATACGGCTTATCAATGTAGAGGGATCGCAGCGAACATCCCAAAGAGAAACGATATAAAATACAGATTTCTTCTCATCCACATAATACACCAGTTTAAATAGTTTATGAACTAACAAAGTTCGATATTGGCGACGCGATGTATCCAATTCAGGAACATGAATCCCCATCAATGGATTTCCAGCCAAAAGTAAAATCTGATGGTCTACTGAATCAAGAAATTTCTCTGCAACTCTTTTCCCAAATGTTTTCGCACAATATTTTGTAGCTTTAGTTAGTTCTGCCATGGCAGTTTTCTTCCATTCGCATGTCATAACGAAGCGAGCATTTGTCGTACATCCTTCATCACATCTTGATGCGAAACCGTTTCTAATATATCAGCATCAAGATCTGCCTCAAATGCCGTAATATTCTGCTTTACCTCTTCCAATGAAGAAGGGACACCAGGAATAGATTCCGTGTTCTTAGCTTGAGCCGCTTTAACCGCCCGATTGAAAGATTGTTTCATCTTATCAAGAACTTCAACACTATCCGTTTCCATAATCTTTCGGATAAGTTCCATCCGACGAGCATCCAGTTCCATTGCTGTCATAATACATTCCTTTCATTAAATTATATCCGATGACAAAAGTACGGAAATTTCCGGATAGTTAGGTGGTATTTCTGCGAATAGGATTACTCACTTATTATACATTTAACTCCGATCAAAAAAAGAAAGTGTTGCAAGCACTTCTTCCGTTCCGACAGGCAAGACAGTTACTTTGCAACACTTTCTTCATACATTCAGAGAAAGATCACTCGATCTCCGGACGATCTTCACCACCTCCTTCTTCAGGAGTTGTCTCGGGTGCAGTGTTCAATTCCATCCAAAAGATGTTGTCGCTGATAAGCGAGCGGTTCATCGTCTTACTACCTGTCTTTCTTGTAGCTTCAGGGATGAAACGAACACGAACGCCGGTGATTTGAGATGCGCTCACTTTGTCGGCAGATTCAACTCCGTTGCCACCTGCGGTAAGTGTGTAATAGAAAGTCCCCAAACCATCTATTTTCACACTACGTCCCTGTGCCATGTAATCGGCCAGCACACCAGCCAAATCCATCAGGACAGCGTAGACGTCGGCACGGCTCACGGTTGAAATCTGCGATAAGCGGTCAGCCACTTCTTTTGTCGCCACGGGTTTACCCACAGTTACAGACTGAGGATACCACTTGTTGTTTAGTTTTTTCAGAATTTTCTTAAAAAATGCCATATCGTATCTTTTAAATATATTCCGGACTTTTTGCAAAAGAGAATATCAACCTTTGGACTCGACGTCGTCTCCCTTTGGACTTGACACCGTCTTCCTTTGGACCTGATGCAACCGACCATGGAGCACGTCGTGTACTTCCTCAATCGTAAATTTTCCCTAATATGGAAAGTCCCAAAACAATTCTCATTTCCGGAGTTCACACGCCATCTCCGGCTTAGCGTGTCGTGTTAGAATCTTGTTTAGATAAGGATGACCTTTCCCTTTATAACAAAAGCCAGGAGATGCCCGTTAGGACATCCCCTGACCTTTTATATTTATAGGTTACTCTGTTCCTAACGCATATATTTCCGATATGGAAGCAGACGGAGAACGATGACTTTCTGTTATGACTAATTTCATGTACCGAGCCTTCTTTGTTTCTCCCAATACAATCGTTTTAGCATTCGGATCTGCCGTTTTCTCAAATTCAACTTTCCCGACAATTTCCCAGCTACGGTTATCTGTGCTGACTTCAACATGAGCGGTCTTCAAATCCGTATTAGCCTGTCTCTTAGCAATGGTTACACATTTTATGTTCTTTACAGCATTCATATCAATCGTAATATGGTGCGGTAATTGGGCCGTACTTGCCGACCATTCACTATGCCAGAATGTTGCAGGATCATTATCAATAACCAATGCTGCGTGACCGTTGTCACCTTCACCAGTCGGTTCTTCCGAAGAGAAATCAGCTATTTTCCATGTTGTCCTGTCAAACTTCGGATATCCAGGAAACTTGTCATCCAAAGAACCATCTCCTACATAATAAGTTGGAAACTTATCGACAGGAGAATCCAGCTCAAACTGATCCAACGCATCCTTCTCGGGTAAAAAGATTGTCTTATAAGAATATTCCCCCCCCAGCACGTAATCATCAATTACAGTTACAGTCTCTGATACCGGAATATCGATCGTCTTCTTTTCCCCTGCTCTATTTGTATAAGTGAATAAAACATTCGAAGAATTTCCGCCTTCTTCCCAATATAGATTAACTTTATCAGCCAGTGATTCCACCAACCTGATCTTCCTCGGATTCAAGTTCGATTTATAAATATCACCATAAACTGCACCCTCAACTTCACTACTTATAGACAAGCTATTATCCACCCCGACATGGTATAAATTGAAAATAAATGTACCTTCCGGCATATCTTCCAAAATATGAGAGAGATATCCATCTTTATCAATCTGTCCTCTATCAATCGGGAAACTAACGGAGTCTTGTTTGTCATTCCAAAAGATTTTGCAGGAAGCAATGCGCGGATCTGCATTTATTTTCCATAGAAGCTTGATCCGGTTGATTCCTCCTGCTGTTTTAGCAGAGTCCACTCTTCCGATATAAGCGACTTCTCCTCGATCCAAATATTCTTTTATATTATCATTCATTCCATCGCATGATACAAATAACAATGCGAACAAACTACATATTATTATTACAGCTTTCATAAATATAAGATTTATATAAATTATTCTTCTACAACTTTCCCCCAGAAAGATAATTCTGAGATATGTATATTAGCTGCTCCACCCCATGTTTCATGTACATAGAAACGAAGATAGCGAACAGGAGGTGCATCTAACGGGAACTCAAACTCAAAGCCATTCGCAGCATACTCCTTATCTTCGTTCGTAATAGGAGTATTCTCGCCGGATGGTTTAAAAGAATAGCAACTCAATAACAGATGCCAGTCCTCTTTGAATCCACCTTCAACCCAATACGCTTCATCATGATTTTCATATTTAGGAGAAGTTGTTCCATAGACGTTCCATCTTTTGGGATTAAAATGTTTATAAGCCCAATCACCAAGCCTATGCCATAATTTGTATCTACTTAACTTAGCTGTCACTCCTAAGTCAATTGTAAAATACATGGGAGATTTAGCAGAGCCTGTATGCCAGCCTTGGTCACCGGTTATTCCATCTTTCATTTTATTCCAGGCCCAACCAGAGCCATTATCTGTCATATTATCTCCCAAGAGCTCTTCACGCTTCCATTTCGCTTTATCCATTTCCATTTCAAAAAGAGGGGTGAATGTATTTGAAAGTGTATCTGTAAAATTATCCCAGCGATCACGAATATAGACACCGAAAACGCGTTCTTCATCATTAAAACCACGCAATGAATATTTTCCCTCCGCAGTACTCGTATAGACAACATCGGCCACATTAAAATCTCCTATGGAATCGGCTGCAATCAGATAGATAGCTATATCCGCTTCTGTCTCATTCTTCCACTCCACTTGTACACCTCCAAAAGCTTCTTTTACCTTCAATGATTCATAGACCAATTGTACCGGAGGGGTAGTCGGATGAATTGCGACCTCTACCGGTTCAGAAATATTGTTACTCCGATCTACACAGTACAGTTTAATTTTTTGTTCATCCGTGTTTCCGAAACCTTCTACCTTCAACTCTTTATTATACATCGAAGAAGAGGTATTCATCTCCTTTCCGTTAATTTGATACACGGCATTCACATACAATAAATCATTATCATCAGGAAGATCGTAAGTAATCTTTGCTCCCCCCGGGAAATTTTCCACCTTCGGATTTTCTATTTTACCCGGCGGCACCGAGTCTGTTCCTGGTTGTCCGACATATTCTTGTTTGCAAGCACTCAGCAAAACTGCACATGCAATTAAAATATAAAATAATTGTTTCATATCGTTTCCTTATTATATGGTCACTAATTTAATTTGTACTACCCCAACCATAATTCTGTACCAAATTAGGATTCACATCAATCGATGCCTGTTTAATCGGGAAGAAATAATTCTTTACTCCAAATGAAGGATTAACCAACGTCTGTATCTTATAATAATTTTCTGTATCGCTTGCTGAGATATTCCAACCTTGTATCGGCTGTTTAAACTCTTCCGCAGCTTCTTTCCAACGTAGCAGATCCCAAAAGCTTTCTCCCTCAAAGGCTAACTCTATCAAACGTTCGCGATGAATAATTTCACGCATTCCTTCCCGGGTAGTGACTTTATTCGGCATTGTAGAATATTTTGTCCAGCTCTCCACCACACCTTTGAGAGAGGCTCTTAGCCTGACTTTATCAACCCATTGGTATACTTCCGCATCCGGATTAGACTTTATTTCATTCAATGCTTCCGCATACAGTAAATAAAGATCCGCCAATCTGATTACAGGAAATGAATAACGATAAGAAGTAAAAGATCCCTGATTTCCTACAGTTTCGACAGCTACCAGTTTCTTTGGCAAATATCCGGTGATAGAATAGCACTGCGATGCAATCATTCCACCCGGCTGGCCTTTTTTCATCTGTGCATACGTCAATTTAGAATAATCATTATCCCCCAACACGCCATTTCCATACACAATGGCACCATCAAAAGAAAGTGAGGCATAAAAACGCGGCTCACGAGCGACATTCAGTTTTGCCGTTTTATAACCGGTTTTCATATAATAACGATCCTGTTCTGCTACTTCAACGATATTGTATCGATGTTCATAATCCCATTCTTTATCTTCATTGATGGGAACTCCATTATTGGTATAAAAACGTTCTACGGTTCGAATAGTTGGCGATATAAGAGAAAGCATTACCTCTGTTTTCTGATCCAATTTTGTTCTTACAAAAGATACTTTTTGCAGGAAATTATCATCTTTGGTCGATCCCCAGATTATCTCTTTATTCCATCGCTCAGTTATTGCTTTACGAATATTCAGTTTTTGACGTGTCGAATCGGTTACCGGATCAAAACCTTTATAATAATACAATTCAGCACCCTGACTTTCGGCAAAATCAATAGCTTCTTTCAAAGCTTTAGCAGCAATTTCCCATTTGCCAGCATCATATTCGGTTGAAAACAAATTTCGACCTTGATTATCTTTCACATTAGCATAATAAGGATTTCCATTAAAAAGAGGACTGGCTGCCAAAACTAGAGTCTTCGCTTTCAAAGCCAATGCTATTGATTTCGTAACACGTCCCATCTCTTCTATCTCAGTTTGAATATTATCCGGTAAATCGACAACCGCCTCATCCAGCAGCTGTACAATATAATTAACCACATCTTCCACCGGGTCACGATAAACCCGTACTTCTTCCGGAGAGGCCGATACCGGAAGATTTTCCTTTATAATAGGGACCGGACCATACAACCGTAATAAATAATAATGATAATAAGCTTTCAAGAATTTAGCTTCAGCCACCCATCTTATTTTTTCATACTCTTCCAAATCAACCGGTTTATCTATATTTTCCAAAAATATATTACAATCACGGATTGCAACAAAAAGGTTATGACCATCATTTCCCCCGTCCCAATAGTTTAACAATGGATTATTAGAATTCTGCCCAATCTTCGCGGCATTAAAAGAATTCAAACTACCCCAATAATATGTACCTTCTTCTGTTATCCAAGATTCATATCCACACAAGAATCCAGGGCTTTTATTCGGGCTGGTAGGATCAGGCAGATAAGAATAACAAGTAAATAAATATTTCTCAGCATTAATCCTGTTATTAAACGCATGGTTAATAGTTGGTATATTATCAGGAACGACATTCAGATAATCATTACACGAACCTAACCCCAATATACAGGCCAACAAAACAATTGTATTAATAATCTTTTTCATATAGTATTCGTTTTATAAACTAACATTAATTCCAACATTAAACACTCGCTGTACAGGGTATCCCAAACCATTTCCAGCCATTTCCGGATCCCACATTTTAAACGGACTGATTACAAATAAGTTTGTCCCACTCACATAAAACCGCACCATTCCCAAATGAATCTTTTTTGTCAATTCTTTCGGAACTGTATATCCCAACTCTGCCGATTTCATACGTAGAAAAGCTCCATTTCGCATAAACCACGTACTGGTTTGCGTATTATTATTAATGCTTTTGTCAGCCAAACGTGGCCAAAAAGCATGCGGATCCCGGTGCGCTTCCGACCAATGGCTATCTGCAATCTCTTGTAAAAGAGCATTTCTAGCAATCTTATCTTTATCAGCATCATTATCATTGTCTGTATCGATAAAAGGAGTGATCTTCCTTGAATCAATCCAGAAAGAAGAGCGGGCAGATCCTTGAAAGAATGTAGACAAATCAAAATTCTTATACCCCACAGAGAACCCAAAACCATAAATAATCTCAGGAGTTTTAGGATAGCCAATAGGAACTTTATCCTGATCGTCAATTATCCCATCCATATTAATATCCTTATATTTGATATCACCTGCCATATATTCACCGAACTGTTGTACCGGCGAATTTTTAACGTCTTCTTCATCAATAAAAAGCCGTTCCGCAATCAATCCCCATTCCTGAGAAAGTTTTTGCCCTTTATGCCTGCGCCAAGGTGTGTCTGTATATTCCGGCTCTTCATAAACTTTATATTCTGCTGTTGCATACGTAAAATTACCTCTTGCAGTCAACCAAATATCTTTATTGAATGACTGGGAATAGTCCAATGACATATCAACTCCTGAACCAAAACTTTCCCCGATATTCGATTGGGGAGAAGCTTGTAAACCCATAGTTGATGGAATCGCGGAACGTGACTGCAAGATATTCTTTCTATTTTCTCTGAAATAATCCACTTGCAACTCCGCTTTTCCCCATAACCCTAATTCAATACCATAATTTTGTTTATAGGCTCTTTCCCAAGTAATATACGGATCTTCATAACGGCTGATAGAAACTCCATTTTTTGAATAACCAAAATCTGTTCCAAAAGTGTATTTACGATCCCCATTATCCAAATTTACGTTTGACAAATAGAAGAAACGGTCTTTCGCATTACCGATATTATCATTACCAACAAGACCATACGTTCCTTTCAATTTCAATTTTGTGATGATATGACTAAGAGGTTTAAAAAACTCTTCATTCGAAATCAGATAACCGACACCAGCCGAAGGGAAAAAGCCATAACGTTCTCTAGATGAAAAACGCTCGGAGCCATTATAACCAAAGTTTCCTTCAATAAAATAACGATTGTCGAATGCATACGTCAAACGCCCGGCTAATCCTATATTTCGAAAAGGCAAAGATTGCTGCAAGTCACCAGCATTCCCAATTAGTTCTTCACGGGTTGTAAATACCATCAATGCACTTACATTGTGCTTTTCTGCAAATGTATTATTATATTGTGCAGCAGCTTCAAAATAAGTAGTACTACTTACTTTTTTCTCTCCCTCCTTATAATCAAGATATTCTTTTCCTTGTTGTTCATTCAATCCCATCAAGGTATAAGAGTCCTTGTATTTGTCATACGAACCAATCTTATAATAAAAAGGAGTATAAAATCTGGAAACATCAAAATAAGAAGTACGTGAAGTGTTAAACATACCCCTGACAGATAATCCTTTAACTAAAAAATCAAGATCTTGCTTTAACTCTAATTGTGCCAATATGACTGTTTTACTGTAATCTTTATATCCTTTAACCATATCGGCATAAGGATTTATATAATTCGCTCCGTCATCATTGCCAAACAAAATATGTTGCGCATACTGATTTGCCCTATCAGGTTCATAATAGGCCGGATAAAGTACCGGGCTTGTTCTCATCACCTTGTTATATAATGCGCTACCTCCATCTACCGGACCGCTATAATCATCGAATGTTCCATGTAAACGAACAATCAGTTCTGTTGTTTTGGTTACATTAATATTGACATTACTGCGAAGCAAGTATTTTTTCAAATTGATATTACTATTGAAATTATTCCGCTTATCGATTTTCAAAATACCATTGTCCTGATTGAACGAAGCTGCCACATAATAGCGAGCTACTTTCCCACCACCACTGATATTCATGTTCAGACGTTGGTTCATCGTATAATCTTTGAATAACATATTTTTCCAATCGGTTGCTGGATACACATTAGGATTGCCGATTCCGGTATTGGCTATTTTCTCATTTGAATAAGGTAAAACTCCTAACGGATCACGTGTTCGTACCGCCTCATTATGCAAATTCATATAGGTAATCGGATCTGCCAATTCAACCTCACTAGCCGGAGCTGCTAATGAATTTTCAAAACGGATCGAAAATTTGGCCTTACCTTCTTGCCCTTCTTTTGTTGTTACGAGAATCACACCATTTGCACCACGAGCCCCATAAAGAGCCGTAGCATTAGCATCCTTCATAATAGAGAAACTATTGATGTCATCCGTATTCAGTCTTGCCAAATCTTCAGAGGTAAACTCCACTCCGTCAATCAAGATCAATGGGTCTTTCTTTCCTGTACCGAATGTGGTGACCCCACGTACAAAGAAATCGGCATTATCCTGTCCCGGTTCACCGCTTCGTTGATAAGATATAATACCGGACATACGTCCTGCTAAAGCAGTTGTCAGGTTACTGCTCGGGACCTTTAATTCCGATGGTTTTACTGTCGTAATAGAAGCTAGTACACTCTCTTTTTTCTGCTTAGCAAATGCTACAATGGTAACCTCTTCTAATTCATCCGTTTTTTCCTTCAACGTAACGAACAATTGCTTTTTATTTGTAACCGATACTTCCTGGTCCTGCATACCCAGATAAGAAAACATTAATATATCAGTATCTCTGACATCGATTCCGAAGGAACCATCGATGTCAGTTGTTACCCCCCGGGGGGTGCCCTTCACCTGTATGGCAACTCCGGGTAAAGGTTCTCCCATTTCATCAATAACTTTTCCGGTAATCTTTCTTTGCTGTTGAACGACCGGAAGAGTTACAACAGCCTTTTCATTTCCAATTTGTTTAGTGATGTAAATTTGCTTATCCACAATATTATAAGCATTATCAGTCCCTTCAAAAAGCGTATCCAGTATTTTATCAACCGTCTGATCCTTTACTCTAATTTTAACACGCTTGTTAGCATCTACCACTCCTTCATAATAGAAAATGACGAATTCACTGTTTCGTTCAATCTCTTTGAAGACTTCTTTCAGGGTTTTATTGGTCAGATTTAAGGTAATCTGAGTCTTTTGTGAATAGGCTAGTTTTGCTGAAAAATCAACAGCCCAACAAGATGCCGCCACCAGACATGCGACTATAACACATTTTAATCTTCTGAATTCACGTATTCTAACGTTATTTATTCGTTTGTTTTTCATACATTTGTATTGATTTTTGATTTAACTGGAAAGAATTTTTGCAGAATTCTTTCTTTTAAATTTACTGCCGGATAATACCCACTATTATCCGGTTTTGTTTTTTCAAACTCTTTTTATGTCATATTCATCTTCTTTTTAAGGTTTAACAATTACTGATATATATTCTCTCTCTATTGTAAAATTGACCGGCATGGTCGACTCTAAGCCGTTCAATACTTTTACCATATCATCACTTAGATTCAATGAACCGGAGCAACGTAATGCTCCTACTTCGGCATTATATGCCATTTTTTTACCATAGTAATCGGATAACTTATCCAGAACGATTGAGAAACATTCATTATCAAACGTATAAAATCCATCCTTCCAGGAAATATAATTCTCAACGTTTACTTTTTTTATATCAGTAGAGCCTTTTCCATAAGAAAGTCGTTCAGACGGTTCCAATACGGATTCCGACCGATTATCTGTCTGAACATTTACTTTACCAGATACAAGAACAACCGATGACTCCTTATTCGCAGCATAAGCAGAAACATTAAATTTCGTACCTAATACACGGATATCCATTTTTTCAGATTTAACTATAAACGGACGTTCTTTATCCGGAAAAACTTCAATGTAAATCTCCCCGTCTACATATATTTCACGCTTTTTGTTTTCAAAAGTGACCGGATAAACAACCCGTGTATTTGCATTAACCCAGATTTTTGAACCGTCCGCCAATTCTAGAAAAGAACGTTTAGCAGCAGGAACGATTAGTTGGTTGTAAACAGGATTCTTCTGGCCTTGTTTATTTGTATCCGTAGATTTTTGAGGAATATCTACCTTTTGAGTATTAATATGTAATTCACCCTTTTTACTATACTGCAAGCGGGAATCCTCTTCCTCTATGTTTACTTTCTTTTCATCTGCCAAAATTAACTGGATCGTTTCTACCGAATGTTCAGGCCTTTGAACCCTCTCAATCGCAGTCAGATTATCTTTTGCATAATAATCTGTATAATAAAAACCTCCCACCACCAATATTAATAATACAGCCGCTGCTGCAACCGAAGAATACCAATATCTAAATAAATGCTTTCTATGATTTGTCTCAGAAATACGCATCCAAAGCAACTCTTTATCATCTGAAGAAAAGATACGTTTACGGTAAGGAATAGAGCGAAGAATAATTTTTGCATACGCAACCTCTTTGGTCAAAACTTCATTTCCGCGAGTCTGATCTACCCAAAAACTCAGAGAATCAGGCGTTGGTTTAGAAAATGATTCCAAAAAGAAATCATCTTCCAATAATTGTTCTGCCGAATAATTGGTATAGTCTTTTTTTTCCATTTGTAATTGTACTTAATGGGTTTCCCCAAAAAGAATACAATCGAATGAAAAATTTATACTCAACAGAAATACATTTTTTTGTACAAAATGAAGAAAATAGCCAATATAGGGAAAGACTCCCGTATTTTTTTGATCGACCGTTGTATCGAATTCTGTACTGACTGATAATTCATATCCATCAATACAGCTATTTCTTCTATCGAAAGTTCTTCTATATAGCGATAATAAATTATTTCCCGTTGCCGATCTGTTAACATACCCAGGACTTTTCGAACTGTTTCCTGTAATTCGCTTTGATTTAGAGTTAACGTAACTTGCTCTTCCGCTCCTGGGTCTAAATATTCATATTCTTCTATATCCACTTTATCAAAAAACAGTTCTCGTTTCAGAAGATTATACAGGTGGTTTTTCAAGCAGGTAAACAAATAGAATTTTATATTGACTTCCGTTTTTAGATGCTGCCTGTCATTATAAAGTTTTACATAAACATCATGAATAGCATCTTTTACCAAAGACTCATTGGAAGTAAACTGGATGCCATACCGGAACAGAGCATCTGCATACTTTCTGTATATGAGTTCAAAACTTCTATCATCTCCGTTCTTAAAACTCATCCAAAGAATATTTTCCGATACATTATAGTTTATTTCCATATGAGGCTCCAAATTTAGGAAAACATTTGTATCCATCAATCCCCAAGACTGGATAATAAATAAAAAGAGGCGTGAGGACTGTTGATATACCTAACATTGAGGCCTTCGACTGCCCTAACCATTGATATAAACAACAGCTCACACCCTTTTATTTTGAATATTCCTATATGTAAAAACACAGGGATACAACAAAAACAAGCATGTGAGCGTTCGCTGTCTACTATCCAAGGTTATGAAAGTGTCGAAGTTCCAATGTTAGGATAATATCATAAAACGCTTCTCGTAATTAATCCAATCATTTTACGGCAACATTTTACCAACGATTGGATTACAAAAGTAGAAAGAAGCCTTTGGTTTCACAAATTATAATATACTTTTTTCCAATCCACCCATCTTCCGCAACTCCAGACAACTTTGGGATTTAGATCGTCATTATAATCAAGGAGTAACATATAACAAAATATTGCGCAACGTATTAAGGAACTAATCAATAGACATCTTTGACACGTTCTGTATATTTTAGACCTTATTCAAAATTGATTGGAGTCATTGAAATAGATGCCAAATCAGCCTGTCCGCCTTCAGGCATGCAAACAGTCACCGTATGTATACCAGGCTTATCGAAACGAATCCAACCAATCGGTCTTTTCTGAAAAGCAGACGATACACTTTGTTGGTTTTGTGCAATATGCCCTTCATCTGTTTCTACCTTCCATACCGGACGTTCTTTACCTCTTACTTTCAGATCTACTTGATATACGCCAGGAGTTTTAACTTCAATATTCCAGGCAACATTACCTTTACGGTTGAGGTCGCTTATGCAATATACATGTTTCCATTCGCCAAATTTTTCCATCCAACTAGATTTATAAACATGACAATTAGCAGCTTTTGCAAACTTAACCGATAAGTCGTTTATTCCTGTTTCAGGATCCAAAGCCAAAGTATTATTTACTATAATCTCACTATCCTTCATTTCCAATTCGATGACAGTTATCATCCGGTCCGGCTTTTGGAAAGGTACTTGAAATACTGTCCAGTTATCTTCCTTTTCAAATTTAATCCGTTGTTTTTTCTTTTCACCAAGAATTCCGGCTGAGACTATTTCCGTTTGTAATCCGGGTAAATAAAGTTTACCAGACGTTGGCCATTCATATACGTTCAAATATAGTTTGTTACCTTGTTTCACGACGTCTCCCCACGGAAGTGCATGTTTCCACGGAGAAGGTTCCGCTCCATAAATAACTTGAGGGTAACGGGCAATCCATTTCCCGGAAGCACGCAAAGTCTGTGAAACGAATTCCGGAACATTTCCCATTCCATCAGGACCTATATTCAACATATAAGTACCTCCACGGGCAATAGTAGAGATCAGATATTGCAAAATTTGTTTCGGAGATTTCCAGTTTTGATCATACCAAGCATACCCCCATGCGTCATTTGTCACGTCAACACTCTCCCATAAGCCATCGATATTTTCTAATGGGACTTCCATATCTCCTAATGTTTGGTAGTCTCCTAAATTATAACCAATACGCCCGGAGACAAGCGCCCGAGGCTGATTCCGATGTACAACTTCAACTAATTTCTCTGCATATTTTTGGGGTATATCTCCCGGTGTATCGAACCAAATTAGCTCCATATCACCATAATTTTTAGTGATTTCTTCCACTTGCGGTAAACATTTCTCATGGAAATAATCATCAAACGTCCGGGGATTCCCATCTTTATCCACTCGGGGAGCACCGGAAGCTCCGGGATGAGTCCAATCTTGATTATGCGAATAATAGAATCCAAAGCCCAGTCCCAACTTTTTACAAGCATCAGCCAGTTCTTTCATCGGATCGCGGGCAAAGGGGGTTGCATCCACTATATTAAATTTGTCACATAAGGAATGATACATGGCAAAACCATCATGATGCTTACTTGTAATAATGATGTATTTCATTCCTGCATCTTTAGCCAACTGTACAATTTTCATCGCATCGAAATCTTTGGGATTGAACGAACGACTGACAGCTTTATATTCATCCCGATTTGCATTGGCCATGTTAACATCAATCATCCATTCTCCAATGCCGTAATATGTTTTACCATTCCATACATTTCCCAAATGGGAGAATAAGCCCCAATGAATGAACATGGCGTAGTTTCCCCATTCAAACAAATGACCGCGTTTCTCTTTCAGTTCCTTGTTCTTTGCTTGCTGATCCCCCCACATTTGATCCATTCGCTGTTGAGCCAAAATGGTCGTGACTGTTACTATCAGCATGAAACCTCCCAATATAATTTCCCTTAAAATTTTATTCATCTAACGTCATTTACAAATTTATTATTCCTTCTTAAACCTACCTCAATATTGAATCACATTAAACTCTTTAATAGACGGAGGAGCCAGAGCCTTTGTTATTTCCAACCGGATTTTAGAAGCACGATACGACTGTGGGAAACGAATTACTTTACAATCTCCCATAGACTCGTTATCCAAATATATGGTTCTCCATTCATTTTGGTGGAAAATAGCGATATTATATTCTTGTATACGATTGGAACGGTAACAAGAAAAACCATCCTGTGAATAATCCTCATCTTGGTATTCAAAGATAGAGATTTTATTAAACGGCTTACTTTCATCCAATTCAATTGTCAAAGTCGCCAATGTGTCTGCTGAGGCCCAACGTGTTTGCATTCCCCCGTCGACCGCCATCCGGGCACCATATTTCTCCACATCTTTTCCGTAAACGGATGTGGCCCGGGCTGGTGCATGCATGGAAATGAATGTCCCGTTGGTCGGAAGAGGTTTGTTGGGTTTCAATCCGAGCCTGCGTCCCAAATCAATGATCGTATTGGCTTCATGTTCCCTGATCCGACCGGTTTGATCGGGAGGAATATTCATTACCAATGTATTTTGGTTGTCTGTACACCAATAGAACAACTCTTCCAATTCATCTAAGCTACGTGTCGGAATGGGGTCTTTTTTCCCGAACCATGACCAGTTTTTACTAATGCAAATCGTATGTTCAAAAGGAACATAATAAGATTTACCGTCATGCAGGTATTGCTTCTTATCCCCTTTATGTGCAATCTTCGGATCCCACAAACGGAAATCACTCGGGAAATATTGGAAAAAGTATTTATTATCCGTGATCATAGAGTCAGGTAAAGCCGATTTACGCTCGTTCTCTTTATAGACAATCGTATGATTCACACCAATGGCACAATGGGGTTGCAACTTTTTTACCAAGTCATAAACACGTGGCATGTTCCAATCTTCCGGTTTCCTGTCCCATCCCCCATCAAACCAAAGTTCACAGATCGGGCCATAATTAGTGAACAACTCTGTCAACTGGTTACACATGTAATCCACATATTTTTCAGGATCTTCATCTTTATAAGAAGGAGCATTCCTGTCCCATAAGGAATAATAGACCGCAAACTTCAAACCATATTTTTTACATGCTTTAGATACCTCAGCAACCACATCTGTCTTTACAGGTGAAGAAGCGACATCATACTCCGTATATTTACTGTCCCAAAGACAAAAGCCTTCATGATGCTTAGTCGTGAGCAGTACATAACGGAATCCGGCGTCATGAGCAACCCGTACCCATTGGTCACAGTCCAATTTTGTCGGATTGTATTTTTCAACAGGAATAGAGCCATCGGACCATTCCGTCTCACCAAAAGTGTTTATTCCGAAATGGATAAACATTCCATAGCCTCGCTCTACCATCTTCTGTTGAGTAGGATTAGGACGCTCAGACGGAACGATTTTCTGTCCGAAAGTTCCTGATGATCCAATCAATATCAATAAAAATATCAAATAATATAATCGTTTCATATCTCAGTTTTTAGTTCCTGTCTAAAAACAGAAGGTTTAAAGCCTATCGGTCATTAAATTCTTTAACTGCATCAAACATCGCAATAATATTAGCCGGCGGAACATCCGGCAGGATATTATGTACAGTGTTAAAAACAAAACCGCCACCGTCCGACATGATCTCCAAACGTTGCAAAACCTGTTCGCGAACCTGCTCCGGTGTACCGTTATTCAGAGTGCCGACAGTTTCCACACCACCTCCCCAGAAAGTACAATCCTGTCCGAATTCTCTTTTTAGAAACTCAGGCTCCATATCCACAGCATTGGTCTGTACCGGGTTGAAGATCTCAATACCAGCCTCTATCAAGTCAGGCATTAAGGGAGAGATGGAACCGCAAGAATGGATAAAAGTATGCATCTGGCTATGCGACTTTACATAATCACACAACTGTTTATGACGGGGTTTAAAGAGCATTTTGTATGTATCAGGGTCCATAAACGGACCGGTCGTCATCCCCAGGTCATCGCCAAAACGGATAATATCCACGATATCGCCAACAGAAGCACAGACTTTTTCCAGGGTAGCCAAATGGCGTTTCAACAATTCGTCCAGTACACGTTCTACCTGATCGGGGTCGCAAAGCAAGTCCATCAGGAAATTATCCATCCGCCGCAGGAAAGTTCCCCACTCGAAAAGATTACAACCGCAAACGATCATCAGTGCCTTATCTGTTGTTTCACGCAGGTGAAGGGCATTCTTACGCAGTTGTTCCCAAAAACCGGGGTCGGCAGCATGATCCCAGGGACTATGCACATAACGAGACCAGAGGACACGTCCCATTTCCGCATCCAACCCTTCGTAGCTATCCGGATAACCATCTACATAAGGGAAATAAGACTGGTCAAAAAAGGTGGCACCTTTCGGCATCATAGCCAGTAGGCGCTTGCCGTCGGTATCGTAACAGTGATACGACCCGTTAGGCTGGACTACAGGATTGAACCAAGCAGGATACAACGCTTTGTCACCATTTGCCAGAATCGTGTCATGCCAATCAGACGGCTGTACATTAAAAGTACGACCAATGTCAAGGACATCAATACCGAACTGATCGATAATCGACATATCCGGCTGTGCCAGTTGCTGCACGACATCGTAAATTTGAACCGGGAGATCTGTACGTCCCAGGTGTTTTAATAAATTGGAATAGGCGATCGCAGAGATGCCTGAACTGGGAGTTGCCCCCATATCGACCGGCACACGGTCGGGCTCTTTATGAGCTATTGCAGCTAAAACGCGTTCTCTTGAAGTCATAATTTTCAATTCTTAATTCTTAATTTTCAATTTCCATTACTCTCCCCCGCTCATTCCTATAATAAACGAAGCAGCGATCAGAACTATCAGGCCGGCATACATCCAATCTTTTGTTTTTGTATCAGTAGCTTTCCATTCTCCTCGATACAATCCCCAAAGGGTTGCAAAGACAATGGTCAGCGACATCAGTATTCCCCAGGCGGTAAACGAAAATTCTCCCATCCGGCTCTTTCCCATGCCATAAAATATAAAGTTGACGAACCACAGGAAACCGGCCAGGCCACAATACAGATAGTTACGGGAGACAGCGATATCCTTCGTTTCAACAAAAGCCTTCAGGTTGTTATTCTTTTTCGACAGGAAGAGACACCAGATCGCGGTGATCAGAAAAGAGCCGCCAAAGAGCACAAAAAAGACAGGCAACGTCTGAAACAACGGATCGATACCAGATGTGACCAAAGCAGACGAGATACCATTCCCCTGCTCTATCCCCAATGCCTGTGAAGCCCCTGTTATGCCGACAAAGAAGACAAGTACCAATCCTTTCCCGAAGTTCAACTCCGGATTAGCTTCCGATCCCGCCCCCTTATCTTTCCGGTAACCGGCATATCCGCTCAGAGCTATACCGACGGCAGCAATCAAAAGGCCGGCAATCAGCATTGTTCCGCCGGATTGCTGCAACAGTATAGTTAACCGCCCATCGATAGCCGGCGGAATGATCGTGCCCAATATCATCATCAATCCGAGGGAAAGAGAGAAACCGAGCGAAAGTCCCAGATAACGGAGTGACAAACCAAATGTGAGATTACAGATTCCATAAATAATTCCCAAAAGGAATATCCATCCCAATGTTCGTGACGGGACACCGGACAATACATCCATAAATCCTGGACAAAAAATAAGACAGGCTACTACTGGTACTATTACATAGGCGAACAAACTATATATCAGCCAATAGTTCTCCCACGACCAGTTACGGGTCTTACCAAAAGGGATGGAGAAACTCCCGGACGAAAAAGCGCCGATAGCGATCAGTCCGATTCCAAATAATAATTCAAATGTCATATATTCTTATTGGTTTTTTCTTCTAATATTTCTATACACACAAGAGGAACTGTTGCAAATATCACAGCCATAAGACCGTTTCTTCACCTCATCCCCTATTCCTATAATTCCGCTGACCGATTTAATCGGTTGCATCAAACAAGAGTCATTGATCGTTATTCCAGTCGGATGATCGCCAATATAAGAGAACAGATCACGCTGACCAGACAAAGCCCATTCACAATAACCGGGACTATACCGATTCGTGATCTTCTTGCCTCGAGCCGTTATTTCTTCTTCCAAACAACACTGAACTTTATCCATGGCATTCTCTACGGTTGCTGAACCAATCGACTCGACAACAAAGGCTTCCAGAAAATCGCCGTTCTGCTGATAGGCATGGGACAGATCTGTAAATGTTTTTCCCGCTGTACAAAGAAATAATGCAATCTCTGTGGCACCGGTCATATAACCGCTGATCTTACGTCCGGTATGCAACGGACCTGGTGAACAAAAAACTGTACCTTCCCTTATATCCAGTCCTTTACAATCCAGTATCCTGTATCCTCCGATGATCTCCTTTGAATTCGCCAGTCCGGAAAAAGTCTTCTCTACAATCTCCGAGACAAGCGAATAACTTTCTGCATCTGGGATTTGCAGATACTCCATCAGAACAGACTTTTCCGGCCTGACCTCTTCAAATGAAAATGTATATGAGCGAAACATCATTTCACTCCATTAAAATCAGCAACAGCCTTATAGAACGCTTTGATATTAGCCTCCGGAACCAAAGGCGGCATATCACAGCCGGAGGAGATAACAAAGTTTTTATACCCTGCCGTCTTTGCCAACAAGTCAGAAGTGATCCGATATACATCCTCAGAAGATGCTTGTTTCAGGATACCTACCGGATCAATATTTCCCATTACAATAAGATCTGACGGACATTGCTCCAATGTTGCCACCATATCAACTGCATTCCCGAAATGTAGTGCTGCAGCTCCGGAATCAATCATTGCTTGGGTACACTGTCCCTTGTTACCGCAATTATGCAGAATAACAGTGAAATTTTCATCTTGTACCGCCTCTACAATCTGTTTGACATAAACGGTTGAATATTCCTGACAATCATCATTAGATAATAACCCGGCAGCAGGTTCAGCCATAATTACACCTGTGGCTCCGAGAGATTTCAATTCTTTGCAATAAGCGGTGATATAGGCTGTACATTTATCCAGCAAAGTCTTAATTACCTCCGGTTCGATATAAATTCCGACCATAATCTCAGACATATCATACAGCCTTCCAGCCAACGAAAACGGGCCGATACAACCGGATAACACAGGCTTATCCTTTATATTCTCTATCGCCAGCCGGTTAGCCTTCAGATATTCCGGCATCCGCCCTACTGACAGGGAAGGGACTTGCAGACGGTTCACTGACTCTTCATCATAAACCAGACGTCCCGTAACACTGGGTACTTCATGTTCCGGCATACTAATCGTACACCCGAAAGCTTCCGCCTCAACTGTCAGATCCATAATGACAGTACAGGCAGCCGTGTTATAGGTTTCCGTTACGTTACGGATTGCCTGATAATGGACTTCGCCATTTGTCACAGCATCAAATACCTTTTTCCCTATCGCTTCAATGCCGGGATGAGTCATGATGGGGATAGCGATCCGTTTGTCGCTATCCAGTAATTGTTTGATAAACTTATTCATACACTATCAGGCTACGATTGAATCCAACCAGTTGATATTATCCTGCGGATCACGGGCATAGGCATCCGCTCCGATCTCTTGCGCAAAAGTAGCATTCAGAGGTGCACCGCCAACAACCACTTTGGTATCGGGGTGTTTTTCACGGATCATTGCGA
Organism: Parabacteroides caecihominis; assembly: GCF_023656785.1. Classification (NCBI taxonomy): domain Bacteria; kingdom Pseudomonadati; phylum Bacteroidota; class Bacteroidia; order Bacteroidales; family Tannerellaceae; genus Parabacteroides; species Parabacteroides caecihominis. Next base: position 216,677 of record NZ_JAMOKS010000005.1, read on the forward strand.
TCATGGGTTGCATATTGCTCATTGTCGTAGTCAGCAAAGCAGACATGCCGCAAATTGCCCCCGGATGTTCATCCAGTGCCTGGATATATTTTTCAGCCGGCACGTCTGTCCCCAAATCAATGACCTCCCAACCGGAACCTTCAACCATCATTCCTGTCAGATTTTTCCCGATGTCATGCAAATCTCCCATTACCGTACCAATAACGAATACGCCTTTACGTTTGATCTCCCCACTCTGGAAGAAGGGCTTCAGATGCGCCATGGCACTATTCATCGCTTTTGCGGACAGTAACATCTGAGGGACAAATATCTTTCCCTCTGTGAATTTGTTGCCTACACGGTTCATTGCCGGAATCAGTGCATCATTCAGAATAGACTGAGGAGACAGGCCATTCTCCAAAGCCTCACGAGTCAGTTCGTCAGCCCCCGGTTGTCCTTTCATTGCCGGTGGATAAGGCGATGCCTGATTGATCTTGCCGAATTCCACGCATTCGCCAAGTTTAATAATAATGTCATTCATGTTCAATAATATTTAAAGCTAATTTATTTCGTTTTACAGGACATCAGTCCATATGGAACACCTCTTCCATAGCAGCCCACCATTCCCCGGGAGCACGGTTTTCTACTGGCTGCTGGCAGGGGTCGGTCAGCTTCCACCACTCCTGGGTGGTTGGATCAGCTGCCATCTTCTGCATATCTTTTTCGTAATTATCACCAATATATTCATAGTAGCTATACAGCATTCCGTCTTTATAATAAATCGAGTAGTTACGAATATTACATTCCTTTATCTTTGCCAATACCTCCGGCCAGACAGCAACATGTAATTTCTTATATTCTTCCAGTTTTTCAGGCTTCACGCCAATTATACTTCCATAACGTTTCATATTTCCCTGTTTATTAGATTAGGTATGAGCAAAAATAGCAGATATACCAGAGGTGAAGTTTTCAATATACGTGGTTCTTTTGACTGTTTCCGAGATTCAGATAATTTATCTTTCACTAGTACATAAAAAGAGTAGGTGCAAACCAATTCGGATATACCTCCAAATTCGTTTACACCTACTTCTATAAAAAGAATAAGAAACTTTCTGCTATTCCAACTTATCAGTCATTTTAAAACAAAGTGTTCCTCCATTCAATAGTTCTTCAAAAGTTATATAAGCCCGATCCAACAAATGGTCATTCAACCAAACCTCTTTTACATATATATTCTTATCAGACAAATTATCTGCCGTTACAATAAACTGTTTCCCGGACGGCAAATTGATCGAAGCCCGGTCAAACAATGGAGCTCCCAGTTGATATTTACCTGAAACCGGGTCCATCGGATAAAATCCCAAAGAACTGAAGACATACCAGGCACTCATTTGTCCTGTATCTTCATTTCCACATATACCCTCCGGAGTATTATCATATAAAGTTGTCAACACTTCATTTACATATTTCTGTGTTTTATAAGGCTGTCCGATCTCATTATACATATAAATCGTATGATGTCCGGGTTCGTTTCCATGTGCATATTGTCCGATCAGTCCACTTATATCTCCGGAAACCGTTTCTCCTTCCAATGTTGAACTCATCGTAAACAAAGAATCTAACCGGGAGGCCAGAACATCTTTTCCTCCCATCAACTCGGCAAGACCATTCACATCATGCGGAACAAAGAAAGTCCATTGCCAGGCATTTCCTTCACAATAATCGTCAGCCCGATGTTCCGAACGTAAAGGATAAAATGGTTCCCGCCAATGCCCGGCTTTTGTCTTTCCCCTGGCCAACAATGTGCTCGTATCTATTACATTCTTATAATTCAGCGAACGGGTATAAAACTTATCGTAAATCTGAGAATGATTTGTTAAAGAAGCAAATTGCGAGATCGCCCAGTCATCAAAAGCATATTCTAAAGTACGGGCAACAGATTCCATCTCCAGGTCACAAGGTACATAGCCATATTTCTTGTAATTCTCCAATCCAACAAAGTACCCCATAGAATATCCACAGGTATCTTTCATGGCCGATTCAACCATTGCCTCCATTGCGAGTTCAGTATCAAAACCTGTAATACCATTCATATAAGCATTGGTTATTAGTGGCATAGAATGAATACCAACCATCTGATAGGTCTCTACGCCGGCCAAAGTCCAGATAGGAAGCTGCCCAGCATACCTGAAATGCTCCAATGCAGTATTGATGTAGTCTTTCATAATATCCGGATGTAAAACAGCAAGTAACGGACAGGCTGCACGAAATGTATCCCACAAACCGATAACAGCACCATAATAAGCAAAACCGTTTGTCTGATGTACCTGACTGTCTGGCCCACGAAAACGGTTATCAACATCCGAATAGAGCATCGGATACATCATTACATTATGCAGGGAGGTATAAAACAGTTCCCTCTTTTCAGGATCTTTTGTTTCTATTTCAATCTGCCCTAAAATAGAAGTCCATTCGGAAGCGGCTTCCTTCCGTAGCTGGTCAAAATCTTTATCACTCATTTCCGCCAGTAGGTTATTACGGGCACCATCCATACCTACAGCAGAAATACCCGTCTTAATATCCAACTCTTTTCCCCCGTTCTCAAATGAAAGAACTGCTTTCACATTACGGCCTTCTAACGCAGAAACACCTTCAACGCGCTCATTATCCAGAAACAACAGACAATCTTTGACAGGGGAAGAAAAAGTGGTATAAAAATACACATGTTGTTCCGGAGCCCATCCGTTTGTTAATCGATATCCACGAATGGTATAATCATCTACCTTTTCAATTGCCGCATCAAAGACTGTATCCACATTATGTTCACTTTGAATCGTGCAAGCTCCCTGCGAACCATATTCCAGATCTATAACAACAGGAACAGTTCCCGGAGAATTATACTTATACCGTTGGATGCCACATCGTGCAGAAGCTGTTAACTCAACTTTCAGATCACCATTATATAAATCTACCGAATAATATCCTGGGGCTGCATATTCCTTTTCGTGAGTAAAAGCCGCCTGATAATATTGGGAATAGAGGTTTGTAATACTATCTGTATTATAATTTAAAGGTAAAGGCATAAATAACAGATCCAGAAAGTCGCCACAACCTCCTCCGCTTTTATGTACATGACTAAAACCGACCAAATTCGTATGATCATAATGGTATCCCGAACTATTTGCATGTGTGTCAGGTCCAATCTGTACCATTCCGAACGGGACGGAAGCTACAGGGGCAACACAGCCATTCGAGCCGGTACCAATAAACTTATTTACATACTGATTGTTTGATTGTCTCTGTTCATTCTTACACGAAACCGACAACATCACCAATAAAAATAACAGATATGTAATTTTTCCTGTCTTATTCATACTCTACTTTATTTCACTATTTCTACTATATCATGAATTTTCAATTCTGGAATGACAATTGAAACCTTGTTCCCGGTAAAATCAAATTTCAGTAATTTACCTTCCGGTTGCAACAATACTTTCCGAGGTTTCTCACTTATATTCACTGATACTTTCAAATTTGTCAATACAGGTATTTCATCTATACCTTTGACATGACGGTTAGCATGATCGCCGGATGTATTGATCAACTGGATAAGCATCCGTCCTTCCTTTTCTGCCGGAACAACATGAACCCGATGAGATCCCTGTACAGAGACTAATGGATCCGGAAATAACTCATTTACTATTCCCGACAGGAAATCCCTGAATACAGGAGATGTAGAGGAAAGATAAGATTCTCCCATATTCATATATACTCCTGCGACCTTTCCTTTCCCGTAATCACTAATAGTAGCAGCAACTCCTGAAGGGAAGCGGAAATCATTCGTTTGGTATAACCGACCTAATTCCTTTACCTCCGGATTCAAGCGGATTTCCCGAAATGGTCCTTGTATATCGACAAAACGACTATCAAAACCTAGACAGGAAGCAGTACTTTCCTTTACTCCTTCTACTCCCAGTATATCATCAAAAAGAACTGTCGCATCCGAACCTATAACCAGCAAATGACCTCCCTTTTGAACATATTCTTTCAACCGGACAATCATTTCCGGTTCTATTTCTTTCCATTCAGGTACAACTATCAACGGGTATTTTTCCATACTATTTACCATATGGTGAGTCATTAAAACCTCTACAGCCTGTTGCCCGTCTAAAAGAGCATTCATAACGCCTCTGATGCCATTCACACCAAATGGTCTGTAAATATCATTTACTTCCCGTTTCCAACCTGCAGTAGAATAGAATAAAGCAATTTGTGGAATAGGCCGTATACCCTTACAATACTCTTTTCTTGGTAATACAAAGTCTGCAACCTCCCGCATTATACCAAATGACGCAGGTTGAAAAGATAAATCCTGATTTTGCCTGAAATACATTTGGCACCCACCACCCAGACTGATAACAGCCGCTGCTTCCTGACAAAGTTGCAAGGCTGTCTTAGGGACAGAATGGCGAACAAAACTCCATGCCATCAGATCATAAGGCAATCCTTGTCCTGCCAGGCAACGAGCATTCCAGTTTGCTGTATTCAAAGCATCATCCGGATCATAATCACCGGATAAAAAGTCTAATTTCATATCTGCTGGAACCGGTTCCGGCATCAAAGCACTAAATGCCCAGTTTGAACATAGCTGAAACTGCGGGGCTACTTTCTTTAACTCTGTTGTATAGTGATTTATATACGAGATAAATTTCTTCCTGTTAAACTCAAGCAAGACTTTATAATTGGGGTCTTCCGGGACAACAGGTACATAAGTCAACCCACTCTCCTGCTTGAATTCTTTTACAGCAGCCGGATGATAATCCGGATAAACCGCCCAACTTTCTCCATCAATCCAGACACCATCAACTTTATATTTTAATGCCAGCTCTTTCAGTTGTGGGATCAATAGTTGGTCTGCGTAATTTCCCCAAAGGCTGGCATTCTGCCCATCCGGCTTACCATCAGCACCTCGTCGTCCTTCCTCCGGGTGTAAACGAACATAATTGATGTCCATTACTCCCGAATGATGAACATACAATGCTACGTTTCTCTTTCGTGTTACCTCCCTGATCAAAGCTAACGGATCTTTATCATATCCGGCAGCCTGCTGCCCGACCTCCGTTGGATAAGATGAGACACCCGGATGTCCTTTACTATCCACTTGAATATAATCGGGGCGCACAGCCGTCAGCATGGAATCGACCATACCTTCAGTCAATGTTTTTCCTAAGTGATCGTCAGTCAATTGAGTATGACGATCAAAATGAACACCCCAGAATGATTCAGCCCGTGTTTTTATCCTATTCTGAGCATTGAGTGGCACAGCTAACAGTCCTATAAGCAATACATATATTATTCTTCGTTGATTTTCCATGTTATTTCATTTGAAAGGTTATAAGTCATAAAAATGTAACCGGAAGCAAATTGCTTCCGGTACACCCTCATACATTCAGTTAATTTTAATATCCCGGATTTTCCGGTGCCAAATTCGGATTATTAGAAATTCTATCCGGAGTAATCGGAAAATAGTAGTGTTCTTCCTTGAATACAGAAGGTACCCCTCCCATTGCATTATCATTCATTTCAATTTTAAACTTTCCTGATTTCACATCATAGAAAGTATAAATGCCTGTAAAGTTTCGTGTTATAGCATCTACTGCAATGCGCCAACGTTTCAAATCCCACCAACGTTGGTCCTCAAAAGCAAGTTCTACTTTTCTTTCATGCCTGATCGCATCACGAGTTATATTTGTCAATAATGCAATCCCAGCTCTCTCCCTTATCTGGTTTACAGCATTCAGAGCCTCGGTATTCATTCCCAACTCAAAGGCTGCTTCTGCATAATTCAACAAGATTTCACCATAACGGAAAACAATAAAATCAACTTTAGTTTTTCCTGCATCTACCGGTACTAAATCATCATCCAGATATTTCTTGACATTGAATCCGGTAATTGCACCTCCGGCATATCCAGCCGCAGAATACGAACGTCCCTGAGCCGGTTTTCCCTGATAAAAACCAGAAGTGACTTTAGATCCGTTTTCAGTAATAATACCACCCCAATTTTCTACAGCTTCTCCTTTCCAGATAGTTCCTTCGTAATAGATAGAGGCAAAAAAACGAGGATCTTTATTCTTAAAAAACTCTGTCAGATCCCATGGCTGACTCAGAGCCAAAGTTTTATCAAAAGTACCCGGAGTCCCATCTACATTCTCAAAAGACTCTACCATCTCCAGGTAAACAGCAGTATTACTTCCACCCCATCCCGGACAAAACTGGAACGGAGACATGAACAAATCATAATTACTACCGACCTGCTCACCCGTCAATTGTTTAGAGAATATCACCTCTACATTGTTCTCATCCAGGAACAATTTCCTGAAATTCTCAGCTTTATCATTTGGATTCTGATTATATAATGCAAAAGATTTAGAATCGATAATTTCTTTAGAAGCATCATAAGATGCTTTCCAGAAACGTTCTGCTTCATTTGCCGGAATTCCGACCAAACCGTTAATTTGAACTTTTCCCCAGGTAGCTATACTGGCCGCATACATTGCCGCTCGACTTTTCAAAGCTAATGCAGCATATTTTGTAGGATACCCCACTTCATCACTACCATAACTTTCTGGTAAATCTTTTGCGATCTCATCCATCTCATCAATAATGAAATCGTAAACATCAATCTCCTTATCCCTTGAAACCAACAGTTCTTCCATTGGAGCATCTATCGACTGAGCCTTAGTTATTATAGGTATTCCACCATATCTCTTCACCATAAAGAAGTATGTGATTGCCCTGGCATAACGAATTTTCCCAGCCAAGACCTTCTTTTCTGACTCAGATACAGCTGCTGACGTTTCTATTTTCTCAAGAAACTCATTTGTTTTACGAATGGTGGAGTAACGCCATTGTTCAAGCAAACCGCCATCCTTATTCAGAAAACCCCCTTTCCAGGTAGAATACAAAGGATGCCAGTCACGTCCTTGCCGTCCTTCGTCTGATAATCCGGAAGTTGGGTCTACTTCTTCATAACCATAACCATCACGGATCAAGAAATCCAATTCGCTGTAGACTCCGTTGATATATGAATTTATTAATGCTTTATCGTTCCATACAGCTTCCTCCGATATAATATCCAAAGGTGCCTTATCCATTATATCACAAGAGAAACTACCACAAAAAAGTAATAAGTATATAAAATATTTTGTTTTCATAACCGTACTATTTAAAAACTAACATTCAATCCTAAAGATACAGACTTGGTAACCGGATACGACCAACCTCTGGTTGCATCAGGGGTTTCCGGATCTAATCCATATTTACGTAATGGATTTATTGCAAACAAGTTCGTACCAACCACAAATAAACGCAGATTCTCCATTCTCAGCTTCTGAACCAGGCTTTTATTAAAAGTATATCCCAGAGTTACATTTTTCAAACGTAAATAGGATGCATTTTTATACCAATAGTCAGAATTCCAATTATTAGTTGTTTGACCGATTTTTTGTCTTGGAATAATAGCATCACGATCATTGTTCTCCGGAGTCCAACGTTCATTCCAAATAACCTTAAAAGGAGTTCTTACACCATCAATATTAATGTTCCCGGATTGTAGCTGCACATAATAATCCGCTGCTCCTTGTGCAAACACGCTCAGATCAAATCCTTTATATTTCATATTGAGGTTTATACCATAAATAATATGAGGAGTTCCACCACTTCCGATATTACGTGCATCCCGCCAGTCAACTTCTCCATCATTATTTATATCGACAATCTTTATATCACCAGGACGAAGAGATGTATTTCCCATACCATCCATATCATACCCCAGATTATCAATTTCCTCCTGGCTGGTGAATAATCCGTCTGATTTATATGCATTATAAACATCAATCCATTGACCGGATTTTTTCTTTAAACGTATATCATCAGGGTCTGTATAATCGGGTTCATCATAATGAATCCATTTTGATCGCGACCAGGAAACATTACCACTGATATCATAAGAGAAATCGCCGAAATTACCTCTATGCCCAATAAGCACTTCAAATCCTCTTGTGCTTTGGCTGTTTATATTTTCACTAGGAAGAGTTGCTCCGAATGTATTAGGTAACGATACGACGCGGGTACCCAGCATATCATCCCGCTTTCTGTAAAAGACATCAATCTCCGAATACAGTTTACTGTTCAACACAGATAAATCTAATCCTACATTATATAATGTCATCGTTTCCCAGGAAATATTTGTATTGGCAATACCTGTAGTAGTTAATCCGGGAACTTCTTTTCCTCCAAGTACGTTATAACCCTCAAACTTATATCCGGTAAGATATTGAAATGCACCGACAGAGTCAAATCCAGTCTGGCTCACACCTGCACGCAGTTTCAGATTGTCGATCCAGGTTAAATTATTTTTTATAAATGTTTCCTCAGACATTCGCCAGCCAGCAGATATGCTTGGGAAAAATCCCCATCTTTTATTCTTTGGGAAATTCGGTGAACCATCATAACGGGCTGTGGCTTCCAATAAATATTTTCCTCGATAAGCATAATTTGCACGAGCAACAAAACTAGCTCTTCCGGAGACAGAAGCACTCCCATTGGCTTGCTGGTTTATAGTTCCACCAGCAAAAAGCTGATCAATGGCACTTGTTACATAATTCTCCCTATAAGCGGAGAAGTTTCCGTTATTATAATCTATTATTTCCACCAAAGCCAATCCGTTTATTGAATGATCTTTATTGAATACTCTATCATAATTCAAAGAAAATTGCCCTGTTATAGTTTGATTTTTATGAAACTCCTGTTTCAATGATGTAGGCATCGACTTACCATACAATGTATAGGTATCCGTCGCATAATCGTAATCCCAGATATCATTTTGTTTTGTCCAGTTCTTCCGATCATAAGACACCTGTTGATAGTTCAGTTTCAATTTTGCACTTAATCCGGGAACAGGACGAACTTTATAATTAACAGAAAATGCACCATTCAATGTATTTTTGTATGTTTTATCATACCCTCCCAAATCCTCATGTGTATTTATGATTGCATTAAACGGACCCGGACCTATATGAGGAACCTTTGTCGGATCTGGAAACGAAGCATGTGATGTTGGCGTACTATCAAAGAAATCCATCCAGAACCATTCCTCAGATGCTGGCCGGTTAGATTGACGTACATCATCCTTTATCGCAGACAGGTCGAGAGAAAATGTTAAATCCGAAGTCAGATTTACATCCAGATTTGAACGGACATTAAATCTCCTATAACCTGTATTATCCCCCTTAAACATTCCATCCTGACTGAGATACCCCAGGAATGTATAATACTTAACAACATCCGTACCTCCTCTGATCGTCAGGTTATACTGTTGCTGTAGTGCAGATTTTTTCATTATCTCATCATACCAGTTCGTACTTGGATATTGAGGATCATTCCCTGCAAAATATTTCGCTATATCTTCTTCTGAGAATTTTGTTTGATTTTCAGGAACGCCCGAATTAATCTGAGCTTCTCTGAAAAGAGTTGCATATTGTCCGGCATCAACAGGCTCAGGGAAATTTGTATAACTCTGGCTGGTCAATGTTCCGTTAAATGAAATATTCGGTTTACCGGACTGTCCACGTTTTGTTGTAACCAATATAACCCCGTTTCCGGCTCTGGCACCATAAATAGCAGCAGATGCATCTTTCAATATAGAAACTGACTCAATTTCGTTCGCATCTATATTATTAAAAGATTGTTCCACGCCATCGACAATAACAAGAGCACTTCCAAAAGAACGGATATTAATATCTGCTGCATCAAAACCGGGTTGCCCGCTTTTTTGTTTGGCTATCAGTCCTGGTAACCGCCCAACTAAAGCATTTGTAGTACTAGCTACCGGAGTTTTTACCAACTCTTCATTTTTCAAAGTAGCTACAGCTCCTGTCAGATTTAATTTTTTCTGGGTTCCATAACCGACAACAACAACTTCATCCAATGATTGTGAATCTTCAGTCATCCTGATCGTAAATAATTTCTGCCCATTCACTTGAATTTCCTGTGTATTAAAACCTATATAAGAGACCTGTAGTATAGACTTTCCGGAAACTTCCAAATAGAACTTTCCATCCAGATCGGTGATAGTTCCATTTGTCGTTCCCTTTTCCATCACATTTGCACCAATAACTCCTTCCCCCTGTTCGTCAATAACTTTTCCTGCTATTTTTACGACATCCTTCTGTTGGTCTATTGAAGCTAATGATAACACAACCTGACGATTTGCCTTCAAAACATATGAAACCGCAGCCTGTTGGGTAATCTGTTTCATTATATCTTTTATATCGCCATTCTTTATCTCAATAGAGATAACTTTATTCAAATCCGATAAATCATCATTGTAGAAAAAGCGATAATCGCTCACCTTTTCTATCTCTTTAATCACCTCACGTACCGGTTTATTCTTCATGATGAGAGTGATCTGGCTCATTGCTGTGAAGCTTGAAAAAACAAGCATCATACTACACAAAAAAGCCTGTATTAAAAACTGCTTGATGTTACTCATTTTTAAGTGTTTTTTTAATAGTAAATGGATTATAAATAGTAACTTTACAAGCTAAAATCGGGTATAAAACATTTCTACGCGGTCAACCCGCCAGTCGACTGTGTTATAAATATGATTTGTAAACTCCGATTTAAGCTAAAAAACTGTGTACAAGGGGCGACTTCCACCAGAAGTTGTCCCTTTCTTTTTTTTCTACTTCTCTATCTCATATGCAAATTCATTTAAAGTTAACAATACTCTATTAATTCACTCTATTGCCTTTCACTCAGAACGATTGTGTCTCCAAGTGATTCATACATTATCGGCGACGTCAGACTGATAATTTCAAATACATTATCCAGACTATTATTCTTGATTACGCCTGAAAAACGAAACTGTTTGATTTTCTCTGACTTAAACTCTATATGTACATTATAAAGTCTGTTTAACCGTATAGCAATATCATTCAATGTTTCACCTTTAAATGCCAACTCATTATCCCTCCACATGGAAGCATAAGCCACATTCTCCGGATTATCGACCTTTAAATCATCCTCTATCCGGTTGAAACAAACCTGCTGATCAGGAGATAATATCACAGAATGACTACCGGCAGTGGCCCGGATACTACCAGTAAATAATGTAGCAATCACATCCCTATCTTCCTTATATGCTTTTACATTAAAACTCGTACCTAATGCTTCAACTTCCATATCACCAGTTTTTACTATAAAACGATGATCTTTATCTTTTGCAACCTCAAAATAAGCCTCACCAGCCAAAGCTACAACGCGATCTTTCATTCCATAATTACTATTGTATGAAATCTGAGTGTGAGAATTCAACCAAACCTTCGTTCCATCCGGCAACATCACACTGGCACGCTGACCTTTCTCTGCCTCCACCTGGTATTCTTTCGCAACTGGTACAGATTGACGGGTATACAAATGAGAAGTAATACCGACTACCACACATAAAATAATGGCTGCCGCATACTGCCCCCAACGAATGAACCATCGTTTTTCGAATTTCCGCGTCTTCTTGATTGCAATAGATTCTGATCTTATCTTTGTTTTTAATTGATGAAACATACGAAGCTGCACGTCCTCCGATAATTCTTTATCAGAAGCTTCATGCCAATGCTGACGATAAAAAGTCAAAATATCCTCCTGCGCATCGACATCCCGAAACCACAACAACAATTGTTGTTCTTCTTCAGGTGAAGTTTCTCCCCGCATAAAACGGTCTAATAATAATATATTTGTGTTATCCATTGTCTCTCTTTTATTATTGTATATCCTAAAATTTGTCAGATCCCTTACAGGCAAAATAAAAAAAGGATGGTTTTAACATCCTTTAATCATCACTAGTATTAGTACCGCAAGATTACTTTCTTCTGAAAGTTTTTGTTTTATAAAGCGTAAAGCACGATAAATCTGGGTCTCAACCGTTTTTTCCGAAACTGATAAACGGTCTGCTATTTCCTTATTAGATAGATGTTGGCGCCGGCTCAGCAGAAAGATCTGTTTTCTGGACAGAGGTAACTGCTCAATCAAAGCATCAATATATTCCCGAAGAGATTCCGCGTCAATATTCTCTTCTGTCAATGAATCTGTTTCTCTTGCCCGTCCCTCAAATGTGAAAGTTAATTGTTCAGACTCCAAACGTTTTTCAGTTTCTTTGTATACCAAATTCCTGGCTATTGCAAAAAGATAAGCATCAAATCCCAGTTCTGGATCTATAGTTGCACGTTTTTCCCATATCTTCAAAAAAACGTTCTGAGTTAAGTCCTCAGCCAGAGATTTATCATATAGCAGGGAGTATATAAAATTAAATACCCAAGAGTTATATTTCCAATAAACAGCATCAAAGGCACTTTCATCCCCCTGCTTCAACCGAAATAAAACCTCTATATCTATAGCCGTTATTGCGTGTTTTTTCATTTCCCCTCCTATTGACTCTGACAAAGGTAATATTTTATCCGTAGTTCATAAAGGACTAAGTCACCTTTTGTCTAATTGAAAAATTATATGAAAGACGAACAATCAGAATTGATCATAAAATATCTGCAAGGACAGCTGGATACACAGGGCATGAATGATTTTTATGCCTGGGTGAGTGAGAGTGCCGTAAACAAAAAGGTATTCTTTGAAATCAAGGCTGTCTATGATGCCTGTTACTCTAATGGGATGCAGAATGATCCGAAAGAAAGCTGGGATCGTCTTCAGAAAAAAAGAAAGGAACTTTGTCCACGTAAGAAAAGCAGATGGCTGCAATTAGGTAACTATGCAGCAGTTTCTTTTATTACGGTATGCCTTACCTCTTTATTTCTGACTCTTAATAAGGATGAAGACCAAATAGCGACACGATATATCGGTGGAGACGGGTTGGATGCAGATGTTGTTGAATTACCGGACGGGACACATGTTTGTTTGGGATCGAAAACAGTATTTCATTATGAAAATGATTACGGCAGAAAACAGAGAACCGTTTATCTGGAAGGGGAAGCTTATTTTGAAGTCGCAAAAGATAAAGACAAGCCTTTTATTGTAAAGACTAAAGAACAGGATATAGAAGCCCTTGGAACGAAATTTAATGTTACGGCCTACGCTTCCGATTCACTACTCATCACAACTTTACTGGATGGAGCAGTTCGTTTGAAGACAGAGAACATTCTGCATCAAACCATACTGAAACCTAATCAGCAGTTTATTTACAACCGGAATACGCATGCTATCGATGTAAGAAATGTGGATGCCAAACAATTCACTTCCTGGACAACCGGCTATTATTATTTTCCGGAACAAAGCCTGGAAGCCATACTTTACCGGCTAAGTCATGTTTACGGAGTTCGATTTACCGTCAAGTCCGAAGCACTGAACAAACGAACTTTTACCGGAACTTTTTACCGGGGACAAAGTATAAAAGATATCATGGAAATTGTCAATCTTTCTATTCCAATCAAATACAAGATTGACGACCGTCATATAACCGTTTCTGAAATATAAATAATAGCTAATCTTAAAAATGTATTAATATGAGCGAGTAAAGAGGTAAAAAGAAAAGAAGAGAAAATCTTGCCGGATTCTCTCTTCTAAAACGTGTGATTCAATTAAACTCCCATTGCCGTGGGATTATGTTTAATCTTAAAACATTCAAAAGTATGAATAATCAACGTATAGTTGTTTCTGTAAATCTGAAAAGAACTATAAAAATTATGAAATTAACCGTCTTAATGCTAACCGTTTGCTTGTCGCAAATGGTCGCCGCAACTTATGCGCAAACAACAAAACTAAATGTTTCCGCCAAAGAGGAGACATTAGAAAATGTGTTGAAACAAATAGAAAAACAATCAGAGTTCTTGTTTTTCTATAATCTGGAAGAGGTCAATAAAAACGAAAAGATCTCGATCAGAAAAAAGAATGCCAATATCCAGGACGTTTTGGATGCCATTGCCACCAAAACAGGCTTGAGATATACGATCAAAGACCGTCACATTGTGCTGACTACAGAACATGTTTCAAATGCTGCCATTTCACAACAATCACAGAAGGTAACAGGTGTTGTCAGTGATCTTATGGGACCGGTTGCCGGAGCCAACGTGATTCAAAAAGGAACAACAAATGGTACGACTACCGATCTTGACGGTCAATTCTCTATCGAGGTGCCTGCCAATGCAACATTGCTGATTTCTTTTATTGGCTATATTCCACAGGATATTGCCGTAAAAGGACAGAGTGTTATTAATGTAACATTGAAAGAAGATTCACAGGCGCTGGAAGAAGTTGTCGTTGTCGGTTACGGTACGATGAAGAAAAAAGACCTGACAGGCGCTGTTGCTTCTGTTAAAATGGACGATGCCCCCGTCGGTACGGTTTCAACCATCAGTCATGCGCTGGCTGGTAAGGCTGCCGGTTTGCAGGTAAGTACGATCAGTGCACAGCCGGGAGGTCAGTCTACTTTCCGTATCCGCGGTGCTGCTTCTTCAGACAAAGCAGGGAATGATCCGCTGATCATTATTGATGGTTTTCCAGTGAGCGATCCGGGATCGTTGGACAGCGGAAACCAATATAAGGATGGAAATAAGGATAATATCCTGTCTTCAATTAACCCGAACGATATAGAATCTATCGAAGTACTGAAGGATGCAAGTTCTACTGCTATCTATGGTGCACGTGCCGGTAACGGTGTGATTATCGTAACGACGAAACGAGGTAAAAGCGGTGCGGCAAAAGTACAGTATTCCGGTTCTGCATCTGTTCAAGATATTTCAAAGTCTTATGAAATGTTGGATGCTCCAGGCTTTATGCAAGCGACAAACGATTACAGAAAAGAGCTTTGGCTGCGTACGAATGGTGTGGGCATTTATGGTGGTAAATCCGAATCAGAAGTGTCTTCACCTTTTGTTCCGGATTATACTGCTGAACAAATTGCCAATCCTGCACATAACACAAATTGGTTTGACGAAATCTCCCGATTGGGATTTCAAACTTCACATAATTTATCCATTACCGGCGGTAATGAGAATACGAAGTATCTGGTTTCCGGTAACTATTTCAAACAAGACGGTGTAATTAAAAATAATGCTATGGAGCGTTATTCTGCACGTGTAAATCTGGATCAGAAACTGAGTAAATATGTAAAGATGGGAGTAAACCTGAATGTATCCCGTAACCAATATGATAATATTCCTCTGGGAAATGGGCAGAATGAAAATGCAGGTATCCTGGTTTCGGCCGCTCAGTTTAATCCAACATTGCCTGTACGCGATGAAAACGGTGAATACTCAATGAATCAGGACGCCTCTTTCCTTCCCAACCCAGTTTCTTTATTGGATATTACAGATAAGACAACTAAAGAAAGATTACTAGGTACGGTCTTCTTTGAAGTTCGTCCGATTCAGGATTTATTGTTGAAAGCTAATTTCGGTATCGACCGTAACTATCAGAAACGTAAACAATACATGCCTACAACAACGTTGTACGGAGCAAGAGAAAATGGTTCAGGTTATATAGCACAGGCTGACAACTCAGACTATCTGATGGAATTAACAGCTAACTATACTAAACAATTTGGTGATCATAATTTAAATGCATTGGTTGGTCATTCTTACCAGTTGTTTGATTATGAATTTCTGTCAGGAAAGAGCAATGACTTCATTACCGATGGTTTCTTATATAATAACCTGGGAGCAGGCAATGCAAAACGTCCGACTGTAGGTTCAAGTGCAACAAAATCACGCATGGCCTCATTTTTTGGTCGCGTGAACTATTCATTCAAAGATCGTTATTTATTGACTGCCACTCTTCGTGCCGATGGTTCCTCTAACTTTGCAGATGGAAACCGCTGGGGGTATTTTCCTTCTGTTGCTGCCGGATGGAGATTCACGGAAGAAGAATTCCTGAAGCCTTTGACAAATATCTTATCAAATGGTAAATTACGTTTGAGCTATGGTGAAACAGGTAATGCCAATGTGGGTGACAAAGCCTATAGCTACTATAAAGTGGGTAATAATAATTTCTTTGGAGGTAGTGCAGTCAACGGTGTTTACCTGGATCAGATGGGTAACAATGAACTTACCTGGGAAACGACACGTGAATGGAACCTTGGTCTGGATTTAGGTTTTCTGAACGGCCGTATTAATGTAACAGCTGAATATTTCCACAAAGTAATATCTGACCTGTTAAACGAACGGACTCTGCTTTCATATAACGAAGTGAATAAAATTATAGCTAACGTAGGTAAAACTCAAAGCCAGGGTTTTGAATTTACCCTCAATACTACCAATATCCGTAACAAAGACTTTGAATGGACTTCCGATCTGACATTCTCTTTATACCGTGACAAATGGAAAGAACGCGACCCGAACTGGAAGCCGAGTGCATACAGCGAATACAACGGTTATATCCGTTCTTATGCCGGTTATCTGTCAGATGGTCTGGTACAACCGGGTGAAAAGATCGACCATATGCCAGGAGCTCTTCCCGGACAGGTAAAAATTAAAGATATCAACGGATATGTTTACAATGAAGACGGTTCGATTAAAGTTGATGAACACGGTATTCCAATGAAGACCGGTAAACCTGACGGCAAACTGGATGATGCTGATAAAGTGATTTATGGTTCTGCCGACCCTGGGTACCTGTTTGGTTTTAACAATACATTCCGTTATAAAAACTTTGACCTGAATGTCTATTTCTACGGACAATTTGATAAATTATCAGCCGGTAGCTATAAGAAAACCTGGATTAGTAATAACGTCAATGACTTACGCCGTGGTTACAACCAACCGGTTTCAGTAGGTGATATCTGGAGTTCAACGAATCCTAACGGCACATTGCCTGGTTATTTCCAAACTGAAAGCGCTTACGGAACGGGTGATTATTATTACGAAAAGACCTGGTTTATCCGTTGTCGCAATATTACGTTAGGCTATAATATACCGATCAAGACCAGCAAGCACATCTTGTCTAATGTTCGCGTATATTTTGATGTGAACAACCCGTTTGTTATCACACCGTATACAGGACTTGACCCGGAAACCGACATTTCAAGTTCAGAAAGTACTCCTTCAAGTCTGCAATGGGCTTATCCGAATGTCCGTACTTACAGCTTTGGTTTGGATATTACATTCTAATTTATTAATCAATAAAAGAAGATATAAGATCATGAAGAAATTATTATATACATTAATGTGCTGCTGTACATTAATCTCATGTACTGATCTGGAGCCGGAAAGATATGATGCCATCAACCCCGGATTTTTCCCGAAAACAGAGAAAGATGCGGAAGCATTGATCACAGGCGGAGTTTACGCCCCTTTTCGTTGCGATAACTATAGTGGTATCTTTAACGTGGCAAGCGGTGTACAGATTATCGGAGATATGTCCACCGATCTGGCCGTTTGCTGTTGGGTAAATGATTCATGGATTCCTTTGACTAGTCACAACTGGACACCCAATCACCAGTATTCGACAATAAACTACACCAATTATGCCAAATATCTGGGGACAATGACATTGACGCTTGAACGCATTTCCGGTGTGGAAATGGCAGACGATGTGAAAGCACGCATGAATGCTGAAATCCATATGGGACGTGGTTGGCTAGCCTTCCTCTTATACGATTTCTATGGTCCCATGCCAATACCTACACTTGAACAGCTGAATAACCCGTTGGCAGAAGAGATCATTCCCCGGGCAAGCCAGGAAGAAATGACAACATTTATCGAAACAGAATTAAAATCAGCACTGGAAGGCCTTCCTACCCGCGCTTCTGCATTCGGACGTTTTGATAAAGGTCTGGCATATACAGTCCTGATGAAATTCTACATGCACGAAAAGAACTGGGCAAAAGCTGTTGAATGTGGCCGTGAGTTGATGAAAGCCGACTACGGATACGGATTAATGGATTCCTACCAGTCTATTTTCACCCTGGAAAACGAACAGAATCAAGAAATCATCTTTGCCTGCACCGAAGAAAGAGGTACCCAACTGGAATTATGGCACGACCATTGCCTGCCGGGTAACTATCCCTGTAAGAACAATTCTATCCAGCGTTGGGACGGCTTCAAAGTTCCCTGGTCTTTCTATCGCACATTTGACAAGAACGATGATCGTCTATCCGTATTGGTCGGTGAATATATGGGTAATGACGGCGTATTGTTCAATGAAGAATCTGATATTATAAAACATGGTAATACCTATTCAGGCGCGGTTCCTGTGAAATATGGCGAAGATCCGGAATCAACAGGTGACGGCAGCCAGATCGACTGGATCGTTTACCGCTACGCGGATGTGCTGACTTTGCTTTCAGAAGCAATCGTCCGCCAGGGAAATTCGGTAACACAAGAAGCTGTCGATTTGTTAAATCAAATACGTGTACGAGCTAAATTGTCTCCATATACTATGGGAGACATAAAAGGCGTCGATGATTTTCTGGATAAGATGCTTCAAGAACGCGGCCACGAATTTTGGTGGGAAGGAAATCGCCGTGCAGACCTGATTCGACACGGTAAATTTATCCAGAACGCGATCGACCGCGGTTCAACGACGACGAAACCCGAATTCGTTCTCTTCCCGTTGCCACAGGCTGTCATCAACGAGGGGAAAGGAATTATCATTCAGAACCCCGGATATTAATTCGTTCCTCCAAAGAAAAAAACTATATTTGCATTTTAAGAAAAGGCCGCTTTTAACTGCGGCCTTTTTTCTCTGATAAAACTGAATATCATGAAACACTTGTTTTACACATTTATTTCCGGTTTACTTCTAATAGGTAATATACAGTCTTCCAATGCTCAGGATTATCCGCCTAACCCGTTGGAAAAAGAAGGATACCGTTTAATTTTCCATGATGAATTTGATGGTGAAAAAATTAATACGGATAAATGGATTCCGGAGTATCTGCCATCATGGCCCAAAGACAGATCTGTTTGTGCCCCGACTTATGAAATGAAAAATGGCATTATCAGACTTATCATTGACAAGAACTCAAAAAATGAATTTGATAAAGGGATGCATATATCAGGTTTCATGAGTGCCAGTCGTACCGGCTTGCATCATTATGACCCAAAGAAAAAAGCACTTCACCAGATAAAAACGGAAGCGACTCAAATCAATCAGTACGGATATTACGAAATGCGTGCAAAGATGCAGGATGGCGGAGGTGTTCATTGTGCCTGGTGGCTAATCGGTTTCGAAGACGACCCAAATCAAAGTTGTGAGATTGACATATTTGAAATACTGGGAACAGATATCAATCGTATATGGTCTACCGTACACAGTTGGAAAGATTCTACCATCCAGTATCACACCGAACATCCGTGGTTTGCCAATAAAAAGCTAGCCGAAGAGTTTCATATATATGGCTTCGACTGGACACCGGAAGATGTCACCGTTTATGTCGATGGCATACAAGTAATGAAACACAAAGCAGCGATTACCTATCCGCTCATCCAAATCATTTCTTTCTATGATAACCGGAAAGCCAAAGATGGCTGGACAGGCACTTATGATCCAACCATTCCCTATCCTAAAAGTTTTGATATCGACTACATTCGTATGTACAAAAAAATACCGAAAGGATACAAGAGCATTCCGGAGAATGATTTGCGTATTACCTCTATCGAACCAGCTTGTTTACAAGTTGCCGAAGGGAAAGCGACTTTACGGAATATTGACGGACACATTACCCGCGAATTGTTATATACACCTTCGTTTGTCAATGTACATTATAATGACGGTACTACAACTCAACAGTTTGTAGAATGGGAACCTTTAAATGAGGAAGCCTTTGAAAAAGTCCAAAAAGAAGGAACTGTTATTGTAGATGGCCAGATCAAAGGATTACCGGAGTCATTATTGAAAGGGCAAAAAGCTACGTTAATCATCACTATCAAATAAGATTAATTCTATGAAAATTATTCATCTCTTATGTTTACTATTCATCGCGGTGATAGCCAAAGCAGCATCACCCGTCGAGGCTTTGTTGGAACGCATTGACAAAGGAGCTTCCGATAAATTCATTATCGAACAGATCAAATCTCCGGTCGACTTTTTCGAACTGGATCAGAAAGGAAACAAAGTCGTCATCCGTGGTAATAACCCGGTAAATATAGCGGCAGGATTAAACTGGTATCTGAAATATCATGCAGGAATCCATCTTTCCTGGAATGGCATGCAGGCTAAGCTTCCAGAAGTTTTGCCTGCCGTCACCCAAAAGGAACGTCATGAAACAGACATGAAATATCGCTACGATTTCAATTATTGCACCTATTCGTATACTATGGCTTTCTGGGATTGGGAACGTTGGGAAAAGGAAATTGACTGGATGGCTCTGCATGGAATCAATCTGCCGCTTGCCATGGTCGGGACGGACGGCGTCTGGTATAATGTACTTAAAAAGTTAGGATACAATAAAGACGAGATCAACGAGTTTATTGCCGGCCCCGGTTTTCAAGCCTGGTGGCTGATGAATAATCTGGAAGGCTGGGGTGGGCCGAATCCCGACAGCTGGTACAAACAGCAGATCACCCTGCAACAGCGTATTGTAAAACGGATGCGCGAATACGGCATTGAACCCGTCTTCCCCGGTTATTCGGGAATGGTTCCTCACAATGCAAAAGAAAAACTGGGACTGAATGTTTCCGACCCCGGACTATGGTGTGGTTACCACCGCCCTGCATTCCTGCAACCGACAGATCCCCGCTTCCAGGAAATAGCCTCCCTGTATTACAAAGAACTGAACAAACTCTACGGCAAAGCTAACTTCTACAGCATGGATCCCTTCCATGAAGGTGGAAGCGTAGCCGGAGTAGACCTGGATGCCGCGGGAAAAGCGATTATGCAGGCCATGAAAAAAAATAATCCGAAAGCCGTATGGGTGGCACAAGCCTGGCAGGCAAATCCACGCTCTCAAATGATTGAGAATCTGAAATCCGGTGATATGATCGTCCTGGACCTGTTTTCCGAAAGCCGCCCGCAGTGGGGTGATCCCGAATCTACCTGGCATCGCAAAGACGGTTTCGGCCAGCACGACTGGATTTATTGCATGTTGCTGAACTACGGTGGCAATGTAGGTCTGCACGGTAAAATGGCGCACGTGATCGACGAATACTATAAAGCCAAAGAAAGCTCTTTCGGCAAAACATTGCGTGGCGTAGGAATGACAATGGAAGGAAGCGAGAATAATCCGGTCATGTTCGAATTGTTGACGGAACTCCCCTGGCGCCCGGTACATTTCGATAAAAATGAATGGCTTAAAAACTATACGATAGCCCGTTACGGAAAAGCGAATCCAACCGTGCAGGAGGCATGGATTCTCCTGAGCAATTCCATTTATAATTGTCCGCCGGAAAATACGCAACAGGGCACTCACGAATCTATTTTCTGTGCCCGCCCTTCCGATCACCCTTATCTGGTATCGAGTTGGTCTGAAATGAGTGACTATTACAATCCGGATGACGTTATTCGTGCCGCAGCCATGATGGTTTCCGTTGCTGACCAGTTTACAGGTAATAATAATTTCGAATACGATCTGGTAGACATCGTTCGCCAGGCCATCGCCGAAAAAGGTCGCTTAGTAGAAAAAGTGGTGGAAGCCTCCTTTGCCTCCGGTGATAAACAGCTTTACAATGCAGCCACCAACCGTTTTCTACAACTTCTCCTGTTACAGGATGAGTTACTGGGAACCCGTTTGGAATTTAAAGTCGGAAACTGGATCGCCCGGGCCCGCTCTCTCGGAAATACCCCGGAAGAAAAAGACCTGTATGAATGGAATGCCCGTGTACAGATCACGACCTGGGGGAACCGCAACGCTGCCGATAAAGGCGGTTTGCGTGATTATGCCCATAAAGAATGGAACGGTATCCTGAAAGACTTCTATTACATGAGATGGAAAACATGGTTCGACTATCAGAACGAATTACTGGATGGCAAAAAGCCGACAGCAATCGATTTCTACGCATTGGAAGAGCCCTGGACAAAATTGACGGATTCTTATTCATCCGAACCGGAAGGCGATTGTATTTCGACTGTAAAACGTATATTTGCAGAAGTATTTGAACAATAACTTGAAGATAACACTATGAATCTCAAAAAAATCTGTCTTTTCTTGCTTCTCCTGGTAATAACTTCCCCTTGTTGGGCCGGAAGTAAATATGAATCTAAAATCAGTTCTCTAGAAGGAGAGAAATGGTGGGGAGGTATGGTTGGATTAGGCTCTCAAATGCCGTTCAAGAACGATATGCGGTTGTTCGACCTGTCTGCCGAGAATCTGAACAATCAGAATGTACCTCTTCTTCTTTCTTCGGAAGGCCGCTACATCTGGAGTGACAAACCTTTCTCTTTCAAGATAGAGGGCGGAAACCTACATTTGTTCTCAGACTATGAAAGCCTGGAACCTGTGTTGGCAGGGAATACGTTGAAAGACGCTTATATGGCAGCCTCTACCAAATATTTTCCTCCTTCCGGGCAGTTACCGGATTCTTTGTTCTTTTCAATGCCGCAATATAATACCTGGATTGAACTGATGTACAATCAGAATCAGGATGATATATTGAAATATGCAGATAACATAATGAAGAATTACTTCCCGGTGGGTGTTTTCATGGTGGACGATAACTGGCAGAAGCATTACGGTAATTTTGATTTCAAACCGGAACGTTTCCCCGATCCGAAAGGTATGATCGACCAATTGCATAAAGACGGATTCCGCATTATGTTATGGATTTGCCCGTTTGTCAGTCCGGATAGTCCTGAATTCCGTGAATTGCAACAGAAAGGCTATCTGATCAAAAAGAAAGGAACTAAACAGGCTGCAATCATCCCCTGGTGGAACGGGTATAGCGCTTGTTACGACTTAAGTAACCCTGCCGCAGCCGAACACTTGAAAAAACAATTGCGCAATATGCAGGAGCAATACGGAGTAGACGGTTTCAAATTTGACGCCGGTGATATCAGTCATTACAACGATCCGACTCTGGAGTTCTATGACAAAGCTGCCACCTCAGTGGATATGTGCGAATACTGGGCTAAGATCGGATTGGATTTCCCATTTAATGAATACCGTGCCAGTTGGAAAATGGGCGGTCAGGCTTTAGTACAACGTCTGGGAGATAAGGATTATTCCTGGAATGCAGTAGGACTCCTGATTCCTGATATGATTGCTGCCGGGTTATTAGGATATGCTTATGCCTGTCCCGACATGATCGGCGGAGGCCAGTTCGGTTCTTTCCTGGGAGTAGACCAGACAAAGCTGGACCAGGAGTTGATCGTTCGTTCCTGCCAGGTACATACGCTGATGCCGATGATGCAGTTCTCGGTTGCCCCCTGGCGCATCCTGGATGAAAAACATTTGGCTATTTGCCGTGATTACGCTCATTTACATGAGAAAATGGGAGGTTACATTCTGGAACAGGCCCGCCACTCCGCAGAGACCGGCGAACCGATCCTCCGCCATATGGAATATGCTTTCCCACATCAGGGATTTGTGGATTGCAAAGACCAGTTTATGCTAGGCGACAAATATCTGGTAGCTCCCATCGTAACAAAGGAACATAAACGCAAAGTAATGTTACCCAAAGGACAATGGAAAGACGACACCGGTAAAAAATTCCGTGGACCTAAAACGATAGAGGTGGAAGCTCCGCTGGAGAGGTTGCCTTGGTTTGAGAAGGTGAAATAAAAACTAATGGGCTGCCCCCAAAAAGTGGACAGCCCCTGGCGGACAATATCAACCAGATCATACTCAAAGTTATTATTACCAGTAAACTGGTCGGCAACGGAAACCATCATAGCTGCAGCATGAATAACGTCATTCGGATTATAATAGCCATTCATTTCGGGCCAACTCAATACCAAACTTCATGCTATTTAAATATTTTATAATTTAATAAGTAAGAGCAATGACTTTTGTTTCCCTATTTCCCAAAAGGATAGGGACTTTGCAACCTTCCACAATAATTTTTTTTATTTCTCCATCATTAAAAATCTGAGCTTGTGTACGTTTGCCAATATAAGATGAGTCAAAATACAAACTAAAATCGACCTGATTTACTCCCATATTATGGACGACAAAATAAACTGTATCCGACTGTTCATTACCATACCTTTCTAAACGAATATCACTGGCATCATCCGATGTTTCGGAAACAGCAGCAGTGATTGGTTCCCAACCTGCAGAATAAAGTTTATCCAACATTTTTACTATCGGAGACAACACGTCATAGGCCGCATTACGTCCCACATATATACCCCACAGCATATTATATTCCAAGTTTTCTTTGGATGGTGGCGCATAAGAAACATTCGTTATTGCCCGTTTTTTACCCGCAATAGCCCTATAGTATTCAGGTTTTATCACATAAGTATCTTCTATTCCAAATATATCCAGATATGGAGATACATAAGTCATTTGTCCTTTACAATTTGCAAATAACAATAATGGACAAGACTTCTTTTCATAATCCTTCCTTAAACGCTTCAGCCATTCTATCGAGCTAAACCCACGGACAATCATTGGTTGTTTCGTTTCCGGGTCAAAACTAATAGAAGTTTCCATATATTTGAAATTTTCACGACGATAATCGTTCGGAGACATCATAAATTCATCCAATCCGAATCCATGAGGAGCAGTCCATCCTTTATCTATATAATCATTATAAACCGCATCCATTAATATTTCACGCGCAACAGTTCCGCGTCCACCCGGAATATGAGGAGATAAATTGCATGAAATCATTGAACCAAATCTCAAATCTCCAATCCATTCTCTATTTCCCAAATTCCAAACAATATTACCTTTCTTATCATGGACCCCACTTACATTGGCTGCACAAAGTAATCTATGCAAATCCTTCCTGGAGGAACGGGAATATCTTAGTTTTTTAAATTGTTTCCATTCTATATCATCATTTGCAATCAGTTTCTTAAAACGTTGTTCAACCATAGCCACAGTCGGTTCTCTAAAATCTCCCATACTAAATTGCATATACTCCGGTTCTATATACAGAAAATTCAGAAAACCATTATGTACATTCTGTTCCCAATGTTCCCGATCTAATTCTACTGCTCCCCAATCAAAACGATATCCTCCTGCTATATTTTGTTCATTCGTATAATTAAATTGGGATCGCGTATACAACTCCCATCCTCCTCCATGTCCAACTCTGTCTATAAAATAATCCGGATGCAATGTATACAACTTTTCCAAACCGGAACGAAATCCCCATTTAGCATCAGTTCGAACCAACTCTACCTGAAAATCCACTCTATTCTGAGAACTTCCATCAAACCGTTGCTGATTTAATAACGTTACATCAAAAGCTATATAAAATAACTGTTGTCTGGGATTCACACCTATACGATAAGATATAGGTTTAGCTTGATCCAATATAAAAGCAAACGAATGGTCGGATAACTCGTCAGACAAAACAACTACAGGATAATCTTGCGAGATTTCTTCTAAAGAAGATATATTGCTTCCATCTACAAAAGGAGTAGTTTTATGAATCAAACTTTTATGAAAAATCCAATTCTTCCGGGCATCAACAGGTAATGCAATATAAATTGTTACGGCTTTATCTTTCCGACTCATAGAAGTCACTGTCCCCGATATTTTTATCCGATCATGTAAAGTCTCATATTTAGCATCTAATCTGCATCCCAAAGATTTTATTTCCGACTTTTGTAAAATTCCGTTCGGAATAGTAGATAACTCTCCTTCAGGAATAACCGGAGGCAATGGTGAACATGCATCACGGAGCATTATTCCGGATGATTGACCAGCTCCAACACCTATGGTATCTCCGGCAATGCTTATTGAATGAATCGTGCCTGCTCTCGTTATATTCAAGTCAAGAAAATCTACAGTAGAAACAGACGAAAATGCAGAGGATGAAACCGTGGGCATTTTTTTGCAAATGATAATCAACGCCATCAAAATAAACAGAAGAGGAATCCGCACCAATAATACGAATATTACGAATTGTCACTTTATAACTATGATCAAAATTGAACGGTCTATCATAAAAATAAAGCAACAACGCTGAAACTTGTTTACGAGCAATATTTCGAATATCAATTTCTACACTTTGCCATTCTCCACAATCAATATGGGGGATAGAGATCTCCTGATTAACAGGAGAGATACCTGCTATATTCTCATTGATAAAACATTTGTCATTCAGAACTGCCACAAAATCTTTTCCACAATCTTGAATACCGACCAAAGAACTTTCCAGTTTTACATCAAATGCTATTTTCTGAAAACCCCTCCAATCCTCATTATTAACAGTCAATGATATATGTGGGAATCCTTCTGTTGAACCATGAACATCCACCTGTGCAACTAAAGAATCCCCACACTTTAAAGAAATTTCAGTTCCTTCACCGGCAGAAGATTTCCATGATGAAAAACTTAAGTCTTTTTCAACTGCTTTCTGAGAATATACCGATAAACTTATGTTCGAAAGAATAATTAAAAGCAAATAAGCTTTACAAAATACTCTTTTTACCATAAAATAAATTAGGATTTAGGTTGTTCAACAACATTCGTATTGCCTCCTCCCCGAAGTGTCAAATCCACGGGATGGTTTTTCAGCCATGCTCCTCCTGTAAAATCAGGGATATCGATAGAGTTAGAACGGTTGGCTACGGACCAATAGCTTAACGGAGTGACAGAACACCAGCTTGCCGCATCATATACATCCATATCAAGGGGAAGACCATTTCTCAAACAATCTATCATACGCCAATCCATAATAAAATCCATCCCTCCGTGTCCGCCAATAATTTTGGCAACTTCAGAAATGTGTTTGACAACTTCAGGCGTATACTGAACTTCCAATTCCGCCAGTTTCTCCGGAGATATATAATCATGTCCGAACGCGATCTTACCCGGCTCCGGATATTTCCGGCATGATCCTTTTGTACCCGTCAAAACATGTAAGCGATCGTAAGGATGTGGAGTACTTACATCATGTTGAATCATGATTGTTTTTCCTTTGGCTGTACGAATCGTTGTCGTATTCATATTTCCCCGGTACTTCATTTCTGCCATTGGTTTGTAATAATCATTTTGAGCGGCCAATTCTTTGGCTTTTGCTTCCATCAAGAAATCATCAGTTGACATAGAAGTCAAATATTCCATCTTATCTCCCCGATTAATATTCATAGCCCAACAAACCGGTCCCAGCCCATGAGTCGGATAAGGATTCCCACTTTTATGATTTTCATCCCATCGCCAGGTTGGCCATTCCGGTTCTCCAAACATACCACTCAATAACTCATGTATATAAGCACCTTCCCCATGTATAATTTCTCCAAACAATCCCTGCTGAACCATATTTACAGTTAATATTTCAAAGAAGTCATAACAACAATTTTCCAACTGCATGCAATGTCTTTTTGTCCTCTCCGAGGTTTCTACTAATTGCCAGCATTCTTCCAGTGTTTTTGCAGCAGGAACTTCCACTGCTACATGTTTTCCACATTCCATAGCATATACAGCGATAGGAGTATGCCATTTCCAGGGAGTTGCGATATAGATCAAATCGATATCTTCCTGTTCACATAATTTTTTCCAAGCATATTCATCTCCAAAATATTCTTCTGCCGGGCGCTTATTAAAATTCTTCAAGGTTTCCTGATTCCTTTTTACCGCTTCTTCCCGGAGATCACACAATCCTCTGATTTCAATCTCTTTGATATTGAGAATACGGGTAACCGCCCAACTTCCACGACTACCTATCCCTACATAACCTATACGAACAACCGGAATAGGGGCAGCGGCATAACCGCACATGTTAAATAACTGTTTTCTGTTTTTTCCTTTTTCAACACATTCTTTTACAACAGCTTCAACCTCAGATTTATTCGTTGAAGTACAGCCCGTAAAGCCGGTTAATGCAACACCGGCTCCCAGCAAAGAGCCTTTCAAAAAGTTACGACGATTTATACTCATGATGATAAATGTTTATTGGTTTGATAAAAATAATCCTGAATGATTTACCACTCAGGATTATAAAGTCTAAAGAATTAATCCCAACCTGGATTTTGTTTCATGATATCTTTACCGATCAAATCTATTTCATCTTGTGGAATCGGGAACAGATAATGGTAAGACGGATCAAAACGACGCTCCATTACAAGAATATGTTCCTTTCCTTCCTTTTCTATCGGAATTCCATAGCAAGCTCCATTCATTAGTTTTTCTGCGGTTCGCCAACGAATAATATCGTCCCTGCGTTGTCCTTCAAAGCAAAGTTCTATCATTCGTTCATTGCGTACTATTTTTCTCAATTCTTCCTGGCTTCCCTCTGTTACAGCCGGATATTTATCCGTCTGACTGATGTCTACGCCATAAGCTCTAGCTCTCAACATATTGATAGCGTCATAAACGGACTGATCTATTGAACCTGATTCAATTTTCGCTTCAGCATACGTCAAAAGGACTTCTGCATAACGCAAAATAATCACATTACTTTCCATGGGAATCAAAGCATACCTTACAGCTCCTTCATCCAGGAATTTACGCGTATAATATCCTGATTGGGAAGAATTACCTGTTGCCCCCGGATAATCGACATCTCCGTAAACCGGGATCTCGACACCTCTATAAGTTGAGCCAGGATAAATCACAGACATATAAAAACGAGGATCTCTGTTCTCGTAAGGTTTGTCCGGATTGTAAACAGCTGATTCATTAGACGGTTTACCATCTGTACAAAGAACTCCGTCTACAAACTCCTGTAAAGGATTTGTTCCACCCCAGCCTCCGTAACTTGGAAAATGCATGTATATCTGCGTATAATTGGCCATATTCTGACCAACAAATTGCCAAGCATACAAAACTTCCTCATTATATTTATTGCTGATTTCAAATAAATCTTCATAACTGGAGAATAAAGAGTGTACTCCTAAATCCATCACGGCTTTTGCCGCAGTTGCAGCTTCTTCCCAACGTCCGGCATACAATAACACACGAGCTTTCATTCCCAAAGCTGCTCCTTTAGTAATGCGTCCGGCATATTCGGAAGACCATGTCTCTGGCAATACTTTAATAGCCTCATCCAAATCTTTCAATATAAAATCCAAAACTTCTTCTGCTGTATTTCTCGGGCGTTTCAACTCTTCCAGGGTTAAAGGTTCCTCAATGATAGGAACACCTCCCCAGTTGTTCAATAAGAAATGATAAGCGAAAGCACGTAAGAATTTTACTTCCCCTTTCATCTGTTCACGCTTTGTATCATCCATTTGAGGTTTATCTATATTGGTCAAAAAAACGTTACATGTACGAATGATACGATAACGAATAGACCACAATTCTTTTGTATACCACATTGAAGGACTGTTATTTCCCGCACCCAAATTATTATAATCATTACCTTTCCACACATTGACAGCTTCATCACTACGGGCAGGAAGTCCAAGAATATGATCATAATACATCCACACATTATCTCCATCCGTATAACGGGAATAAACACCTACCAGCGCATTAAAAGCATCCGTTTCCGTTGCCCAGAATGTTTGTTCTGATAACTGATCCCTTGGATTCAAATCCAGGAAACCATCATTGCAAGCTGTAAATAAGGGAAACATTATCCCTATAATCCATATAAATATATACTTTTTCATGTTTGTCATCGTTAATGATTAGAATACAAGATTTAAACCAAATGTATAAGAAGTAACCATCGGATAAATATTCCCTCCTCCCCAGGGTGTTTCCGGGTCAAACCCTCTGAAACTGGTTATTGTAAACAAATTGTCTGCACTTACATAAAAACGGCACTTTTCAACAAACAGGTTACTTAAGATAGACTTAGGCAGTGAATAACCTATTTGCAAATTCCTCATCTTTATATAACTTGCATTTTCCATAAAGAATGAATTTGTCTGAGTATAATTCCGGCTTGCATTATTCAGCGAAAGCCGCGGATAAGAAGCATTCAGATTATTGGGAGTCCAACGATCTTTTTGAGCCTCCAATGCGCTAGCTCCATTAGCAAATGCCTGAGCAGCTGTACCTGTCAAATAACCCTGCACATCTGCAACAGCGTGAATAGTTGTCGCGATATCAAAGCCTTTGTAACTGGCCCCCAATTGTAAACCGAAAGTAACTCCAGGGAAAGTATTACCCAAATTAACACGATCTTCAGCCGTAATCTTTTTATCTCCATTCTGATCTTTATACCTGATATCACCAGGAGAGGCTCCTCCTGTATAGTCTTGATTAGGAGCATTTTTTATTTCTTCTTCTGAGGCAAACAAGCCAATAGCTTCTAAACCAAAAATATTATTAATCGGATCTCCCACGGAACGCCCCGGAGTATCAGCCCCCTTCAAGTCAGTAATTTTGTCTTTTACTCTGGATACACTTAAATTAGCATAATAATTAAAGTCTTTCAACTGGTCATTCCACCCCAGTTGCATTTCAAAGCCTTTATTGCGCACAGCACCAGCATTGATTACCGGAGCATAAGCCCCTAAAATAGTGGGTTGAGGCAAGCTCATTAAAATATCACGGGTGTTTCTTACAAAATAATCGAAAGTGAATGATAATCGGTTATTAAGCATGTTCAAATCCAAACCGGCATTCACCATTTCTGTATTTTCCCAACCGATAGTGGAATTTGACATAGAATAATTTTCTGCGATACCGGAATACATTATATTTCCAAAGCCATATAAACGACCTAAAGAATATTTGTTCTGATAAGCATAATTTCCAATTTCCTGATTTCCTAAATGTCCCCAGGAAGCTCTTAACTTCAAGTTAGATATCGGATCAAAATTGAAAAAGTCTTCCTCAGAAATACGCCATCCGGCAGAAACAGAGGGGAATAACTCAAAACGATTGTTTTTCGGGAAACGTGAAGATCCATCATATCTTAGTGTAACTTCAAGCAAATAACGTTCTGCGAAATTGTAATTTATTCTGCCAAATACTGAACGGATGCTATTCTCATCCATACCACCATCATTACGTTGATCAGATGCATCTCCCGCATTTATTTGGTCCAACCAGTTGTTCTCCGGAAGATCATAACGGGATGCAGCAATAGAAGAGTTTGTATATTTACGCTGTTCATAACCTAATACTGCTGCTACATTATGCATTCCGAATGTTTTGTTATAATTTAAAAATGCTTGTAGATTTATATCGGAAGACTCACCTCTATTTTCAAACAGATAGGGTCTGAACTTCATACCGACAACGTCCGGTGCATTATAAAGAGATAAATTATATTGCTGTCTTTTGGAATGAGTAAAATTACCATTCATCGCAGCAACCCCTTTTACAGACAATCCGTCTATAATCTTTATTTCTAGTGTTCCAATTGCTGTCAAGAAGTTATCTGTATAATGGTCATATCCTCCATTTTCAGCTTCTGCCACCGAATTATGTTCATTCATAAAGGCTGCCCAATTTCCGTTAGACCATTTGATCGGAGTTACAGGAGTTTCACGGTATGAACGATGAACTAACTCACTAATACTTTGGTAGGGTTGTGATTTTTCCTGTCTGATATAAGAAAAATTCACCCCAAAGTTCACACGTTTACTGATATCAAAGTCAAAGTTTCCTCTGATAGAATATCTTTCCAGATCTGTTTGTGCTATCAAACCTTCTCTGTTCAGATAACCTAAAGAAAAATTATATCTTGTTTTTTCCGTTCCTCCATCTAACTGAACATGGTGACTGTGTTGAAAACCGTTTTTTGAAAACAAAGCATCTGTTTGATCGGAGTTTGGATATAAATCCGGATCAGTTCCTTTACGATAATTGTCTATATCGGTTTCTGAATATTTCGGAGCCAATCCATCATTTGTCAAAGCTTCATTATACAGTGTAGCATAATCTGCTGAATTCACCCATTTAGGTAAACGTGTCGGATTTTGAAAACCGATATACCCATTGTAAGATACTTTCATGCGCCCTTCCTTTCCTTTCTTTGTGGTTACTAAGATAACACCGTTACCAGCACGTACACCATAAATGGCAGCAGATGCAGCATCCTTCAAAACACTGATATTTTCGATATCATTCGGATCTATTGCATTCAAACTACCGGGAATTCCATCGACTATAATCAAAGGAGATGTTGAATTTAATGTCCCGGGACCACGAATAATAAATTCAGCACCATCAGCACCCGGCTGTCCGGAACGTTGAATGGCTGTTAATCCCGGAGCTATACCTGTCAGCAAATTTGTTGCATCAGAAGCTGCTCTATTCGCTATCTGTTCTGATCTTACGCTGGCCACTGCCCCCGTTAAAGTTGCTTTTTTCTGTGTACCATATCCAACAACAATAACCTCATTCAATCTCAGAGAATCTTCTTGTAATAAAATATTCAACACAGTTTTATTTCCTACGGCAACTTCCTGTGTATTATAACCAATATAAGAAATCTGTAAAACAGCCGATGAAGGTACACTCAAACTATATTCTCCATCAATATTTGTTACTGTACCATTCGTCGTACCTTTCACTACTACATTGGCCCCAATAACCGGAATTCCTGCTGCATCTTTTACAACACCTGTTACTCTATGAGATTGTTGTGCAACAGTAGGTGGTTCATTATTCACCATCAATACAATATGACGATCCCTTATTGCATATTTCAGTCCGGTTTTTTCTGCAATCGCATCCAGAATTTCTGAGATATTCGTATTTCTCTTATCAATTGAGATCCTTTCATTCTTGTTTATCTCTTCCAGATTATAGAAAAACAGGAATTCAGACTGTTCTTCTATTTGTTTCAATACATGCTCCAGTGTTTCATTTTTAACAGAGACACTCAATTTGGTGGTTTGTGCATAAGTTGCCGCTACCATTTGCGATAGACAAACAACAAGCATTAACACGGTTAGCTTCATAATTTTAATAGTTCTTTTCAGGTTTACGGAAACAACTATTCGTTGATTATTCATACTTTGATTGTTTTAAGATTAAAAACACATTCCACGGCAATGGAAGTTTAATTGAATCACACACTTTAGAAAAGAATATCCGGCAAGATATTTTCCCTTCTTTTTTTAATTTCTTACGTTATCCACTCATATTATTGAATTTGAAAGTTAACTACTCTATTATAACCTATTTTTCCGAAATCGACACATGACGGTCGTCAATCTTATATTTGACCGGAATAGATAAATTTATTATTTCCATAATATCTTTAATACTTTGTCCCCGATAGAAAGTTCCGGTGAAAGTACGCTTATTCAATGCTTTAGAACTTACAGCAAACTCTACACCATAAACGTGACTAAGACGATCTAAAATTGCTTTTAGACTTTGTTCATAGAAATAATAATAACCGGAAGTCCATGATATGAATTGCTGGGCATCCACTTTTCGAAGGAAAGCTGATTCTGTATTCCGGTTATATACAAACTGCTGGTTGGGCTCCAATATCGTTTGTTTAGCAATATGCATTGTTGTCAGACGAACTGATCCTTCCAGCAACGTAGTGATCGTCATAGAATCCATTGGATAAGCCATTACATTGAACTTGGTTCCCAGTGCTTCGATATCCTGCTCTTTTGTCTTTACAATAAAAGGTTTATTCTTTTGTTTGGCGACTTCAAAATATGCCTCACCTTCCAGATATACAATACGTTTATCTTTTCCAAAATTCTTATCATAATGGAAAGTCGTTTTTGAGCCAAGACTAACATGTGTACCATCTGGTAACTCTATTACATCTGCCTCCAGACCGTCACCTCCTATATACTTAGAATATAAAGTCCCGTCGTCATCACGAATAAATAAAAAGAAAACAGAACTAATCGCCACAGCTATCAGGGCCACCGCTGCATAGCTACTTATTTGGTACCAAAGATTGAACCGGCGAGTTTGTGAATTTTTCTTTTTATTAAGCAAACGCTGCCAGCTGGAAGCCGTATCCAGCGGTTTTCCTAAAAACAAACCGGCATCATACATTGCTTTGATTTCAAAGAATGTCTCTTTGTTGGAGGCACTCTCATTCACCCAATCGTAAAAAAGGTCTGTTTCTTCTTTGGAAAGATTACCTTGTAAGTAACCTATAACTAACTCTGTATAATCATGTTCCATACTTTTTTTCTGTAATTCGCCGTCTTTAGTGACTTAGTCCTTTATGAACTTATAACGAATGGGATATGAAAAGTACTCACACGAAAACAAACTTTTTTTAAAATAAACTAACTAGAAGTTCTAAATCAAGGTGAACAGATAAAAAAATAAATGAGAGCAGTGCTTACGGAGATAAAGCAAGGAACGATATAACTGATTTTCGACCGTACGTACAGACAACCCTAGTTGTTCCGCGATTTCCGCGGCTTTCATACCTTCCAGATAAGAAAGACGAAATATTTCCTGACCACGTTCAGGTAATTCCTCAACTTTTTTCATCAGAAGCTCCAGAAGATCCTTTCGCATGAATAGCTCGTCAGACGATTCAAAATAATCCAGTTCATCCAATTTTAGCTGTATAGCACGGCGGTCGAGTATCTCCTGTTCCATGTTTGAACGACGAAGATGGTCAATACATGCATTACGTACAGCTATATACAAAATTCGCTTCAAGTCATCATCAGGAAGAAGGAAAACCTGCTTATCCCATAATTTCAGGAAAACATCATGCACAATATCCTCTGCAAAGAATCCGGAGACAAACTTGCCCGCAAACCGAAGCAACATTGGCGCATATTCCATATATATGCGCTGATAACAATTTGTCGTCTGATCTTTTACTTCCATATTGCAAACTTATTAAAAATCTCGGAAAACGACCTGTCCCAACTCTATTTTAACGCTATGCTCTTTATAAAACTCCTATATACACCTGCTGAAAAAATTATTAAATCCTCCAATCCATACACTAATTAGGGCAATAGCAACAATCCATCAATATATTCAACTACAGAAATTAAAACTCAAAGGAAGTAAGCCACTAAAAGATAAAATATCTGTTAAAGCACCCCATAGTAAACAATAAAATAGGATAAAAGCAGAATAATACCATACCCAAACAAGCTGTTTATAACTACTAAAACCTACCTTTAGCCTTATAAATTAACGAAAGGATAACATTTAAAACATTCTGATATGAAAAAACAAACAGTCATCCTATTCTTACTCCTGGGCCTCAGCCATACAGCATTCGCCCAGCGCGTCATTGAAAACCCTGCTTATGAATTTAAAAGCACAGGTATCAATACGATCACTCAGATAGAGCGAAACAAAGAAAACACACGGGTACAAGTACATTGCGAATTTATCCCCCACTGGTGGATTTCTTTCGACAGTACTTCTTACATCAAAGATGCGGATACCGGAAAGAAATATTTTCCTACCGGAATCGAAGGAACCGAGTTCGGTAAAAAAACATTTATGCCTGATTCAGGCGACTCGACATTTGTCCTGATCTTTCCTCCTTTCGATAAAAAGATGAAGAAATTCGATTATATCGAATCAGATACTGGAGAAGGTTCAATCTTCGGAATCTCACTGAAAAAAACAAAAGATCAGAAGAAGAAACCGGTGGAAGAGAGCATATACGGGACATGGGAAGATATGGAAAAGCAACTGGCAGCAGAAGCTGCTCCGTCAACCGATTACGGAACCGACTTCTTCCGAAAAGACACAGCCCACCTGCGTGGTTTCCTGAAAGGATACGATCCCAGAGCCGGCTTCAGTACCGGCATGATTTATACCGGTAACGAACTAACTCGCGAAGACTATCCGACTGTCATACAAATCCATCCTGACGGACGTTTCGAAGCTGACTTTCTTTTAAATCATCCCTGGGAAGGTTATATTTCTTCCAAAAGGACTTCCATTCCATTTTATATCGAACCGGGAGAAACCTTATTTATTTCTCTCGACTGGGAAGACTTCCTGATGGCAGACCGATATCGCGATCGCCGGTATGAGTTTAAAAACATAGATTTCAAAGGAGCCTCAGCCGGAATAAACAAAGAACTTAACAGATTTAAAGTAAATACTTTCAATTACCGAAATTTCGAAAAGCAACTAAAAACTCTTGCTCCGACAGAATTTAAACAACAGCAATTGAACGCTTTGAAAGAGGCTGATAACTCACTGGCAGAAAAGTTGAAACAAAATACAGTTTCAATCAAAGGCCAGCAATTACTAAAAAATAAAATACTTCTATCATTTTACGGAGCTTTGTTTGATTATGTTATGACACGGAGGTATTACGCCTCTCAGGACTCTACTAATGAAATCCTGAAACAACCGATTCCGAATGATTATTATAACTTCCTTCCAAAGATAAATAGTAACGACAAAAGTTTACTTGTCTCGAATATGTTCAGTTCTTTCATCAACCGTTATGAATATATGGGACCTTTCAACAACGCAGATATGACATTCACCCCCGAGAATAAGCTTGAAATGTTTAGTAAGGGATGGTTACGCAAAGATTCTGTTTTGCGGAATGAATTGCAAGTCACGCCCGGTCTGCTGTTTGAGATTGCAAAGACCCGTTCGCTGAATTATGCACTAGAAATGCTTACACCCAAAGAAGGACATTTGCTGGCTGAAGAAATAAACAACAGCATCTCAGAGCCTTTCCTGAAAGAAGAAACGATGCGTATGTATGCCAAGAAATTTCCGGAAGGCGAAAAACAAGCCTATAAACTTCCGGAAGGGAAGGCTACGGATATTTTCCGTAAAATGACAGACCCGCACAAAGGTAAATTTGTTTTAGTCGACTTTTGGGCTACTACCTGCGGACCTTGTATTTACGGTATTAAACAGATGCAGCCGCTAAGAGACAAATATAAAGGAAGTCCGGATCTCGCCTTTGTATATATTACAGATACAGGTGGTTCTCCTGAAGCCTCTTACAATAAATTTATTTCAGAAAATGATATGGGTGACAACCTGTTCCGTTTACCGGAAGATGAATACAACTATCTGCGTCAACTATTCAAATTCAATGGCATACCTCGTTATGTAATGCTGGATCGGGATGGGAATGTGGTCGACGATAATTTCCCCGGACACAATGCAGAGTATGAAATACAACAACTATTCCCAGATAAAAAGTAACCATCTCAAAAGAGTTCATCCTCTTTAAATATACCTGTTAAGAGGGTTTATCAGAGGTACTATTTATCAGAGATAGATAATGCAAATCTTATCAGATATGAATTTGCCCTTTCCCCATGCCTATGGGGATTTTCCCCCACAAGCATGGGGAATATGCCCCATAAGTATGGGGAAAATTCCCCACGCTAATAAAAACGTGGGGAATTTCTTACAGGAAAAATAGAGGAGGATATTCTATTTTAAATCAACTTGACAGAGATACCTTATTTTTCAATTTCCAACCGTAATCACATGGACAGAAGGGCTATCCAGCACAACAGTGGTTGTCGTTCCTGTTTCTGCATTAAAACAACGGATTGTATCTTTCTCCGTATTCTGTACGGTTACTTTCCAACTGTTACCTTCTTTATTTATGCTTAAAATATCCGTCGTATTACTACCGGGATTAATCGCTAAACCATTAGCGCAATGAACGGTTTCGATATGATAACGTCTGACATCAACAGGGAATTTCTTTCCGGCATAGACGAAGATTGCTGTATGTTGCTGTTCATCACTTTGCCAGTCGGTGTTCAACAGATAAATTGTGCGATGGTCTTTGTTATCCCAAACAGTGAAACCTACAGACGGAGCAGACTCGATCCAACCGGAGGAAAGTTCCTTATTCACGGTTTCCGTAGCTAGCTCACGCATTGTTTCTTCATACTGGCTTCTCAAAGACGATTCTGCCGGATAAGCAGCCTGCGGGAAGTAGATGATCTTTCCTGATCCGAACGGGATAACGGTCTTTCCATTTAAAGACTTATAATTATCGCCCAACATTTCACGGATAACCGCATCGTTAGTCGGGAACTTTGCCGGCTGGTCAGGTTGAAGTTCGGCATTCAGGTGGGCAGCCGTCAGGACAAGCGTTCCGCCCTCAAATACATAGTTGCGGATGCGGAGGAAGTCGCTTTCATCGAAACTGTTCCAGCCGAGGAATACCATTGCCTTATATTTATTCATCACATCTTGCGGAGCCTCGATAGGCAGAATATCGATTGTCCCGTAAGGCGTAGAGGTAAACCAGCCGTTAGGGCCGCAACCATCCACGATATTATTGGGATAAAAGACTTTCAGGAGGTCAAAACTTTCCGTTGCCTTATTAAATTCCCACTTATCTCCCTTCTGTGACCATAAGCTGCCGCGACCGAACGACTTCCAGGCATCATTCCTTCCCTGGATGACAGCGACGTTACTTTTCATTTCGCCGCGACGGGTATGTGTTTCTATGAAGTCCAGCACACGATGCTGTGCATATAAATGCTCTTTGCCCGACTTGGAATAACGGTCGTTGGCATATTCGTCCAGCCACAAGGCTTCTTCCGTATTCATATGGGAAGAACCATGCATATAGGCTACGGCAAGCGACATATATAAACGTAAAGAATGTTTCGGGTCGGTAAAAGGCCCCGAACCCCATTGCATGGCATGCAACGTTCCGTAATCCCGTTTGCTGTAAGCACGTGAAGCACCGCGCAACGAAGACAGGATAATTTCTTCAGGACCGTACATCTGCTCGGCTCCCAGCCAGTTATAGCCTGCCTGATATAAATAACGGAACAACGTGGAAGGACCTGTATGGCGGCTGCTCTCTCCTTTTGAGTAACGGAAATTCTCAACCAACTTGCGGGCACCGTCAGCCATATCCTTGACACCATACGGATCATAATGGATAAAGGTTCCGTGGTCAGTATAAATCGGACGATGTTTAGCAAAGATACCACCGTAAGGACGATTACGGGCAGCCATATCCGAGAAGACTCCCTGATACAGGAAATGTTGCCAGTAATAATAACCGCCGTCATTTTCATGCGCCTGCTTTCCGCGGAACATCGGAGAAGCCAATGTTTCCAAATCCGGGTTGATACGTTTACCGGCCAATGTACGGCCTTCTACCTGCCAGGCATAAGGAACCTGGAGCTTATTCAACAAACCGGTATAATGACGGATAACTTCGGGACGGGCAACGCGGAAACCGCTCCACTGATAGGAAGGACGGAACTGATACCAGTTTCCGACCCGCTGGGAGATATACCATTTAAAGAAATAATCATAAGGCGCATATTCCTTATCTATATAAATCTCATCCCCGGAAGAAATATAAACCTCATCCGGTTCCTTTTCTATTATCTGACGAATTGTTACTTCCGCTTTACGGCTTCCGTCGTCAAAAATCATCGGAACAGCGGAGGCATAATCGCCGGCACGAAACTCAATCACGTGCAAACCTGTTTCTTTTAATACCACTTCCTGGGACGCCGGGATGACAGAAGACGGAGCCTGTACCTTCAAACAGACATCCGGCTTATTCGTTTCTACCAGTACACCGAAAGCCGCTCCGGCAGAAACATATTCAGGCACGGAAACAACTTCAAAATCGCGGGCACTCTCTTCGATAATCTCCAGCGAACGGAGTTCATAAGAATACGCTGCACGGTTATCCTCTTTGAGCAAAGTCAGTTTCAAATCTCCGTTACCTTGTACGGATGCAGGCAGAAGGACATAAAAGTCCGCTATATCAGAGGCTCTGTCGAAAATATTTCCTTCGTAAACAGTCGTACCGTTAAAATCCAGTTTCCAACGCGGCCAACTGCGGGTAGAAAGGTTACAACCGGTCCAGTAGTTATAATCGTCTGTCTTATCGGCAAATTTAGCAAAAGGTATGGAGCAGACCTGTTTCTTGTTCTGCACCAATCTGGGTGCCTCCACCCAGCACTCACCGCTGAAATGAGTTCCCCCGATACGTAAAAAGGCACATGCGACGTTATCAGGAAGCACGAATGTTTGCGTTACTTGTTGATATTTGCCGGAGCCTGCGGGTACCGGGAAGTAAAGCAACGAATCCGGGCGGTCGTAAATATCGTCTTTATAGCGTCCGGGCTTTTTATAAAACAATTCTATCTGTACGCCAAAGTCACCACCCGCAGAAACGGACAGGTCCTGACATTTCACAACCGGCAAGGTCACCGTCAGTTCACCGGGTTTCAGCAAGTCACCCGAAATACGGTAATAGGCATGCCGCTCGAAGTTATTGTCTTCTCCTTTAAAATATAAGGAATACTTATCTTTCTTTACATGGACGGAATCCAGATTGTCGTCAATATAAAATTCCGACCGCCTGAACATCTCCTCCCCTCTTTTTTCAAAAGGAGCCGGCATTTTTACTCCGCCGACAACACGAAGGAATCTACGCACAGGATAGGCTTCCTGTTTAAACGAAACTGTTTCGGAAACACTGCTTCCGGGAGTTAACAAATGAACCTTTTCACCACCGGAAGGTGTGAAAATCACCGTTCTGTTCTCGGTCTGCACACCATCGGCAAAGAGATAGAAGACGGATAAAAGCTGGCAAATCAGAAGATAAAAGATTTTTTTCATAACTAATACTCAGAGATGTCTGTTAATAAATCAGGTCAAATGTACGACTAATTTCCATTGGTTTTATGTACTTTTGCCTTTTCATTGAATGAATAGAAAGAAAATGATCGTTATCAGAGATACGGATTTATTAAAAGGGAAAAGACTGGTTGCTACCATCGGTTTCTTCGACGGAGTTCATCTGGGACATCGGTTCCTGATCAATGAACTGAAGGAAGTCGCGAAGACGAAAGGCCTGCCTTCGGCCGTTATTACCTTTCCGGAGCATCCGCGTGCCGTATTGCATTCGGATTATCAGCCCAAATTACTTAATTCATTTGAGGAAAAACTGGAACAACTGGCTACCACCGGCATAGATTACTGCATCGTTCTCGACTTCACGGTGGAGCTATCCCGCCTGACGGCACAGGAATTTATCAGTTCCATACTGGCGGAGAAATTACATGTAGCCGCTCTACTGATCGGTTATGACCATCGTTTCGGCCATGACCGGAAAGACGGTTTTGAGCAATATGTTGTTTATGGTACAGCCTGTGGGATGGAGGTAATCAAAGCATCGCCTTACGATGAAGGACGTACGACTGTAAGTTCTTCCGAGATCAGGAAATTATTGACAGACGGTAATGTGGAAGATGCCGACCGGTTACTCACCTACCCTTATCAGCTACGGGGAACGATTGTAAACGGCTACAAAGTCGGACGCAAACTGGGATTCCCTACAGCCAATATACAGGTGGACGAACCTTTTAAAATTGTACCGGGGATCGGGGTTTATGCAGTCTGGGTCTATCTGAAAGGAGAGAAATATAAAGGAATGCTCTACATCGGCGACC
Source organism: Parabacteroides caecihominis (assembly GCF_023656785.1). Classification (NCBI taxonomy): domain Bacteria; kingdom Pseudomonadati; phylum Bacteroidota; class Bacteroidia; order Bacteroidales; family Tannerellaceae; genus Parabacteroides; species Parabacteroides caecihominis. The sequence goes on from NZ_JAMOKS010000005.1 coordinate 258,020, forward strand.
GTCCTACACTTCAGAATGGCGACAATATTACACTGGAAGTGAATATACTGGACTTCTCCGGAGATATCTATAATAATGAAATAACTGTTGCGTTTATATATTATGTACGGGGGGATGTCAAATTTAATTCCCTGGAAGAACTGATAGAACAACTCGGACATGACAGGGAAACGGTGGACAGGCTATTGACGGAATGTAACACACCCCCTGCCCCCTCTCAAGAGGGAAATTGAGATACAACCGGTAACTAAATTCAATAATCTGAATAGATGGAACTTTACTACGAAGCAATAGATACTTTAAAAGGGATGATCAGCCGTCCCTCTTTCAGCCGGGATGAAGCGGCTGTAGCCGACTTTTTACAACAGACATGGCAAGCTGCAGGGCATACGGTACACCGTAAAGGGAATAATCTGTGGATCGTTTCTCCCGGTTTCGACCTGAATAAACCGACGCTGTTGCTGAACTCACATATCGACACCGTAAAACCGGCCTCCGGCTGGACGAAAGACCCTTTCAATCCCGAAGAGAGCGAAGATGAAAAGTTATACGGTCTGGGCAGCAATGACGCCGGGGCAAGCGTAGTCTCCCTGTATTCGGCTTTCACACTACTGACCGGTAAAGAACAGGCTTATAATCTGATTTTCCTGGCATCCTGCGAGGAGGAAGTATCAGGAAAGAACGGATTGGAAAGTGCACTGGCAGACCTCCCGCCCATCGCTTTTGCCATCGTCGGCGAACCGACCGGCATGCAGCCAGCCGTTGCTGAGAAAGGGTTGATGGTACTTGATTGCGTAGCAACCGGAAAAGCCGGTCATGCTGCCCGTAATGAAGGGATTAATGCAATCACATTGGCAATAAAAGATATTGAATGGTTCAACACCTACCAGTTCCCTGAAAAGAGCGACTTCCTGGGACCGGTAAAAATGAGCGTTACAATTATCCATGCCGGCACACAACACAACGTTGTTCCCGACCGTTGCGAATTCACGGTCGATATACGTACCAATGAGTTCTATCCCAATGAAAAACTGTTCGAACTGATCAAAGAGCAAGTGAATTGTGAGGTAAAAGCACGCAGTTTCCGCTTGAACTCAACCCGTACGGAACTGGATCACCCGTTTGTACAAAGAGCCATCATGATGGGAAAAGAGCCGTTCGGTTCGCCTACGCTCAGCGACCAGGCACTTATGCCGTTCCCTTCCGTCAAGATAGGCCCGGGAAACTCCGCCCGTTCGCATGCGGCAGACGAGTTTATCGGCCTGATGGAGATCAGGGAGGCGATCGATACGTATGTCCGTTTACTGGATGGATTGAAATTATAATCGTATGCTGAAAAAAATACTGGGGACAATTGGAACACGCTATCTGATTGCCTTTCTTAATCTGATGCTCATTTTCATTAATGCCAAAGCATTGGGTGTGGAAGGGGTTGGCCTGGTGGGTATTATCCTGGCTTCAGTAAATATAGCCGTTGTATTCAATGGGGTACTTTCAGGCAATACGATCGTATATTTTATGAACCGTTATTCCATACATACTATTTTGTTCCCGGCTTATGCATGGCCTCTGATAGGATCCGGATTAGCGTGTGCCTCCATGTTACTATTCGGACTATTTCCAAAAGAGTATCTGACAGATATATATGTGCTGTCACTGATCTCCTCTTTTATTACAACCAACGCCCGCTTTCTGCTGGGCAAAGACAGGATTACAGAATTCAATCTGACTTACATGCTGCAAGGCGGATTATTGTTCTTCATCCTTTTATACTTTTATTATATAGCAGGAAAACAAGAAGTTTCATCCTATATTTACGGATTATACATCACTTACAGCATTGCTTTCATCGGCAGTCTGATATTACTTTTTCCCTATCTGACCAAAAGAGAAAATAAGCCTACAAACAAACCGTTTATCGCAATCCTGAAAGAAATGTTTACCTATGGACTTTGGGGTAGCGCCGACAATATAGCCGAAGTACTGACCACCCGGCTGAACTATTTCCTGATCCAGCGGTTTGCCGGACTGGGTAGTGTCGGATTACTCGATGCCGGGACAAAAATATCGGAAAGCGTCTGGCACATCAGTCGGAGTGTCAGCTTCATCGAATATAGCAGCGTAGCACAAACGACCAATGCAGGAGAACAAAAAAGGACTACATTAAAACTATTCAAACTTACCTTCTGTGCAATTACATCTGCAACCATCTGTATTCTATTTATACCGGAATGGGTTTACACCGATTACCTGTTCAGTCCCGAATTTACCGGCATGCGAAAAATTATATTCGGCTTGTCCATCGGAATTATTGCATTAGGGTGCAACAGCATACTCAGCCATTACTTTATTGGAAGCGGGAAAATACGTTATAGTGCAGTCAGTTCATGCGTCGGCCTTACAACCTTATTCATAGCAGGTTACATACTGATACCTGTTTACGGTGTCGTCGGCTCAGCCATCAGTACCAGTATTGCATTCTGTGCCATGTTGATATTCTCAGTTACGGTATTCTGCCGCCAAAACCAAACTAGATTAAGCGAATTCATTCCCGATAAAGAAGATTTTCGGGAACTAATAAAACGGATACGGGAAAAACTCGAAACAAAATAAAAGGGCGGCATACAGATACTCTCTGCTTACCGCCCGCATTTCTATTATAATTCAATCTGTTTTCTTAATACCGGAAACTTCCTCCCCCCAGGAACTCGCGTAAAAGCGAAGTGCCGGGCAGGCCGACGTCCGGAATATAATTAAAGTAACGGAGGAAACGCAACAGGCGGTAGGCTTCTGCGTTTTCCTCATCGCTCTCACGTACTTCGGCCAGGATCGGTTCGGCAAATTTACGTAAAGCTGCCAACTCATACAGCATGGCACTGTTGAACATGGCATCCGCATTTTCCTGGTAAGGGAAAATCCATTTGTCCTCTCCCCGGCGCACACTCGGCCAGCGGGCAATCGTGTCTTTGGCCGAATAACCGCGGAAACGGTAATCACGGATGATACGACGCAACAGACGGTTATCGGTAGTCGGTATCCAATTATGGTTATCCAAAGAGATGGATGTCAGGACGGAAACATACACCCGGTATTTATATTTATCCTCTATCATGGATGTCAGTTCCGGATTCAACGCATGGATACCTTCAATCACCAGGACTGAATTTTCACGCATCTTCAGTTTCTTACCTTTATAGATACGTTTACCCGTACCGAAATCAAAAGTAGGTACTTCTATTTCTTTCCCCGACAACAAATCCTTCATCTCACTGTTAAAATAAGGCAGATCGAGGGCATAAAGCGATTCGAAATCATAATCGCCCGTCTCGTCTTTCGGCGTATCTTCCCGGTTGAGGAAATAATCATCGAGCGAAATACCCACAGGATGGATCAGATTCGTTATCAACTGGACTTCCAAACGCTTGCAGAAAGTTGTCTTTCCGGAAGACGAAGGTCCCGAGATCAGAACAATACGGACACCTTCTTCATATCTCTTCGCAATCTCTTCCGCAATCTTGGCTACCTGTTTTTCCTGCATCGCTTCTGAAACCATTATAATTTCGGAAGTATGCCCCTTCTCGATAGCCCGGTTCAGGTCGCCTACATTATTCAAATCCAGTGTGCGCTGCAAAGTCAGATGTTCTTTATAAGCCTCGAACATCTTATCCTGCGTGATAGCCGGCTCCAATTCCAACGGATTGCTTCTCTTTGGAATCTGGAGCAACACGCCGTCGAAATACGGAACGATATCGAACAACTGGATATAACCGGTTGACGGCGTCAGGCAGCCATAAAAGAAATTGATATAGCCATCCAGTTCATAATACGAAGTGTAAGGCATCCCGGCAGTCTCGATCAGACGCGCCTTGTCATTCATTCCCCGTTCACGGAAAAGGACAGCCGCATCCACCGTCCGGACTGTTTTATGCAGGAAAGGCATATCAGCATCGATAATTTCACGCATGCGCTTCTTTATCTTGTCGATTGTTTCGACATCGATCTTTTTGCCGTTATGGATTACACAGTAGTAACCTTTCGATATCGGATGTTCCAGATTTAATGTTGCGGAGGGCAACACGTCATTGACCGCCTTTGAGAAAATATGACAAAGGGAACGGACATACGTACGCAACCCGGAAAGCTGTGTATAATCCACAAACTCAACATCTTTCGGATGCCAGCAATGGAAATTCAGGCTTTCCACCTTGTTATTCACTTTTGCATTCATCGGGCGGTAACGCAGAGGCGCCCCCATCATCGTATAAATATCCAATAAAGAGGAGCCGATTGGAACCTCTTTATAAGTATTGTTATTTTTGCAATAAATTGTGATTGTTTCAGACATATTATATCAGTTATTATTTGTAGTTTTGCTGCCTAAAGTTAGGAATATTAATCGGATATACTTCCAGGTATAACTATTTTTTGATGGATAATACAATTTTTACCGTACTTAAACTGCTCGGCTCTTTGGCCCTCTTGATGTACGGAATGAAAGTTATGAGTGAAGGTCTCCAGAAGTTAACAGGAGACCGTCTGCGTAATATCCTGGGCGCCATGACTACAAACCGGTTTACCGGATTGCTCACGGGAGCATTCGTTACAGCCGCTGTCCAGTCATCCACCGCTACCACCGTTATGACCGTTAGTTTCGTAAACGCCGGTCTCCTTACCTTGACACAAGCCATATCCGTTATTATGGGGGCCAACATAGGAACGACAGTCACTGCGTGGATTATGTCTGTCTTCGGTTTCCAGTTTAATATGTCCAATGTCATTTATCCCCTGTTTGCATTATCTCTCCCCTTAATATTCTCTAAAAAAAGCGGACGCAAGTCATTCGGTGAATTCGTGTTCGGGTTCGCTTTTATGTTTTTAGGACTAACGACTTTGAGGGAGAATGCGATGCATATGGACCTGGAACACAACCAGGTACTCCTGTCTTTTATCGCATCCTGCAAAGAATGGGGAATGTTTTCCGTGTTGCTGTTCCTGCTGATCGGAGGCATTATAACAATGGCGGTACAGTCATCGGCGGCCGTTATGGCTATTACATTAATATTATGTTCAAGCGGCGTATTAGACCTGTATCTGGGTATTGCGCTGGTGATGGGAGAGAATATCGGTACGACAGTAACCTCCAATATCGCGGCTCTCACCGGTAATGCACAGGCACGAAGGGCGGCATTTGCCCATTTCATATTCAACTTTTTCGGGATTATCTGGGTGCTCTGCATCTTCCACCCGTTTATCGACGCTGTAACGAATCTTGTCAATTACCTTGCACCCAATACACCCAAAGACATTGCGATCACCTATATGTTGTCGGCATTCCATACTGCGTTTAACATTTGCAATGTATTGATATTAATATGGTTCATTAAACCGATTGAACGATTGGTTTGTTTAGTGATCAAATCAAAGCCGGAAGACGAAGAGTACCGCCTGCGTTACATCACAGGCGGTTTGCTTTCGACAGGCGAATTGTCTATTTTGCAAGCGAATAAGGAGATATCCCTTTTTGCCGAACGGACAACACGCATGTTCAGCATGGTAAAAGATGCGTTTTACGAAAAGGACGAGGACACCTTCATGAAAACGTATAACCGGATTGAAAAATACGAGAACATCAGCGACCATATGGAGATAGAGATAGCCAACTATCTTACCCTCGTTGCAGAAGGCCGCCTGAGTTCGGAAAGTAAAGAAGAAATCCGTATCATGCTACGTGCCGTATCGGAAATAGAAAGTATTGCCGACTCCTGTAACAATCTGGCTCGTACCATCAAACACAGGAATGAAGGGAAGTCTGTCTTTACCGACAAACAGAACCATAACATAGACAAGATTTTCGAACTGGTGACGAAATCGTTGTATCAAATGAACTCGATACTGAAAAAGCCGGAGTTGACGCACGACGACATCAACCCGTCTTACAATATCGAAAACGAAATAAACAATTATCGCAACCTGTTGAAACAACATAATGTAGAAGATATCAATAATAAGGAATACCAGTATCAGGACGGGGTATATTATATGGATATCGTCAGCGAAGCTGAAAAGCTGGGAGATTATGTCCTGAATGTTGTACAGGCTGTTATAGAGAAGAAAATATAAGTATGCATACATTCATTTTAATCGGATATTTATCCACTTAAATTTATATAAATGGACTATTCTTTTTTTGATTTTCTTACGCTTGTAGGAGCATTAGGTATGTTCCTATACGGAATGAAAGTAATGAGTGAAGGTCTGCAAAAAGTCGCAGGAGACAAGTTACGCAGCATTCTCTCGGTAATGACGACTAACCGGTTTACAGGTGTTCTGACCGGGATTCTGATTACAGCACTCATCCAGTCATCCAGTGCCACTACCGTGATGGTTGTCAGTTTCGTTAACGCGGGACTTCTGACGCTAACCCAATCAATCAGCGTCATCATGGGAGCCAACGTCGGTACGACGGTTACGGCATGGATCATCTCCCTCTTCGGATTTAAAGTCGACATCAGTGTCTTCTCCCTGCCACTCATCGGATTATGTATTCCGCTGATATTCTCCGGCAAGAGCAGACGAAAATCATGGGGTGAATTTTTAATGGGTTTTGCTTTCCTCTTCATGGGGCTATCCTATCTGAAATCTTCAGTACCCGACCTGCAAAGCAACCCTCAGATACTCGCTTTCTTACAAGATTACACCTCCCTGGGATATCCTTCCCTCCTTATATTTCTCCTTTTAGGAACCATTCTTACAGTTATCGTTCAATCATCCAGTGCTACCGTTGCCATCACATTGATTATGTGTACGCAGGGATGGATTCCTTTCGAGATGGCGGCAGCAATGGTACTGGGAGAAAATATCGGAACAACCATTACAGCGAATATTGCGGCTATTTCGGCGAACGTTTCGGCCCGGCGTGCTGCAATCGCCCACCTGATGTTTAACGTATTCGGGGTATGTTGGGTTATGGCACTGTTCTATCCGTTCACCAGCATGATCACCTGGATCGTTACAAACTATGGCCCGGGCGACCCGAACGAGATGACACAGTTCCTGAGCACACTCGATCCGAAGACGATCTCCCTGATCACTTCTAGCGCGCAGATCACAGACCCGCACCTGCTCGCTTTGCAAAAGCAATTACTCACATTACAGGTATCCGTTTCCTACGGTCTTTCCCTGTTCCATACCGTATTCAATATAACAAACGTTTGTATCATGATCTGGTTCGTGAAGTTCTACGTATATGTTTGTTCTGCTCTGATCAAACCGAAGAACGTAAGCGACGAAGAAGAGTTCCAGTTGAAATACATTCCTTCCGGTATGCTCTCTACTTCCGAGTTATCATTGATGCAGGCTAAGAAAGAGATTGCCGTATTCGGAGAACGTACACAACGTATGTTCGGTATGGTTAAAGACCTGTTCTATGAGAAGAACGAAGACAACTTCCTGAAGATATACAGTCGCATCGAAAAGTACGAGAACATCAGTGACCGTATGGAAATCGAGATTGCCAACTATCTGACATTCGTTGCTGAAGGACGCCTGAGTTCTGAAGGTAAGGAAGAAATCCGTATCATGTTGCGTACCGTGACGGAAATAGAAAGTATCGCCGACTCCTGCAACAACCTGGCACGTGGTATCAGACGCCGCAACGAAGGCAAATCTGAGTTTACCGATGAGCAGAACCACAACATCGACCAGATGTTCGCCCTGCTTGAAAAGGCCCTGACCCGGATGAATGAAATCCTCCACATGCAGGAAGTCGTTCACGACGATATCAACCAGTCTTACAACATTGAAAACGAGATCAACAATTATCGCAACCAGTTGAAGATACACAATATGGAAGATGTTAACAATAAGAAATACCAGTATCAGGACGGTGTTTATTATATGGACCTTGTCGGTGAATCCGAAAAACTGGGTGACTATGTATTAAATGTAGTACAGGCCGTTATCGAAAAGAAAATATAACCATAAACTTTTATGGTTACCAAGTAAAAGCTCTTTCCGTTTATCCGGGAAGGGCTTTTTCATTATCCGATAGTCCCGGAGAGAAAACTACCTTATTCATCATAGTATCATATATTATGATACAACATTCTCATAATATATGCGATTATAATATCATAATATATGATACTTCAAATTCCTTATAGAGTAATCCCATACAGGTCAGGAGAGAAGGAAACAGGGAGAGTGGCAAAGGGAAGAAAAGGTCTATAAACAATTAAAGCCTGTCTCACGACAAGCCCTAACCAACTTTGTTAACCTTAAATCTAATACTATTATGAAAAAACCACAATGCAAAGATAAGGCTGTAGCAAGCCTTTGTCAAGTCTTTTACAGACAATATATGTTAAGCTATCCGAGCATTGTAGCTAAAAATTGTTTTAGAACACAAAACTTTATACAATACAGACAAAAACTGCTAATTTTAACAGTTAGAAGGAGCGTTTTCCACCCTTTTAGCCCCTTGCAAAACTTATAGCATATCTACTATCCGCCGCTGCTCTTCAAAAAAGACGATACGATCTTTCTCTCCGCTTCGGGAGATCAGGGTAGAAGTACGGATCAGGGATTGCATCCACTGCTTCATCCGTTGGAATATAGCTTCGTCAGGAGATGTCGCGTCGTTCAGTGTGAAAGATTTAAGCATCGTCAGATGGCAATGTTGCGTTTCCACATAACTGTAACTGGTTTCAAAATTAACACAGCTGACAAAAAAGTGGATATTCTTGCCTTCCTTCCAGAAACCTCTGGCAGCCAAAGTCTCCAGATCATCAATAAAGATCATCAGTTCCTTCTTCAGGACATTTATTTCCTCCCGGGTAATCAAGTAAATGCTGGCAAAATATTTTATGTCATTCACCAGGTACAGGAATGTCATGCTATCCATTATATGGTACGCATTGGCTGCCTGGCAAACTTCCGTCACAATCTCGCTGTTTATCAGTTGCAGCCGGTCCGGCGGTTCAATCTGGCTGTACCGGGCAGGCATAACACTTCCACATTGATAAATCCATTTGAACAGGTAAAACTGATAAATATGCCTGTAACCTAACACCAACGACTGAGGAAGAATATTCAACGCCCCGCCCACTTCTGAATTCGGATCATCCTTGAGATACCTCAACTCATTCACAAAGTTTTCGAGCATCTCATAATCCTCTTCACTCGGATTCAGGAAGTTTACCATTTTCATCTGGAACGGCCTGCTCTTACCCGAAGAACAGCCAATGATATGATCCAACGAAATATCCAGCTTGGCAGCAATGGTAGCAATTTCGAAGATGGTAAAAGGGACATCGCCTCTCAACCGACGATAAACGGCTTCCTTTTCCAGCATTAGAAGATCGGCCAACTTATTTGTCAGCACACCTCGGCCCGGAAACTTGTCTTTAATAGCCGTTACAAGATTTTCATATAACAGGTCATTTTTCATACATAATCGTTTTTCAAATTTGGTCTTCAGTTCCCGGCGTCTGTCCTAAAAAATACGTTCTGTTTCCGACAAATATATTAAAAAACTTTTGATTATGTAGCTCTTATTCCTGTTTCCTTTCTCTATTTTTTATTCACAAGGCAATGTAAACCAGAACCTTGAACCCACGCCAGGCGTTGAATCCACACCGATCTCACCGCGTAAGGCATAGACGATTGTTTTACAAATAGACAAGCCTAAGCCTGTTCCCTGCTTAAAGGAGTCGACTTTGGTAAACCGTTCGAAAATCGTTTCGATATTCCTGGCTGAAATACCGATACCGGTGTCGCTGACTTCAAACAAGACATGATCCTCTTCCACACGATAGGAAAGAGTGATAGCTCCTTGTTCGGTAAACTTGATTGCATTCGACAGTAAGTTGGAGACCACTTGCGTAACTCGCTTGGGGTCGGTATGGAGTATTTTGTCCGGCAAAGCATTCAGATCGCACAGCATGGAGACGCCTTCCTGAACTTTCAGGGAGTGTACCTTATATTGTTCCGCACATATTTCCTTTATATTGACATCCGTCAGTGAATAATCCATCATTCCCGATTCGATCTTTGAGAAATCGAGGATATCGGTGACCAGACGAAGAAGCAGATCACAATTTGTATTGATAATCTTCACATATTCATCCTTTTCCTCTTCGTCTTCCATTTCAGCAATGATACCGGAGAAACCGACAATGGCATTCAAAGGCGTGCGGATCTCATGGCTCATATTTGCCAGAAACGTAGATTTCAGCATATCTGCCTCACGAGCCTTTTGTAATATATAATAACTTCCAAATAATCCACTAAAAAAGAATCCATTCCAACAATTTTTTCGCTCGTCGGGACACGTGCTCGCGCCCCTTGCCGCTAAGGCGTTCCCCGAGCGATGAATTATA
>NZ_JAMOKS010000050.1:0-38187 GCF_023656785.1 Parabacteroides caecihominis
TCGCTCGGGGAACGCCTTAGCGGCAAGGGGCGCGAGCACGTGTCCCGACGAGCGAAAAAATTGTTGGAATGGATTCTTTTTTAGTGGATTATTTGGAAGTTATTATATATTACAGAATTGTCCCCAACATTATTTCTTTAACTGCGGATTTTATTATATTTGTCGACTAGTCTCTCGTCAGGGAGAGAGCGGAGCTGACTGGAAGTATAGCTTGCTTCCGGTATATGGCATCTACCTGTTGAACTTTAGTCTGCCTGAATTTCAGAGTTGGCGCACCGATGTGGTAATGGCCAATGAGGCGACAGGTAAAACTTTTGGCGAGGTCAAACTGAAACAGATTTATCTGTCGTTCGATCTGTTCAATCTAAGAGAAGAGGAATGCAAAACGCCTCTGGAGAATATGGTTTATATATTGAAGAATATGAATTTATTTGATATGTCTCCGTTTAAGGAGAAAAATGATGCTTTCAAACGCCTGCTTGATGTAGCAAACCTGAATGCAATGACTTCTCACGAACGGGCAGTTTACGATGAGAACCTGAAGATTTACCGTGACTGGCGCAATACGCTGGAATATGCGGTAGAGGAAGCAGAGGTGAAAGGCATGAAAAAAGGCAAGCTTGAAGGGATAGCCGAAGGGAAAGCCGAAGGGAAAGCCGAAGGACAACGTCAAATTGCTGCCAACTTAAAAAATCAGGGAGTTAATATTGAGATAATTGCCCAGTGCACCGGCCTGTCTGTTGAAGACATAAACGAATTGTAATCTATTCACACGATATTGAATCAGCAAAGTCCCGAATCATCGGAGTACTTTGCTGATTTTTTCTTGTATACCGGATATTAACAGTAAACCTATTGGAAACTAACTATCAATCTCTTTTCTATTAGTCTGAAACATATTACCTATAAATATAAAGATGGCTGTCGTTAAGCTTGTCGACGTAGGTCGTTAAGCTTACTGACCATTATCGAAAAACTTACCGACCTGGGTGAATAAGGCAGTTGATTGTTTCTTTTGTCTTAATAGGTTATTGATTTTTGAGTAGTTTATTATTGGAGAAGTGTTAGTAGGCAAAGGTGAACGGTTGCAGGTAACCATTCACCTTTTTGGCAAACCATTCACCCTGATAATTGCCGTTTAATGTGTTTTATTCCAGTTGTTTATTGACTAAAAGGTGACAGGTGAACGGTTTTTATGTCTTACTAACTATGTAGGTGTTTATCTTCCGTACAAATGTTTTGCCGAGGGAACAAATATAACATTCAGTTCCGGGTCCGGCATATCCGGGTCTAATGGGAACATAGGCCGGACGATGTTTTTATACGGAATGCTTTTGAAATCCTGATCCACTCCGCCGCGGGTCAGAGCCATCACCCAGTCTGCTTTCATATTATACCATTGGTTTACCAGGTAACCCTGTTTCACCATTACAATATCCATTTCACGGGGATCTATCCCGGTACCTTCCAGGTTGGGTGTGGGGGAAGATGTTCCCACGACGACATAAATACTTCCTGTTTTGATAATAGCGATATCGCTGCGTCTTCTGTATGGAGATTCGGAGGCCTGGTTCTGATCCTGAGCGGGGCTGACATATATTACCGTGCCGGATAACCAGACAGGAGGTTCATAAGCATTGTCCGTCATAGCTCCTACATATCCTTCTGCATGGCCGCCTACACCAGCCTTACGTGCGGCTTCAACCATCTCGCTTCCCGGAATAGAACAGTAAAGCAGGCTTTTGCCATTTGGAGATTGAAGTTCCGGACGTTTCAATACCCGGGCTAATGTCCATGTAACTTCGCCTGAACCGCCACCACCGGGATTGTCACCCATATCGCTGATAAAGAAAGGCTTCTTGTCGCTGGCCAGGGCCAGATCGAGACATTTTTCGAGCGGATGCCCCGGAGCTTCCAATGTGAACTGACGGCGGACATCCCAGAATTTTTGCGCCAGTTTCTTTGCGCCTGCTTCTACCTGTGCTTTGTCGTCACCGTAAACCATCACTACTCCCTGGTTGCGCCGGTCGTCTCCCCATACATAACCGATCCAGATACCTGCATCTATTACGCCCGGCATTGCTTCAACTTCGGGAACCATGGCATAAAGCGATTTGGCAGGTTCGGCACGCGTACTCGACCATTCTCCGGAAACTAATACCGGAACGGCTACCCATGCTTTATAAGCTGGACGTCCTTTACCGGAGGCTAGTCGATCCAGCAGATTGACTACGCCACGACGATGCGATTCACGTGAGTCATCGTGAGGGGCTTTGCGGTAAGTTGTAATCAGGTCGGAGTTAAGGGCTACGAGCCAGGATGCATTGCCATGAAGGTCCATAGTGGTCGTAACAAGAACGTCGTTACCGATAACGCTGCGGACTTTTTCCATAAACTCACCCTCCGGATCGGCAACTCCATCCACGCTGCATGCCCCGTGATTGTAAAACCAGAAAGCATCGTAAGGCATGTTCGCCTTTATTATTTCAAGCGCTTCGTTGACGAAGGCGTCGTATGATTCTTTCGTAACCGGTCCGCGGCCACCGCCACGGCCCATCAGGGAGGGAAGCCATGTTGCGGCCTGTCCCATGGCGGAATCCGGACTCAGATAATCCGGCAAAGTGAGCGGCCTTCCGACTATCGGTTGCCTGTTGGGCATAAATACGCTGTTCTCGATTTGTATACCGGCAACGCCGATACGTGGTTTCTGTTGCTGCGCGGCGGCATCGTTGGCGAATGACGCGACCAACAGGCAGAGACTCAGGAATAGGAAAACTTTCTTCATGGTTCGTTTAAATTTAATAGTATGACATAATAAAAATATATGGGATGTATATATGATTAAAATCAGGGTTAAACTTAGTGGAAATATATGAGAAATTATTCAAAGTCAGGAATATTTATTTGCCAATGCCTTGACTTCTTGCCTGGTAGGTCAGGATATCGTGATCATCAGACCGGTCCCCCTTATCGTTTTGATACTGACTTTTTCGTCTTGTGACAATAGTTTGCGGAGCTTAGTGACGAAGACATCCAGGCTGCGGGAAGCAAAGTAATCGTCTTCCGTATTCCAGAATTTGTCTAAAATGATTTCACGGCGGATAATTTCTCCCGGTTTACGAAATAATAGTTCCAGTATCCCGTTCTCACGGGGTGTCAGCAAGTGGCTGCTTCCGGAGATATGGCGCAAAGTCGCCTGTGCCGGATCCAATGTATATCCGCCTATTGTCCATGTCTGGTTTTTAACTTTTTCCGTATTCCCTTGCTTCATGCGGAGCAATGCGCGGACATGTGCATCCAGTTCTTCCGGCAGGAAAGGCTTTTTGACATAATTGTCCACTCCCAGTTCATACCCTTTTACCACGTCTTTCGGTGAAACACGGGCGGATGAGAAAAGGATCGGGAGCTCTCTGTCTGTCTCCCGGATACGGCGCACCATCTCGTAGCCGTCCATGACCGGCATTTCGATGTCGGCAACGATAATATCCGGTTTTACCTGCCGGTATTTCTCCAGGCCTTCTTTCCCGTTGCAGGCGATGATCACCTCATAACCGCCTATCATATCTTCCAATCCTCCCTGAATGATATAACTCAGGTTGGCATCGTCTTCTACTAATAATAATTTGATCATACTGTTGTTTCTTCTGTGGTGGATACTGGTAATGAGATGGTAAATTCACTGTATTTTCCTTCCTGGCTTTCGACGCTGACATAGCCGCCGTGCGAGCGGGTGACGTTCATGACATAATTCAGTCCCAGGCCGAAACCTGTAACACCGTCGGCAGCATTGCTCCGGTTGATCGAAGCCCGTTCGAACTTGTCGAATATATGGTTCTGTGCAGCAAGGGAAATACCGATCCCGTTGTCTTTTACCTTGATTTGTGTGAATTGGTTATACCGGCAGGAAGTGATTTGTATCTCGACCGACTCCCCGGAATATTTGATCGCATTGTCTATCAGGTTGCTGACAGCCTCTTTCAGATATTCTTCATCCGCAAATATATCTTTCGCATCTATGTTTAACCGGAAAGTGACGGTTTTATTCGTCTTGGCAGTGAATAACTGTGTCAGTTCCTCCAACATCGGGCGGATAGGGATCAGGCTTTTTTCAAGCAGTAATTGCCCGTGTTCCAGCTTGGAGATGGTCAGCACTTTGTTGGTCAGGGCCAGCAGGTGTTGTGCTTCTTCTTCCAGGATGTCGAAGTATTTCTCTTTCTTTTCCGGTTTTCCGTCCAGCTTTCCGCTTCGGAGGATACGGGCACCCATCAGGATCGAGCTGAGAGGTGTTTTCATATCGTGGATCATCGCGTAGGAGAAGTCTTCCCGTATTCGTGCGATCTCGTCCTGTTGTTTGATAATTTTGATTTGCTTCCGGATACAGATCAGAAGAATCCCCAGTGCAATAGTCGTTCCGAAGAAAAAGTAGAGCAGCTTGCCGATAGAGCCTGCCCGCGGATTTCTTATGTAAGCTCGTATTCCCTGTGTGTCATTGATTGGAAAAACAAAAGTGTGTTGTTTGTTGAATAAGTCATTGTAATCAGTGAAATAGCGGATGCTTTCCCGTTGAACAATATCGGGGCTGTTCAGGAAAACCGTATCTATGCGGAATGCCAGTTTGTCGAGATGGTATTTGTCGAGTTCCTCCCGGAAGAGGGTCGGGAGGTTTTTTGTTTTGTTTGTTTGGTAACGTTCGGTGGCGTGGCAGAAGGATTCGTGTATCTGTCGTGCCAGTTGCTCTTTGGTCAGTGAATAACTTCGCCCGATCCATTGTCCCATTAGGAAAAGGACAATTAAAGAGGCGGCGGCTGTTAATATAATGTAGAATGATTTCGTCATAATACTTTGATTTCGTTGACAAAGATAGGCATTTTCGTTTTTCCGGCATCCTCCCTTTTTATCTTAACGTAAAGATAACGTTGAGATAACATTCTGTTTCTTTACTCTCCTGTATCTTTGCGGTATAGAAATCAAATAAAAACAAACGATATGGAAACAAAAGAAAAGAATTTGGAAGAATATTCTCACCCGGAAGGGGTAGAAGTGAAAGTGAGTGCGGCCCGGGCAAATATAACGATATTGCTCAATCTGTTCTTTTTTGTCGTAGGCGGAGTTATATTGTTCAACTATATTTGGGGAGATGGCTCGAGTTATGGCGCCGGATATGAACTGGGAAACACTGTCAGGCTACAGGCTTTATCTATAAAAGGTACAATTATTATGGCTCTTTGTTATATAGTATATACCTTGCTTCAATATGGTCTGCTGTATTGGTTTACCGGAAAAGATCGCCGGGCGCTCCATTGGAACACGGACTGGAAGACATTAGGATTTCTGGTGAAGAAACCGCTACTTTTGAAATATTACCGGATAGCGTTGCTGACTCCGTTTGTTCTAATTGGTTTACTTCCTTTTATACATGGTCTTTGTACAGGAAATGATGTCTGCTTTTTTATTGGTGTCTTCTGTGTTGTGGGCAGCGGCGCCGATTGCTATTATTTCTGGAAACTTCGTTCTTTCAATGGCAACGATAAGATAGTGGATGGAAATGAGTCGCTGAGCGCTACTATTATAAAAGGTAGCTATTAATAACGTTAGTAAATATAAAACCAAAATCAGATAGACACACGAGTTTTTATAGAGAGGGCACTTTGTTAAAAGAAGTGTCCTTTTTGTGTAAATATTGGTTTAATTTATTTATTTGATATGTGCTTTTGATATTCTTGCTGTTGTGTTAATAATTTAAAATATGGTAAAAACAATAGGTATGTATTTAATAAATATGAAAAAATAATTATATTTGCATCATTCAGATGTAGTAAAAGGAGATTTTGAGCGAGTGTTTTTTTATTTCAGTGCGAGTTTATTTTGTTTATTATTTATTTTGTTAACGTAACTAGTATTAAATGAAAACCTATTACCGATTACAATTGGTTTTGGCTGCTTTCGCTCTGTCGTTCCCGGGAAGTATGATGGCAGAACTGGCTCCCAAAAGTGGTATCGAAGCCGTAGCGCAGCAAAGCGGACGGATTACAGGTACAGTCATGGATGAACTGGGCCCCGTTATCGGAGCAGCAGTTGAAGTTAAAGGAACCCATAACGGTGTAGTGACCGATTCTGATGGTCACTTTACGCTATCAGGTTTAAAAAAGGGGGCTATTATCCGAATAACCTATTTGGGGTATGTAGCTCAGGAAATTCCTTATACAGGACAAGCTACATTAGATGTCACGCTGGTTGAAGATTCCCAGGCTTTAGGAGAAGTGGTTGTGACCGCTTTGGGTATTGCTAAGGAAAGTAAAAAATTGGGGTACTCAGTAACCACGATCAAATCAGACGATTTGATCAAAGCGGGTACTCCAAATTTTGCTACAGCTTTATATGGTAAAGCCTCCGGTGTGCGAATTCAAAACACGCAAGGTGGTGCTGCCGGTGGTGTATCCATTACTGTTCGTGGTTTGTCTTCCATCAATGGAAATACACAGCCGCTGGTTATCTTAAATGGCGTGCCTATCCGTAACGGTAATTCCGGTACAGGTAGCAGTAACAGTTCCGATTTCTCTAATATCGGATTGGGTAGTACACAGATGGGGAGTGTGCGTTCCAATGGTTTGACCGACATCAACCCCGAAGATATCGACCAGCTAACCATCCTGAAAGGTGCTGCCGCTACTGCTCTTTACGGTTCGGAAGCTGCTAACGGTGCTATCATTATCACAAGCAAGAAAGCCAAAGGTGCTGGCGTTACTGTAGACGTTAACGCTACATTTCAGGCTAATATAGTTGCTTATGTTCCTGAAATACAGACTACATATGGCCCTGGTACAGGTAATGCCGACTGGACGGCAGATATGATAGCAAACGGTGGTTTCAGAAAAGATGCAGCAACCGGCAAATTGTATCCTGCTTATAACTCTTATCAATGGGGGCCTGCTTATGATGGCAGGGAGGTATTGTATATCGACGGATCAACCCGCGCATATTCTCCGATTTCTTCGAATCCGTGGAAACAATTGTTCCGTACCGGTACTGACCAGACTTACAACATCGCTATCAATCAAGGTAGTGAAAATTCCTCCAACCGTTTCTCTTATACAACACTGTTGGAAACTCCTACAGCGTTGACCGGTTCGTATAGCAAACACAATTTTAGTTTGGTGGGTAATTTGAAGTTCAATGACAAACTGTCCTTGGATTATACAGCCAACTATATTTCTCAACATGTAGTAAACCGTGCGCAGGCTTCTATCGGTATGTATGGAGGTTTCGATAACATGTTCGGTGCATTCCTGGATATCCCTTTAATGAAACAAATGTATAAGACAAGCCTGGGTTATAAAAATGACGATAAAGGTTCCGGTCCGACTCCTGATGAGGCTTTCAAATATGGTTCGGACGGTAGTTTTACAAAAGGTGTGCGTGATATCTTGTGGGATACCAATGAACATGAGAGCGATGAACTGGAGCAACGTTTGATAGCCAGTGTGGCTCCGACCTGGAAAATCTTTCCGTTCCTGACTGCTAAAGGACGTCTTTCCACCGATTACACTTCTTCGAAAATGACAGATAAAAGTAATACGACATTCCCTTCCGCGGCCAGTACAAGTGAATCCAGCGGTAGCTATTCTACTTTGTCTAAGTTTTATCAGGTGACTTATGGTGATATCATGTTGATGTTTGATAAACGGTTGAATGACAAATTCAATTTAACAGCCGCTGTAGGTTGGCAGGCTCGTTCTGAAAAGATGAACAGTTTGCAGGTTGGAACAAACGGTGGTTTGATGATTGAAAATACATTTATGATCGGTAACTCCTATAAGACGATCAATATTGGTAATGACAACGAACGCAATATGGAGTTACTGAAAACTGCCTGGTTGGAAACAATCGGCCTTTCTTATAATGATTTTTTATTCCTGGATTTGACAGGGCGCCAGGAAAAGTCTTCTACGCTGCCCAAGAATAGCCGTAGTTATTTCTATCCTTCCGGAAGTTTGAGCTTTTTATATACCGAAGCTTTCAGAGACAACATGCCTTCCTGGTATAGTTATGGTAAACTTCGCGCATCTTATGGTATTGTAGGTAATGCCCCGGAGGCATATGCTGCTAATATGGCGTATACATTTGGTAGTGGTCCGGGCTGGAGCTACAATCAGGTCCCGAATAATTTGGGTAACGAAAACCTGAAGCCTGAGAAGACAAAAGAGTTTGAAATCGGCATCGAAAATAAATTTTTTAATAACCGTGCAGGTTTCGAAGTTTCTTATTACAATAAGAAAATTACTGATATGTTGTTGAAAACAGCTTTGGCTCCGTCCAGCGGTAGTGAGACTATGTGGGTGAACTCAGGTGTCATGAGTAATAAGGGAATTGAAATTTCAGCTTATGGTACACCAATCGAAACGAAAGATTTCAGCCTGGAATTGAAAACCAACTTAGGTTTCAACAAGAATAAGATCGAATCTTTAGTGGAAGGTATTAATTTTATTGAAACAGGTGATTTTGCCAGCAAAGTCGGTAAGAACTATTCTTATGTAGGACGTCCGATGGGTGATTTCCTTGCTGCTATTAATCAAACAGTGGAAGATGGCCCGTATAAAGGTCGTAATATTGTTAATGCGGATGGTAATTATGTGATGTCACAAGACTATGAGTTTGTCGGTAATGCTATGCCTAAAGTTGTCGGCGGTTTGGGTATTACTGTGGCTTACAAGCGCTTTGTATTGGATGTTATGACTGACTTCCGTTTTGGCGGCTATATCGCTAACGACTGCTATCGCTATACCATGGCGACCGGTGTTAATCCTGAAACAGAACATCGTGAAGGTGAAGGATTCTTACCTTATACTTATAACAATGGTCTTACTGCCCAGACTGGTATAATCCTGGATGGTGTTGTTTCTGACGGAAACGGAGGATGGAAAGAAAATGACAAAGTAATCGCTTATGAAGATTATATCCAGTCGAAGAATGCTTGGGGAACAGCTCCGGGAGTGCCAAATGGTACGTATCAATTCTTCAAGAATAATTGGTGGAAACTCCGTGAAGTTGCTTTGTCTTACAACTTCTCGAAAGATCTGATTAAACATGCTGCGATAAAGAACCTGACTTTGTCGGTATTCGGTCGTAACTTATTCTACTTCCATAAATCTATACCTAACTTCGATCCTGAAACGAGTAATGGTACAGACTGGAAGAGCCAGTTGAGTATTGGTGGTTCTGCCTCTCCGACACGTTCGGTGGGTGTTTCTCTGCGCGCAACTTTTTAATCACAATACAATTAATACGTGGAAAATATGAAAAAAATATTTCTATATTCGGCTTTGCTGGCAGCGATGGTTACATTTAATGGTTGTAGCGAAGATGATTTTGACAGCAAATATAAAGATCCGTCAAAGGTTTCAGAGGTGACATTGGATAAAATGATGTCCGGATGTATGCTTAGGGCCAACGATTGGGCTTGTTCTACTTATGGACGTTATTTCGGTTATGATCCTCAGTTGATGGGGAAATTATCCAACTCTTTAGGATTTACTTTGAGCGGAAGTGTTTATTATCATGATGAATATGAGGATTTCGGACAGCCTTATAACAACTATCCGTCGATGGTGACCGATTTCAAGAAGATGCAAGAGGTATATGATGCACTGCCTGAGGAAGAGAAGCCAAAAAATGAAGGGTATTTGTTGGCTGCTGAAACTCATCTGTACGGTATGATGATTTTCATATTGAGTGAATACAACGATATTCCTTTCAGTGAAATTGGTCTGGTAGCTCTTAATGGCGATGTCTCTTATGCCAATCCTCATTATGAAGATGGTCAGCAATTATTTGAAATGATCCTGGACAGGCTGGGTGAAATCGACAAGAAATTTGCAACAATAGAAAAGCCCTCTGCTTTTGGCGGACAAGACTTTATCAACAAGGGTGATATGATGTTATGGCGTCGTTATGTAAACTCTCTCCGTTTGCGTGCAGCTTTGCGTGTGTCTACACAAGGTCCTCTGGCTTCAAAAGGGCAGGCTATTTTGAAAGAGATTTTGGAAGGTGATTATCCGATTGTAGAGGATATTGAACAGAATATCAAGATTGCACGTCAATCTTCCGGTCCGTTGGATATTGAAGGCGGATCAGGTTTTGACTGGCATAACCTGCAAACCGGAAGTGCTGAGATGATCAACCGTATGCAAAAAGCCGGTGACGGTGGTGTATGGGTAGAAGGGCTGGATGACCCTCGTTTGCCATTGATGTACTGTATGGCAACCGCTAATGGTGAACAACCGACTGATAAAGAAAGTGAAGTGGTAGTCGGTGATCCTCTAAAGACTGGTATTGCTTTTCCGACTGTATTCCGGGGGGCTTCTGCTAATACTGATTATGATACTTTCACCGATATGTTCTTTACTCGTTTGAACAGAGGTTACTATTCCCGTGTACGTAGAAACGGATTCTTCTGGGGTAACAAAAACTGGGATCATCAGATCATTTCTTCTTTTGAAATTCAGTTTATTAAAGCTGAAGTTTACCAGCGTGGCTGGGTGGCCGGAGATGCAAAAGCCGCTTTCAAAGAAGGCATCAGGCAGTCTATTAAGTTTATGTTCAAATACCAGAATGGTCGTTCTGTAACGGAAACGGATAATGGTGACAGTGACTATTTGAATGGTAAACAACAACGTTACGTGATTAATCCGGATCAATCTGTTTACGATGATGCCTGGATCGATCAGTTTGCTGAAGCAAGATGGTTAACCCATATTGACGGAACTCCTTATGCCGGTGGTAATCTGGAAGCAGTCCTGGAGCAAAAATGGGTCGCATTCAGTTATCTCTATTGCGGTGAACAATGGTGTGACTTGCGTCGTACGGGTTATCCACGGATGTATTACGAAAAAGATCACGATGTAACAGCCGTTACTCCTTATCCTTGTAACCGTTTACGCTATATTGCTAAAGAACGTAGTTATAATATTCACTTCCAGGATGAAGTGGGTGCATATGACAATTATTCGGATGTCTTATTCTGGGCAAAAGCAGATTGGCATGACGGACCTACCTGGTAGGATTTTCTCTAAGTGAAAAGATAAAAGCCGGCTAACTCATGTGGGATAGCCGGCTTTTTTGTTGTTTTGATATGCGCTGATCTTTGATAATCGAATAACAAATAATACCTTTGTAACCTAAGAAGCAAAATAATAAAATATATGGTCGAACAAAAAGTGGTGATCAGTAAGGATTTGAAAGCTGATTTACAGGCATTCCTTGCTGCACTGAATTACGATAAATTGTTTATTCTTACCGATACAAATACACAGGAAAAGTGTTATCCGCTGATACAGGATGTGCCGGCAATCAAAGAGGCTCCGGTAATAACTGTCGATGCCGGCGATACGCATAAAGGCTTGGAGGCCTTGTCGAATATCTGGATGCGCCTTTCCAATGAAGGGGCTTCCCGTAACTCGCTGTTGGTGAACCTGGGTGGTGGCATGGTGACGGATATGGGCGGTTTTGCCGGTGCTACTTTCAAGCGCGGGTTGAAGACGGTCAATATCCCTACAACACTGATGGCCTCGGTCGATGCTGCCGTGGGAGGTAAGACTGGTATTAATTTCAACGGATTAAAGAACGAAATAGGTTCTTTCTATCCGCCGGAATGCGTGTTTATCGATTGTGAATTTCTTCGTACGCTGGATAGGGATAACCTGTTATCCGGCTATGCGGAAATGATTAAACATGCGCTGATCAGTTCGATGGATACCTATGCGACAGTTATGTTGTTCGACCTCGACCAGAAGATGGATTATGCATTCCTGAATAAGATGGTGGCGCAATCGGTTGCCGTTAAGGAACGTATCGTGGCAGAGGACCCGAAAGAACACGGTGTCCGCAAGGCTTTGAACTTCGGCCATACGATTGGACATGCCTACGAAAGTCTTTCTTTCAAAAAGAACCTTCCTCTATTGCATGGTCATGCGGTGGCTGCCGGTATCGTGAGCGAGTTATACCTGTCCCACAAGCTATGCGGTTTCCCTTCGAGCAATCTGAGCCAGGTTATCCAGTATATCAAAGAATATTATCCGGCTTTCGTCTTTGATTGCAAAGAATACGAAACTTTATATGAACTGATGACCCATGATAAGAAGAATGAAGGTGGTATAATCAACTTTACCCTTTTGTCTAAAATCGGTGAGGTTCAGATAAATCAGGCAGTGACAAAAGACAAAATACTGGAATCATTAGATTTTTACCGCGAAAGTTTTGGCATATAAAGGAAAAATCTTACCTTTGCAGCCGTAAAGAAAAACGGGATGTAGCTCAGCCCGGTAGAGTACGCGTCTGGGGGGCGTGTGGTCGCAAGTTCGAATCTTGTCATCCCGACAATTACTGAGCGGAAAGGGAGTTAAGTTTTATGCTTGACTCCCTTTTTATCTTTCTGCTCTACTTATCCACCAACATTAATCCTACCCCTCTTATCGTTTTTATCAATACAAGCGGGTCATCTTCCAGGAGTTTTCTAAGTTTTGCTATAAAAACATCTAATGTACGTGATGCAAAATAATCGTCTTCTGTATTCCAGAAACGGCTGAGGATTGCTTCCCGTTTTATTGTTTCATTTTTGTTTTCTGCCAGAAGTTGCAGGATTTGTGCTTCCCGTACGGTCAGTATTTTCTTCTCGTTTGTCTCATCATTCCGGAGGGAAGCATGTTCTGCATCCAGCGTATAACGGCCGATTTTGTAAAATCCGCTTTCATTCCGTGTCTTTGTACCCTCCTTCATTTTTAGTAATCCATGAATATGGGCATCCAGTTCATCGGGAACAAAAGGTTTTTTGATGTAGTTGTTTACACCTATTTTGTAGCCTTCCCTCACATCTTTGGGGGAAGTCAGGGCGGAAGCGAATACGATTGGAGTATCGCCGTCTGTTTCACGGATGCGTTCCACCATCTGGAAACCATTCATGACAGGCATGTCGATATCCGAAATAATAATATCCGGATGATGCTGTTGCCAGGCTTGCAAACCTTCCATGCCGTTGCCGGCGGTTATGACTTCGTATCCTCCGATGATATCCTGTAATCCGCTTTGTATGATATAGGATAAAGTCGGGTCGTCTTCTACTAAAAGTAACTTTATCATGATGCTGTTGTTTTTCGTGGAATATATAAGGTAAATTCACTGAATTCGCCTTCCAGGCTGTTTACTATCACTTTTCCTTCATGGGCTTCCATCACCTGATAGACATAATTCAGTCCCAGGCCGAATCCGGTTGTTCCGCCCGATTTTGTACGCAAAGATGCAGAGGCGCGTTCGAACTTGTCGAAAATTGTTTTCATATCCTTTTCGGAGATTCCGATACCGTTATCCCGTACTTTGATAAGCGTATATTTATCTGTTACCTGTGAACTGATATCTATATTGACAGATTCTCCGGAGTATTTGATGGAGTTATCCAGCAGATTACTGATGGCTTCTTTTATAAATTCATCATCGGCATATGCCGTATCTGCCTGGAGATTAATTGTGATATGTACCGGCTTGGTCGCCTTTGTGGTGAACTTCTCTTTTAAGTCGGTCATCATTGGTTGCAGTTCAAAGGTGGATTTGGCCATTTCCAGTTTATGATTTTCCAGTTTGGAAAGAGTTAACACTTTATTGGTCAACATTAACAGATGGTCTGATTCGTTTTCTATGATGGTGAAGTATTTCTCTTTTATCTCCGGTTTATCGTCCAGTCGTCCGCTATGCAGGAAGTTGGCACACATGATGATGGAACTGAGCGGGGTTTTCATATCATGTATCATGGCGTAAGAGAAATCTTCTCTCATCCGGGCTATCTTATTTTGTTTGCTGATGATTTTTATCTGGTAAAGAATACAGTAGACAACAAAGACCATGATAAGACCTGTTGCAACCAGCAACAGCCCCATCTGACGGAAAACAGCCCAGTAAGGATTGATTAAAACAGCCTGAAGTCCCTGGCTATTGTCTGATTTGATGAATGTTATATCTGTTTGTAATGCCTGATAATCATGCGAAAATTGAAAATCAGGAACAGAACTGTTTAGAACAGAACCTGTGGAGTCGACCAGGTTGCAGGTTGTCTGTGTGTGGATATTGGCTTGCCCCAACTGGACCTGGTAGATAGAATCCAGTTTATCCAGTGCAACAGGCACATGAAGAAGAGTATCCATTGTTTCTTGTATAAACAGATAAACTTTATTGACTGCATAATCACTGTAGTCAATATTGTCACTTAGATCCATGTGAAAATTTTTCTCGATCGATACATCATTACCGTCTTCATCCGTATAGTTATCCATTCTTATATGTAATTCAGTCGTGATGGCGGTCTTAAATAATTCATTACTTTTCTTGATTGTTTCATTCCTGACGGTCGAGTAGGTCGTGAACAGCCAGATACCCTGTAAAGCCAATATGGCCAGTAATCCGCACAGAGTGAGTATTTTAATCGGTCTATTATTCATGTTTCGTCATCCCTTTTTTCCCGTTAACCTAACATTAACCCGGCATTAACCCGGTCCGGGAATGTCTTGTTTTACTTTTGCTGCATCAAAGGTAAAGAATTTAAAATAGAGAGAATATGATACGTAAATGTTTTTTATTAGCAGCCGGTATATTGCTTATCAGAATGATGGCAGATGCGCAAGATGTTAAAGGTAAAGTTGTTGATGCCTCACAGGCACCGGTCGAATCAGTAACCGTAGTGATGCAGACCATCGATTCTACATTTGTGGATGCTGTCATAACGGATATAGACGGTAGCTTTATGCTGAAACAACATCCGGATAAGTATCGTTTGATTTTTCAGCATTTATTATATCAAACCCAAATAAAAGAATATTCAGGGGAGGATGCAGGAATCATAATGATGCAGGAACAGGATTATGCACTGGATGAGGTCGTGATAAAAGGTGAACGTCCGCAGGTAAAGGTTGAAAACGGAGCGTTGGTTTATGATGTGTCAGTATTGGCTGAAAAATCGACAGTCAGCAATGCGTATGAGTCCATTCTGCGTCTGCCGGGAGTTATGGAACAGAATGAAAGTATCAGCCTGTCCGGTGCCGGTAATGTAACGGTCATATTGAATGGAAAACCTTCTTCCATGACGAATGACCAGTTAGTCAATTTATTGAAAAACATGCCTGTATCTAATGTGGCGAAAGCAGAAGTGATGTATAATGCACCGGCAAAATATCGTGTCAGGGGAGCTGTGATTAACCTGGTCCTGAAAAACACGAAATCGGAAGAACCGTTTGTACGCGGTGAGGTGGGAACGGAGTACATGCAGGCCCGTTATGCCAATGGAAGCGGACATGCGAATCTATCCTTTGTGGGAAAGAAACTATCGGCTGATATTCTTTATTCTGCCGATTATCAGAAAAGGATTATTGATAATGATATTATATCTCATCATAAGATCGGAGATATAATATATGATATAGAACAATATAATAAGGGAGAACGTCGCGGACTGACCCATAATATGCGCGCCGCATTGGATTATCAGTTATCGGAAAATGATCATCTGAATATGGCTTATACTTCTGCAATCACTCCAAACAGGAAGGCTGTGGAAAAGTCTTCAGGCAATTTTTCCGAATCCTCTAATAGCAAAATGGGAGATGAACAAATGCATAATGTAAATGTGGATTATACTTCTTCCCTGGGTTTGAATGTCGGTCTCGATTATACCTATTATAATTATCCGTCCACTCAGGATTATATAAATAAGACAGAAAGTTCCGAGCAATTGTTTCTGGCTGATGCCAGCCAGACAATTAACCGTTGGAATGTATATGCCGGACAGACCCATAATTTACCTTCTGATTGGGAGTTGAATTATGGTATCAACTTTACATTTGCCAAAGATAAAAGCTCGCAAATCTATCGTCCGCAGGATGGTTCCGATATGTCGGGGCTGAATACCTGTACAGATCTGAAAGAAGAAACGTATAATTTCTATGGTGGTGTTGAAAAGTCTTTCAATGACAACCTTTCATTATCTCTGTCTGTTGCCGGAGAGTATTATAAATTAATGAATTATAAAAAGTGGGCCGTTTATCCTGCGATGCAGTTAAGCTATGCCCTTTCCGACAGCCATATTTTCCAGTTGGGATTTTCTTCCGATAAGACGTATCCGGAGTATTGGACTATTCAGGAATCTGTTAGTTATATGAATGGGTATGCAATGCTTTTGGGGAATCCGGGGTTACGGCCGTCTACCGATTATACGGCAGAACTGACATATGTTTTGAAGAATAAGTATATGTTTAATGTATATTATAGCTACATAAAAGATTTGTTTAATCAATTGGCTTACCAAAGCCCGGACAAACTAGCATTGATTTACCAGACAATTAATTATGATTATGAAGAGAATTATGGTGCAACGGCAACAATTCCTTTCTCTGTCGGCGGTTTCTGGAATTCTCAGATTACGTTGGACGGATCTATCCTCAAAGATGTTTGCGATTCGTTTCATGCTATTCGCTTTAAACGGACAAAATTCCGGGGAATCGCAATGATGAACAATACCTTCAAGCTCTTTTCGGAACCGGATATTCGTCTGGAACTGAATAGTATGTATGTTTCGTCTTTTATACAGGGTATATATGATGTTTCTCCCATCTGGAAGATAGACGCCGGTTTGAAATGGACTTTTGCCGGTAAGAAAGCTGAATTGAAATTGAAAGCGAATGATCTGTTCGATTCATTCAATCCGGATACCAAAATAAATTATAAAGGCCAGAACCTGATAATGAATCAGAGACGTGATAGTCGGAACATTTCAGTTTCGTTCGTTTATAAGTTCGGTGGCTATAAAGCTAAAGAACATAAATCGGTCGATACTTCCAGATTTGGATTTTGACGGAGGTTTGATTAGAATTCTATCGTTTTCTTTTCCCTTTCATTTTTAATGACAGCGTTTCGTTCCAGGGGTTTACTGTAACCCTGGTCGAAACGCAAACTGATTTTTACCAGGAACATGTTGTTGTATGATTTCAGGTGGCGCGAAGTATTTTCCTTGTAAAGCGATGTTTCCAACATTCTCTGCTGGTTATATCTGATACCTGCTGAAATGGGCGGAATGTAGGAGAGCGCAACAGATATCCGTTTATTCCAGAATAGCTTGTTTGCGGATATCAGCCAGTTGTCTTTATCGGTCATTTGGTATCCCTGGCTGAGGATTTGCTTTTTCATATTCCGGTAATATCCGACCTGAATACCAAACGATTTGGCAGGGTGGTAATAACTTATTTCTGAGTTGGCAAGCCATCCGTCCGGCCTTGTTCTGATTTTGGCGTTCAATGCTTCTCCGAGGTAATATGTCACTCTGTTTTTGAATCGGATATAATTGCCGAAAGGCTGATCATAAGTGATTTGCAAACTATATTCTCTTGTGTTTATATTACAGAAAGACCTGTATAACTTATGTCCTTTTTCGATATATAACTCGCTGATCTCATCATGGACATAATTGAATGCAGGGGTAATTGTTATCCGGTTACCTAATGAAATGCGGGCGGAAACATTATGCCGGATGGCTGATTTCAGTTCAGGATTTCCTATTTGTGTCAGGAACGTATCGATTACCAGACTCATAGGGCTGAGCTGGTATAATAAAGGATAATGCTGATTAGTTGAATAACTGGCATTTATGTTTATGTTTTTATTGATGCTGATGTTGGCCTGTATGTAAGGCAGAAACCGGGTATAATTACTTTTTATATCCCTGTCATATGAGCTTATATGCTCGATGGCAGCCCCGAATTTAGTCTGTATTTTCGTTGAAGGACTAAATTTCATGTAGGCAAATACTTTATTCCGATATTCCCGGTAGTCCAAAAAGCCCCTGCCGTGACTACTCTCCGAACCATACATTCTCCAGGCATTGGAATATCCTAAGTTCATCGATATCTGGGACGATAACGAATATTTTCCTTCGACATTAAATAACGTATGGTTTTTATACTCGTTGTATGTATCCTGGATTATATAGTTCGATGCATCGTTCTGGTCGTATTGGTTTTTTATATCATTGTAATAATAGTTGTATGAAAAATCGCTATATAACCGGAAACGTTCGCTAAACTGTCCCTGATAATACAGTGTGCCGACAAATGTGTAATCAGATGTGGCAGTTTCTGTTGAATTTTTGATCGTGCGCCGGTCATTGTTACTTATATCCGTACGTTCCATGGTATATATCTGGTTTGTTTCTGTTCTGCCGGATACATAATCACCTTGGATGCCAACCGTTTGCGCCGGAGTGATTTGGTAACTGACTCCGGCCGTTATGGTATTATTTTTATGCTCATACAGGTCATTGGGTGTGTTTTCCGGCATCTCTGAAATAAGTTCTACACCTCTGTATATTAAATTTTTGGATACAGGTAAGTCTTGGTTTTCCTTGTTATGAGAATAGGTTGCATAGAAATTTATTTTGTCATAGGCATAACTCATTCTGATTACTGGTTGGTTCAATATCAGCCGTTTGCTGTTGTTTATACCCGAAAGGCCGACGGCTGAAAAATTAGAGGCGTAGATGTCATATCCCCGGTAATCTTTTTTCAGGATAATATTGATAATGGCTGTATAGTCATCGGATATGAAACGGCCGGACGCTCCATTGATCACTTCAACGGCATGTATTCTGTCGGGTGACATATATTTTATATGATCCTGCGATTGTTGTATTCCGTCTACTAACAGTAATATATTCTTACTGTCGCTTACTTTGAGGGTATTGGTTGCTTTGTCGAGATAGATCCCGGGTATTTTATGCAATAGTTCTTCCGTATTGTTTATTCCTCTACGCATATCAGGAGTGATGGAGTAACTGTTGCAGTCTACTTTATGGCGAACTTCATCTGCTGTGATAATTGTTTCGGGAAGTATGAAAATTAGTGTGTCTTCGGTTTTCTTGCCGGGTGCAGTTCCGGTGAAAACAAATTGTCTGTGAGGTTTGAATGGCTTTGTTACCGTATTGCTTTCCGGTACTTGCCTGTCTAACGGAATGATGATATATACATGATTTATTTTTTCGACTTTGAACGGTTTATTGTTTAGCAGATAATAAAGGGCGTCTTCCGGATTTTTAAATGTTTTCGAGACGGATATATTATAAGCGGATAACGCTTTGTCATCAAACGATATTTCCATTCCAAGCATTCCTAAAACAGTGTTTAGAGGTTTGTTGGAAACAGTAAGCTGCATTTCCTGTGAAAATGCAGCGATTGTACTTATCAACTGTATGAAAATGATGACTATTGACCTTTTCACTTATTCTATGCTGAATTTGATTCCAAAAGGTTTTCCTATAATTTCGAGTATCATATCAGGTTTTGTGGCCCTGCTAAAATTACCAGTATAGACATGTCCCGGAGGAATGTCTGCTTTGACCCGAATATCATACTGACGTTCTATTTCATTGATCACTTCAACCAGTGGTACTCCTTCAAAAACAAATTTGTCTTCTATCCATCCGATTGACTGACCGGCATTGATATTTTCTTTAATGGTCAGTTTACCGTTATGATAGGTCAGTTGCATATCCGGGGCGAGGGTGGTCGTTTCATTATGGGTTGTCACTTTTACTTTGCCGGTCAGACAGGTTACACGATAGTTGCCTGGCCGTGAAAATATATTGAAACTTGTTCCTAATACATTCACTTTATTCTGATTTGATTTTACAGAAAAACGTTTTCCCTGTTTTACTTCGAAAAAGGCTTCTCCTTCAAGTTCAATATTTCTCGATATAATCCATTGGTAAGGTTTATAGGTAAGCCGGCTGTCGGCATTGAGGTTTACTTTTGAGCCGTCAGGAAGTGTGACAGCAAGATGCGATCCCCGTTTCGCAATTTCGGTCACGGTGTAAGATTGAGAGATTACGGACCCGGTCAGGATAATGGCAACAAGGAGCACGGCTGCATATTTCCAGCATGGGATATGCCGGTTTTTTATTGAAGATGGGGTATCTTCAAGGCTGGCAAAAGCTTCATTCCAGATATCTTCCTTGCTTTTGCTCCATTGGGGGATTATTTTAATATTGTCCGGTTTCATTTTTAGTTTCCGTTAATAATACTTTCTTTAGAAATTGCAATGCGGAATTCATCCGTTTCTCAACCGTTTTAATACTTATATCAAGGAGTCCTGCAATTTCGTGATATTTTAATTCATCGTTCCGGCTCATCAGGAAAACGATGCGTTGTTTTTCGGGCATCTGTTCCAGAGCTCTGGCATAGGATGTGGCAAGTTCCTTGAAAAGTATCTCCTCTTCGGGAGACAAACCTGATGCGTCATTGTGTATCATATCCTGCTCAAAATGATTCCGGCTTGTTTCTTTCCGATAAGAACTTATCACCATTTCATTCGCCATTTTATATAAAAGGGCTTTCAGGTTATTATTATGTAACTGTTCTTTTTTCTCCCATATTTTCATAAATATCTCTTGCGCTATATCAGATGCCATATCAGTATCGCTGCAACGATAAAATATGAAACTCCGGACAGCATCAAAATATGTATCAAATAAGAGTTTAAACTCCTTTTTACTCAACATTTAGCGAACAGTTTGTCGTTGATCTACTCTTTGTACTTATTCACTTTTTTCATATACCCGATAAATTTATCCCATTCATTTGCTATGACCTGCATATTCTCATCACGTATTTTTTGTATTTCAGTCAATGAACCTAAAACTGCAATATCAGGATATCCGTCGTTTATAAAAAATCTATTTTCAATTATACTGTAATAGAATACCGGTGAGTTGAAAATTTGGGAGTTGACATCTGAAACCCGGGTCAAGGTAGAAAACAAATACTCGTCATCCAGATAAAATTTAATATTGGCATAAAGTGAAATGGAGTTTTGTTGATAGTAATTGTCTTTAAACCGGATTTCTTTTGTTGTTCCGTTGAACCATAGGATATCATCTCCTGTAAAAATGATTTCCTCAGTGGGTTCGTTTGCCGATTTTGTTTCTGCTTTTATAATGAGTTTGGAATATCCCTCTTCAGGAGAAGGATTCGAAGCATCATTTGAGCAACTACTCATAAATATAGTCAGAAACAATACTGATAAAAATAAATAAAACCTTTTCATACGATTATTATTATTAATGGATTAAAATTACTATATCTTTTTGAATTAATAACCGTATGAGTTAAAGGATACCCTATATAATATGTTGTCAATTAGTATCCTTTAACTATTTTGCTATTGTTGGACTTGGGGGATGAATTTCCAGTGACTGTTATTTACCACAACGGTGGGCGGGTTAGGATACGGATCGTCATTTGCTTTTCGGAGCTGGCACCGACAAACCCTAATCCGCCGACAACGTTTTGAGGTATAATGACCGGTTCCATAAAGGTTTCGTTATAGTTTCCCGACTCAAGGCAGTTCATGGCACGCATATACCGATAGTCTGTCTGGGTGATACAGAGTAGCCGGATGACGGCATCTGTCTCTACAAACAGCTTTTCATCCATGTTCTTGTGATCATAGTAACGGGTGTATACATTAAGCGTGTAAGATCCATTTTCGAAACGACTGTCGGTGAATACATTGTTCACATTTTGGACGGTCATATCAAGGATACCGAATTCTTCATCATCGGCAGTACTGAGATGACCATCGGTCAACACGATATCTTCTTGATTGATTATATCCAAATACATGATTTCCGGCCCGTATGTTGTTCCCTCCTCCGGATATGTCCGGTAAGTGTTTTCCTGGATGCGCAGTTGATAATAGTTCTTTTCTCCGGGTCGGTCGTTGAATGTGATTCTGTACCGGATGCAGTTATCCATATAATATCCTATTTTAATTTTAGTCAGAAGGGTATCTACCCGTATAATCTTTTCGATCGGTTGGGGTATTTTTACTTCAGCCCAGGCGTGATATTGCCCGTTTTCCGCAGCTGCTTCCAGGCGTACCAGATCACCGGGGAGAAACCGGGTTTTCACGCGGCAGTATTTTGTAGAGTCATTATAACTGGCGGAGATCAATTCGGCTTCAGCAACTTCTTTCTTCTCTCCGTTGACATAGATCGTGACGGCTCCATCGCTCACTAATGTTGTTGTTTCGTCATCAATGATATGCAGGTAAACTTGATTCTCTTCTTTTTCGGCCTCCAGAAAGGCATTCATGAGCAGTTGGGGCTTTTGAATTTTGCTTCGGAAGGGTATCTCGTTCTCACAAGCTGAGAAAAGAGATGTATAGAGTATGAATAATAGATAGGATAAATTCTTTTTCATGTCATTTTCTGTTTTAGAATTTAAATGTATAAGTGACGGAAGGTATACAGGGTAATAAAGTCTGTTTGATCAACCTTGTTTTCCTTTTCCAAGTTGTTTCAGGCACACCTCCTTCTCCAATATGTTCTTGTCCGATGTATTCTTCTTCCAGATAGATCAAATTGGGAGTCATGGCATTATAGGCATTGTAGACAGATATATTCCAGGTGTGTGTGCCCCGGCGTACTTTTTTATGGAAGTTAACTCCCAGGTTCAATCGATGACTGACGGGTAACCGGTAATTGTTGCGGTGTTCTATATAATCGAGCAAGTTTCCGTTTATTGTCCCGGTACGCTGTTCGGCTAATGTTGCTGCCCCTCCGGTGTTAAATATCCAGGTGAGTCCAATATCGAACCGTTCACTGAACTGATGGTTCACACAAAAATTTATATTGTGGCGACGGTCATATTTATAGGGGAAACGTTCTCCGTAGTTGATGCTGCCGTCTTTGAATTGGCGGTCACTTTTGGCAATTGTATAGGCCAGCCAGCCGGTTGTTTTTCCCAATGTTTTTTGCGCAAGTATTTCCAGCCCGAAAGAACGTCCGCGGCCCATTTCCACTTTTTCCTGCCATCCTCCTGAGGTTCCGAAGAAAGAGGCACCATCCTGATATTCCAGAACATTATGCATATCTTTATAATAACCTTCCAGCGACAGCTCCCATCCTTTTATCCCTGTATAGTATCCCCCGGCAGCATATTGAAATGACCGCATCGGGCGGATATTTTGAGTAACAGGCACCCATAAATCAGTTGGTAGTGAGATGGCTGACGACGATAATAAATGTAC
Source organism: Parabacteroides caecihominis (assembly GCF_023656785.1). NCBI lineage: Bacteria > Pseudomonadati > Bacteroidota > Bacteroidia > Bacteroidales > Tannerellaceae > Parabacteroides > Parabacteroides caecihominis. Next base: position 23,110 of record NZ_JAMOKS010000050.1, read on the forward strand.
GTACTGTTCCATTTGAGTAAATGAACCTTTTATTGCATAGTCCTTGTTCAGGCGGTAGCGGGCGGACAGGCGGGGTTGTGCTGAGAAATAACCTTTCCCCTGGGTGTAAAACAAGGAAAGATGTATACCTGCATTAATACTTAACCGGGTACCTATGTTGAAGTCATCTTCTGCATACAAAGCGCATTCATGGCCATACAGATTACTGTTAGAAGAATCTTTATAGACGGTATCTTGTGCTACTGATCCGTTTTCTGCTTCTCTCACATTTGAGGTTGTGACCTCCGGGCGGAACGTATGATTCAGATAAGAGCCGCCGAATTTGATATGATGGTTCGGGGCAGGCGTATAGTCGAAATCTGCCTGGATGCTAACATCATGTATCCCTGACCGGTAATCGGAATTATATGTATAGGTTTCGTTGTGCATGGGATCGGCATTGGTCTTTTTCTCAGTTCCGGTGGCTTCTTTTTTATAACTGTCAGCCATTGACATCTGATAATGGTTGTATGCTACAGTCGTGTTACTGAACAACTTATTGTTGAACACATAATTCCAGCGTCCGGCTGCAATAGTATTTCCCCAGTTGATGTCGATTTTGCTGTTATAGAAATACAGACGCGGACCATCGTCATAGCCGTCGTATTCCTTATCCCGTTTGTAATCATAATGGTCTTTTCCTTTATAAAAGCTGAGGAAGAGTCGGCTCTTGTCGGAGAACTTATGGTTTACTTTTGCATTGATATCATAGAAGTAATAGTTGTATTTTTTATCTTCCGGCAGAAAAGGTCTGGCCACCAGGTCCAGATAGGTGCGGCGTCCTGTCAGACAGAAAGAAGTTTTATTTTTTATGATCGGTCCTTCAAAATGCAGCTTGCTGGTCAGCAGGCCGACACTGATCGTTCCATGATAATTTTGCATATCGCCGTCATTGGTGCGGATATCGATGATAGACGATAATCGTCCGCCATAACGGGCAGGAAAGGAGCCTTTGAAGAGAGTCACTTTTTTCATGGCCTCCGGGGTGAAGATCGAGAATACGCCCAGCAGGTGATCTGCATTGTAGATCGGAATACCATCCAGCAGGATCAGGTTCTGGTCCGGTCCGCCGCCACGTACATGCAAACCGCTGAATCCTTCCATACCCGCCTGTACGCCGGGTAACAGCTGGATTGTTTTCAGTAAATCGGCTTCTCCCAGAACAACAGGTGTGTTGCGGATTTGTTTCATCGGGACATCAAGGGCACTCATCGCAGTGGCATGGATCCCGGTTTCTCTTTTGTTAGACAGGACGACTACTTCCTCTAACTGATTGTCGGTCAGTAACCGGATATTCAGCAAGGTATCCTTTTCCAACCGGAACCGGCATATTTGAGTGGCATAACCAAGGTAGGAGAATGAAAGTGCTGCATCTCCTTCGGGAAGCGTAATGCTATAAAATCCGAAAGGGTTGGTTGAAGTTCCTATCCTTCTGTTTTGTTCAAAGATATTCGTACCGATCAGTGTTTCTGATGATATCCCGTCTGTAACATAGCCGCTGATTGTATATTTGCGGTTAACGGGTGTTTCCCGTTTATCTAATAAGATATATTTTCCAGAGATCTTAAAAGCGATTGCTTCGTTTTCGAAAGCCCTGTGTAGAATATCCGTGATAGGAGATTGAGTCATATCCAGGGTTACAGGCTTTTTAAGCTGTATCTTTTCTCCGTAGATGAAAGAGAAGCCGGTAGAATCTTCCAACTGCTTTACGAATTTGTCTAAAGCAGCATTCCGGATACTGAAATTTAATAATGTATCTTTATTTTGGGCATCAAGAGGAGTTCTCCCGAAAATAACCCACAAGAGACATATGAGACTGATGCGGAAAAGCGGGTAATGTATGGAATAGTTCATAATTTACTAAAACTTAGTATTGATAATGATAGTATTGTTTGTTATTGTGTAATTAAAATTGCCAGCTTCTTTTAATAATTCGAGCATTTCTTCCAGGCTTTCGCCATTGGTGAAGTTGGCCCGTATATGGTAATTCCGGAGTTCGGGATCGGTAATTTCTATTTTTATATTGAATGCATGTGAAAGCTGCCGGGTTATTTCCTGCAATGGCAGGTAATCGAATAGGAAATGGCCGTTTCGCCAGACAATATCGTTGTTGCTTTTGGGATTTATTTCATGTTGCAAACTTTTCTGTAACCGGTTATAGATGGCACTTTCATTGGGAGAAAGAACGATTCGCCGGTTTTCTTCCGGTATGCTGACGGCAACGGAACCTTCGATCAGGGTAGTTTTTATTTCGGGGTCTTCGGGATAGGCTTCCACATTGAATTGGGTTCCCAGTACCTGTACGTTTACGGACTCTGCTTTTACAATAAATGGGTGCCTGGTATCTTTTTCTACATCGAAATAGGCTTCTCCTGTTAACCGGACTTCTCTTTTGGCTCCCCTGAAACGGGAAGGAAAGCTAAGTGTAGAGTAACGGTTCAGGGTGACAACAGACTGGTCGGGTAGTGTAATGTCCCGTATTTCAGCCAGGGTAGAAATAGTCTGTATGGTGCCTGATTGGATATAATCATATGTATACCAACTGGCTAGGCAGATGAGTATGGAGGCTGCAACGCTTCCTGCGATACGGAGTAATTTTATTTTTCCACTGGTAGGAGAGATACGCCTTTCCAGTATTTTCCAACTGTTTTTAGCGGAGAAGCGTCCTCTCGGTGAACGGGTAGAGGCGACCAGTTGTTCCAGAATCTTATCAAAGTTGTCGTTTTCAGGTGTCATCCTTTCTTTATCTGTTTAATTATTGTTTTCATAAATAAAGACAGAGATGTACGCTGGAACTCACTATGTCGATTTGGTGAAAATAAGTTAAGATTATGATCCGTTCTTGTCTGGCTTCAGGTAGCGTGATAACATATCCCGTAGTCGGGTTACAGCCTTTTGTAATTGTACGTCAACTGTATTGATGCTGATTTTTAATTCTTTAGCGACTTGTGCATAGCTTTGTTTTTCTTCCCGTATGCGGATAAATATCTCCCGGCATTTTTCCGGTAGACGGTCCAGTGCTTTGACATAGTGGGAAAAAAGTTCTTCGTTGATAAGGATTTCTTCCGGTGAATTTTCCTGGTCGGCTATCTTATCGGCTATTATTTCGGTAATCTGTTTTTGGCGTTCTTCTTTTGCCTGATAATTCAGTGCTGCATTTTTTACTGTAACAAAGAAGTAATCTTCCAGATTGACTATCGTTTGTAGTGACTCTCGCTTTTCCCAGATTTTCATGAATACGTCGAGCACGACTTCCTGCGCCCATTCTTCCCGTTTCAGGTAGTAATAAGCAATACGGAAAAAACGGTCAAAGCATAGATCATAGAAGTTCTGCAAGGCAGTTTGGGAGTCTTCTTCCTTCATTTGTCGTAAATATCTTCTGATCTCTTGCTCTGTCATAATACCTTTTCATGCTATTTTGTGGCTGCAAAGATACTTTTTAATCGATAAGTATGACAAATCGTAATAAAAAAAGGACTTATTTTGAAATAAGCCCTTTTCTTCATTTATTTTCCGTTCATCTTCTCTATTAAGAGAGACGCACATTTGAAATGTACAATCGTTCGCGGTGTAAGTTGAATAACATCGCCGTTTCTGGGGTTTCTTGCCGGACGGCTTGTTTGCAGACGTGGTTTGAATGAACCGAAACCGGGAATGAAAACACGGTCGCCTGCCTTTGTTTTTTCTGCAACCATTTCGGTAAAAGCATCGAGAATGGTTGTTACATCCCGTTTATTGAGATTTGTTTTTGTCGCTAATTCATTGATTAATTGACTTCTGTTCATGACATTATTTTATTAGTTATTAGATATGTTGTTTAATATTAATAATATGTTTCCATCATGCTTCTTCTGTATTCGGAAGGAGACATGCCAGTGTGTTTACGGAAAAACCGCCCAAGAGAAGATTGATTGGCGAAATTTGTTTTTACAACAATCTCCTGGATATTGAGAGAAGAATCTCTCAATAGCGCTTTTATTTCCAGTATGATATATTCCAGTATCCAGTCTTTCGCTGATTTTCCGCTGACAGCTTTTATTATCGTTGTCAGATATTTAGGAGTAATACATAGTTCTTTAGCATAGAATGCGACCTCCCTGTTCTCTTTGTAATGTTGCATAATCAGATAAAAGAATTTGTCTGCAAGCTCTTTTTTATGCATGTCCATTGTTGGAATATAAGGAAGGGAACTGATCTTGTATGTATTATACAAGTCCAGATAGAGGATGCGTAATACATGAATCACAGATTCCCGGGGATACAGGTTGGAGGCAGATCTGGCTTTGGTACAAACCATATTATAATAATTTTCAAAGTTAATGCTCTCGCTTTCCACTAATTTATAGTGGAAATGATTTCGCATATAAATAAAGAAATGTGGCGAAAATCTATGAATGCCGCTTAATACATCATTAAATAAGGATTGTGATATGGAAAAAGCGCTTATCTTAAAATCAGGACTTATCTCGTTTATTGAGACGAGTTGCCCAGGTAGAAGAATGATAAGTTCTTTATTTATAAGCAAATGTTCATGTGTATGAACTTTAACTCTAGCACTCCCTTCAGAGCAAAGCATAACCAGTCCGTATTGTATATATGACGGATACGGAGTTATAGGAATTTGTTTGACATCCTCATAGATAGTTAAATCATTTTTTATAGAATCAATGGTGTCATTATTTCCTACATGCAATTTGTTTTCATTTAAAGACATCACCCTATAATATTTTGTGTATAAAGTTAAAACATCGTTCTTTATGATATTCAGGCAGTGGAAATATGGTGTGACAATGAAGAAATATGGAACGCGTATTGACATTTTTTGTTACAGACAATGCCCCGATGATTTGTAAAAACCATTGTTTATGGTATATTGTTCATTTATTGCTTCATAAAAAATCTTATTATTCCTTTTGAACGTCATCATCATTTTCTCACACCCGGCCAAACCTTTATTTGGGATGGCGAAATGTTGAAAATATCCGTACTTTAGGATAATTTGAAGATTCTATGAAATTAAAGGGATGAAATTGTATGAAAATAAGAAGATGTTTGTATATTTAAAGCTGTAAAGAAACAGCAAGTAGAAGTAACTTGTTTATTCTGTAGTTATTAATAAAAGCGAGTATAACTTTAAAGTCAAACATCATGGGAAAGAATCTAATTCACAGCAATGAGTTGCATCTTATTGACAAAAAAGAAATTCACAATGCAGCTAAGAAAATGGTAGAGTCATTGAATCTGGCAGCCGGATCGACGGGAGGTTTCGATATTTATAAAGTCGTTGAAACTTATTTCACAGATTTGGATAAGAGACATGCAATCAATCAGCTTATCGGTATTGGTGAAGATTGTGCTTATTATGGTGCACAAGAACAGGCAGCTGAATGCGAAAAAGCAGAAGCTGCTAATGAGTAGGTAAACGTTTATTTAAAATAAGAAGGAGATACTTGTAATAAGCATCTCCTTTTTTATTTTGTATTTTCGAAGAAATTACCATGTCAACTGCGGCAAGAAGCTGGAGAGAACGCTTTTGAGCTCCTTGATGTTGATAGGTTTGGTTACAAACCCGTTGCTTCCGGCCTGGCGGGCAGCTTCCATGTCATTCTCAAAGGCATAAGCCGATTGCATGATGATAGGTATGTCCTGATCAAATTTCCGGATTTCCTTTAATGCATCAATCCCGTTCATTTCCGGCATTTTAATATCCAGAAGGATCAGATCTGCATGTTGCTCCTTATAGATATCCAATAACTCTACTCCCGTTTTAGCATGAAGTACGTTACAATGCTTTTTCAGAATTGTTTTTAATAATAAGAAATTACTTTCTTCATCTTCTGCGATGAGGATAGTGATGCCTTTGTTTGTTATGTTTTCGTCCATGATCATAATATTCAAGTAACTTCAACAAAGTTCTGTAATTAATTTAAAATACGCAAACTTATCACGAGTAAAAATAGATGAAAGTCAACAAATATATAGCCTTTCATTATTGAGTGAGTGAATAGGGGGAGGAAATAAAGAAAAAGGAGTTGTTTTCGAAAAAACAACTCCTTTATATCGGTTATCAGTGATACTGATTATTTACCTGAAAGTTTTTCTTTCAAAGCAGCCAGTTCTTCAATGTCACCCAGTGTAGTCTTTTCAACCGGACCGGTTACCATTCCAGAACCTTCTTCGTTCTTGTTGTTGCGTCTTGCTGACGGTTTTTTGTCACCAGCAGGAGCATCTTTCTTAGCACCCTTCTGTTCATCTTCGAAGATGCGGCTGTGAGAAAGGATGATACGTTTTGCTTCTTTGTTGAATTCGATTACCTTGAACTGTAGTTTTTCGTCTACAGCAGCCTGAGAACCGTCTTCTTTTACCAGGTGTTTCGGAGTTGCGAAACCTTCTACACCATAAGGCAAAGATACGACAGCACCCTTGTCAAGTACTTCGATGATTGTTCCTTCGTGGATTGAACCTACTGTGAAGATAGTTTCAAATACATCCCAAGGATTTTCTTCCAGTTGTTTGTGGCCTAAGCTCAAACGACGGTTTTCTTTGTCGATTTCCAGTACCTGAACTTCGATTTCTGCACCGATCTGAGTGAATTCGCTCGGGTGTTTGATCTTCTTAGTCCAAGAAAGGTCAGAGATGTGAATTAAGCCGTCTACGCCTTCTTCGATTTCTACGAATACACCGAAGTTAGTGAAGTTACGAACTTTAGCTGTGTGGCGTGAACCAACCGGGAAGCGAGATTCGATATCTTCCCATGGGTCAGCTTTCAGCTGTTTGATACCCAGAGACATCTTACGTTCGTCACGATCCAAAGTCAGGATAACTGCTTCGATTTCGTCACCAACCTTCATGAAGTCCTGAGCACTGCGCAGGTGCTGAGTCCAGCTCATTTCTGATACGTGGATCAAACCTTCTACGCCGGCAGCGATTTCGATGAATGCGCCGTAGTCAGCCATAACAACCACTTTACCTTTCACTTTGTCACCTACTTTCAAGTCCGGATCCAAAGCATCCCAAGGATGCGGAGTCAGTTGTTTCAAGCCGAGAGCGATACGTTTCTTTTCGTCATCGAAGTCAAGGATAACAACATTGATCTTCTGATCAAGCTGAACGATTTCTTCCGGATGAGAAACACGGCCCCAGGAAAGGTCTGTGATATGGATCAAACCGTCTACGCCACCCAAGTCGATGAATACACCGTAAGAAGTGATGTTCTTAACAGTTCCTTCCAGAACCTGTCCTTTTTCCAGTTTAGAGATAATGTCTTTCTTCTGTGCTTCAAGCTCTGCTTCGATAAGAGCCTTGTGAGATACAACAACGTTCTTGAATTCCTGATTGATCTTTACGATCTTGAATTCCATTGTCTTACCTACAAATACATCGTAATCGCGGATCGGTTTAACGTCGATCTGAGAACCCGGTAAGAATGCTTCGATACCGAATACGTCAACGATCATACCGCCCTTCGTACGACATTTGATGTAACCTTTGATAATTTCGTCTTTTTCAAGAGCTTCGTTAACACGATCCCAAGAACGTGTAGCGCGAGCTTTCTTGTGAGAAAGGATCAACTGTCCTTTTTTGTCTTCCTGGTTTTCGATGTAAACTTCTACTTCGTCACCAATTTTCAGATCCGGATTGTAACGGAATTCCGCCATTGATACAACACCGTCTGATTTGAAACCGATGTTCACTACAACTTCACGTTTGTTCATTGCAGTAACGGTTCCCATAACGACTTCCTTATCCTTTACAGTGTTCAGGGTTTCGTCATACGTTTTTACAAGGTCGTCCTTGCTTACGTCACCGTAAGTTTCTCCCTTTTCATAGGAGTCCCAGTTGAAATCTTCAACCGGCTGAATGTTCTTTAAATTTTCCATTCTCTAATTGTTAATACTTAAGTTTGTTTTAATTAGTAAGTTAGACATTATGTTGTCATCTCTCAAAAATCGGGGCAAAGGTAATGTTTTTTTCTGATATACAATAGTTTTGCCTTGGAATTTATGCTTTATATCACTTGCTTTTTATTTCATAAGATGCATTGATTATTAATATGTTTTGGCAAAAAATATTATCTTTGCACCTTATTATTCTATACTATGCATAAAGCTCGTTTTCGCCAGCAACTAAAACTGGGTCCCCTCTGTCTCTTTTGTATACTTTGTATATTTATATGTATAAAGGGTGCAGCAACAAACCGCGCAACACGTCTGGATAGTCTGAAAGACATCCTGTCTCATAGTCCTTCGCCCGATGTCGCTATAAAAACATTACAAGAATTATCCGACCTTTACAGGCAGAAACCGGAGGAAGTCGGTTATTTGCATCGATTATTGGATATCGGTAACCGGGTCGATTCAGTACAGGCCGTATATGCGGCAGCGGCAAATCTTTCCCGCTATTATTATGATGATAATAAATCGGACAGTGTCGTTTATTGGGCCCAATATATAGACTCTGTCGGTAAAAGCCGGAAAGAACTTTCGGATGGCTTGTTTGAAGCCTACAGTTATGTTTGCCTGGATCATTTATGGTTGGAGAATTATGAACTGGCTATGAATGAGGCCATCCGTCTCTATAACCTGGCGTGCAGCAGGAATCATACCTACGGGCAGATTCGTTGCGGAGAGAACCTGGGGCATATTTACCAGGCTATCCGCCGGGACAGTGATGCTGTCGTTGTGTATCAGGCTGCTCTGGATAAACAGGAGGAGATAGGAGAAAACCTGACAGTCAGTATTCGCCTGGTTTCCTATCAGCTGGAATCGCTTTTACGCATTAATAAGTTGGATAGTGCCGGAGTCTTGCTGGCTACATATAAAAATCTGCTCGACAGACAGGAGGCGGTGAATAGAAATACCGGTGCCATCTACCCGGTAGATCGTTATCGTTGGATCATGCATTCGTTTTATGCGGAATACTATCTGAAAAGGAAAGATTTTGAAAAAGCACGTAAGTCGCTGGATTGTGCCGAATCGTTTGTCGGGAAGGAAACTATCGGTAATGATTTCGCCGTATTTGCATACCTTTATATACAAGCCCGTTATAATAAGGAGGTTGGAAACTATGCCGTAGCACACAAATATATCGACCAGCTGCTGGAAAGTTGGCAAACTCCCGATTGCCTCCAATTGAAAGCTGATATCTTATCCGAATCAGGAGATGCTGCTAGTGCCATCCAGGCGTATAAAGATGTAATTTCGGAGACTTCCAAGATCAATAACGAGGCCTTTACCCGTCAGATCAACCAGCTTCGTACATTATATGATCTGAATGACAAGGAAATACAGAAGAAAGAGCTGGAGATCAGCCAGATGAATGTGAATATAAAAGAACATCAGCTAATCCTTTCTATGTCGGTTTCTGTTATTTTGTTGCTGGTATTGTATATCCTTTACTTGTCATTCCGTCGTACCCGCCGTTTGAAAAATGCGTTACTGCAAGAAAAGGAAGCATTGATTGAATCGGAAAAGAACCTGCGTATTGCAAAAGATAAAGCCGAAGAGGCGAATCAGGCAAAAACTACCTTCATAGCCAATATCAGCCATGAGGTGCGTACACCGCTGAATGCTATTGTCGGTTTTGCCAGCCTGATGTCTGACCCTTCCTGCACGCAGGAAGAAAAGGAGGAGTTTTCTTCTATTATCAGTAATAACACCGAATTACTGCTGAATCTGGTAAACGACGTATTATGCCTTTCGCAGATAGAAGCCGGGAGCCTGAGTTTCTCCCTTCGCCCTGTCGAACTGGGCGATTGTTGCCGGAATGCGATGGAAACGATTCGTCACCGGGTTGCCGAAGGTGTTTCTCTGAATTTTACTCCCGAAGTTCCCTCTTTTATATTGAATACGGATCCGCTACGCCTGCAACAACTGCTGGTAAACCTGTTGGTCAATGCAGCTAAATTTACGGAAGCAGGCGAAATAAACCTTTCATTCCATATCGGGCAGGAGCAAAAGAATGTCGATTTGATCGTAACGGATACCGGTTGTGGGATACCTGCCGACAAAGTCACACAAATATTCAAACGTTTTGAGAAAGTGGATGAATACAAGCAGGGAACCGGCCTCGGACTTTCAATCAGCCAGGCTATAGCCGGGGCTTTGGGAGGTACGATCCGTGTGGATGCCGGCTATACGCAAGGGGCCAGGTTTATTTTCACGCATCCTTGCTGAAACGGAAACGATAAGATAGTCATGGGTGATGGGCATAAAGATTGAAATTCAAAAGAACTTACAGAAAAATATCTTTGATTATTCCGTCCGTTATAAATATTTATTTGTAAGTTTGCCAATCGCCGTAAGTAAAATATGCATGAAGACGAAAAGTCTGTTTAAAAGGGGTATAAAATTCGCATGTGTTGTAGTTCTTTTACTTTACGCTGTTTCCGCATTTTCCCAGAACGAGCGGGGAAGAGTCCGGACAGATAGTCTGCGTAATGTTCTGCAAGAAGCAAAGACACCTGAAGAGAAACTAGCTGTTTTGAAGGAATTGGTAACAATCAACCGGCAGGCACTGTCGGCGATTGATAAAGCATTGGAGTTGGAAGATGATCTGGATATGATGCTCCAGAAAATACAGGTACTGCGTAACTCCGGACAATTGCAGGAAGCCATTTGGGTTTATAAAAAGTTGTTGGCGTTAAACGCAGCAATTAATAATAAAGCATTCAACTGTCAGATGGCTCAACTTCGCCTACTGAATGATTTGAACGATAGTGAAAATCAAGAGCGTGAACTGGAATATCAGAATGCACAGATCGCATCCAAACAGCGTCAGCTCTATCATGTTTTGGTTACGGTCGGTATACTCTTGATTCTTGTTTTCCTCCTGTATCGTTTGTATCGCCGTACCCGCCGGTTGAAAAATGAATTATTATGCGAAAAAGATTCACTGGTCGAATCAGAGAAACAATTGCGCGCAGTCAAAGAGGAAGCCGTTGAGGCTAACCGGTTGAAAACGGTTTTTATCTCCAATATCAGCCACGAAGTACGCACACCGCTCAATGCGATTGTCGGCTTTTCCGAGTTGCTGGTTGATGATTCTTTTCCGGAGGACGAGAAGATTGCCTTTGCTTCTACTATCAACCATAGTTCGGAGTTGCTGATGAACCTGATAAATGATGTGCTCGACCTGTCACGTCTTGAATCCGGTAATTTCAGTTTCACGATAAGGGAATGGGATGCCGTGCAGATTTGTCATGAAATACTGGATTCTTTTGAAGAGAAAGTTTTACCCGGAGTAAAACTGACCTGCTCTTCTTCTTTAGAGTCGTATCTACTGAATACCGACCGTTTCCGTATGCACCAGCTCTTGGGGCATTTGCTTTCGAATGCGATCAAATTTACCTGCGAAGGCGAGGTAAAGCTCTCTTTTGAAACCGACCCGGAAAACGGAGTTGTCCGTTTTATTGTAACCGATACCGGTTGCGGTATCCCTGTTGAAATGCATCGGAAAATATTCGAACGTTTTGAGAAACTGGATGAATTTAAACAAGGTACGGGGCTGGGATTGGCTATTTGTCAGATTGTTGCTGCCCAGTTGGGCGGTTCGCTATACATAGATTCTTCTTATACGAAGGGAGCGCGTTTTGTATTCGTCCATCCCTGTAATTTAGAACTTACCGAAGAGGTTTCATCCCAATCGAACAAAAAATGAAAGAGAAGACTACATATCAAAGGAAAAGTTTGTTTGTAATACTGATTTTATGCTGTGGCATTTCATCTTTCTCTCTTTGGGCGGGATTGGACAATGACCGGGTAGCACATGAAACAGATAGTCTGAAATCATTATTGTCACAAACCTCCTGTCCCCATGTGGTTATACCGGCCCTGCTTCGTCTTTCTACTTTAAATGGGCAACATGCGGAAGAAGTTTCCTGGCTTGAACGTTGTTACCTGGAAGCGGCACGAATCGATTCGGTTCCGGCCATGTATATGGCATTAAGGAGTTTGTCCCGCTATTATTATAATGACGGAAACCGCAATAGTTTGTTATTCTGGAGCAGGAAGGTCGATTCGATCGATAAAAGCCGGAACGAATATTCGAATGTTTTGTTTGATGTCAAAAGTTATTCCTGTCAGGATCTGTTGTGGTCGCATGATTATGAACTGGCATTGAACGAAGCCTTGAATGAATATCGTCTGGCAAGCGAGCTTAAACATTCGTACGGCTTGCTTCGCTGCTCTGAAAGTCTGGGATTGATTTATCAGGCGATACGGCGTGACAGTGATGCGGTGGTCGCTTTTCAGGAAGGACTCGAGATGCTGAAGAAAGCCGATTGCCGGGATGAGACAAGGGCTGATACGAAGATGCGCATAACCTCCTATCAGGCAGAATGTGCAATCCGTGTCTGTCCTCCCGAACAAACAGAAGAGATACTGGCCCGTTATAAAAAAGCGATCGACGAAGTGGAAGAGATGAATCATCGGGACGGGGTGATGGTTAAGACCGGTAGAGATTATTGGTTGCTTTATTGCTTCTATTCAGACTTTTATGTAAGGGAGCACAGGCCGGATAAAGCGAAATGGGCTTTGGGGGAAGCCGCAAAATATGTCGGTAATATCATAACGGAAGATGATTATGTACAGAATACTTATCTGGCAGCGTTGGCGCACTATTACAGGGAAATCGGCAATATCCCGCTTGCCATTAAATATATAGATGAAGTCTTTAAGACAGAATGTATCCAGGCAGACTTGCAGTTCAAAGCGGATATATTGCAGGAACAAGGCCGTCCGGAAGAGGCTCTGACATTGTATGATAAATTATATGAACTGAACTCACAGCGGAATAAGGAGACTTTCTTTCGGCAGATCAACCAGCTTCGCACTTTGCACGAACTGAACGAGCGACAGGAGCAGGAACACGAAATGCAACTGAACAGCGAACGTATGGAACAAAAACAGCAATTGCTCCTTTTCTTTACTGTCGTGGCCCTTATCCTGTTGTATCTTTCTTATGTTCTCTTCTGGTATTACCAGCGGGCGCGTCGGCTGAAAAACGAACTGTTGAAGGAGAAACAATCCCTGCTGGAATCCAGGAATAATCTGAAACAGGAAAGAGTAAAGGCCGAAGAAGCCAGCCGGATGAAGAGTGCTTTCATTGCCAATATGAGTCATGAGATACGTACGCCTTTGAATGCGATTGTCGGTTTTTCAGGCCTGTTGGTTGATGACTCGACTGAACCCGAAGAACGGGAGGAATATGCTTCCGTTATCCATAATAACACGGAGCAGTTGCTGAACCTGGTGAACGATGTACTCGACCTGTCACGTATGGAAACCGGCGATCTGAACTTCAAATTTGATGATTACCCGTTAATTGAATGTTGTCAAAGTGCCCTGGACAGTATTTGCCACCGGATACCGGACGGAGTGGAGTTGACTTTTACCCCGGATACCATTCCCGTGACACTTCATACCGATACGTTGCGCTTACAACAAATCCTGACCAATCTGCTGACAAACTCTGCCAAGTTTACGCAGGAAGGAGAGATCAACCTGGCTTATAAAGTCGAAGAAGGAGGTAAACAAGTGCGTATCTCTGTGACCGATACCGGTTGTGGCATACCGAAAGAGAAACAGTCCGCCGTTTTCCAGCGTTTTGAAAAACTGGACGACTATAAATCCGGTGCCGGTCTGGGGTTATCTATCTGTACACTGATCGCAGACCATCTGGGCGGAACTCTTTCCATTGATCCCACCTACGAGAACGGGGCCCGTTTCGTCTTTACTCATCCTTGCGAAATACCTTCCTCAGCTTATAGTCAAGGAATAGCAGGAACAACGTTAGTATTCCGATATAAAAATAAAAACTAAAGATGGGGAGGTCGATTTTCGGCCATGTTATTTTCGGCACGGTTATTTGTGGAAAATCCATGTAGAAGAGGAAAGCGGCAGCCATCCCCAGCATCCCCAGCGAAGCCACAATGACGGCAGCCAACCCGAACCATTCGTTCCGTTTCCTAACCTTGACGGTTTCTTTGGCAATCTGCTGCATCACATTCAGACGGAATGATGCGGGCAACTCTTCTTCCGGCATTTGCCTGAACAGGCTTTCCAGTATATCAGGATTCTTTTTGTTGCTGTCCATATTTAATTTTCCTCCATTCCTTTAATTAATACAAATAACTTTTTCCGTATGCGGTGTAACTTCACTTTGATATTGGATGCTCCAAGACCGGTTATCACGGTCAGTTCGTCCACCGTTTTCTCTTTCATATAAAAGAGCAGTATCAGTGCCCTTTCGTCCGGGGGGAGTTGTTCGAGGGCTGCCTCCAGCTTATCGAGTTGTTCGGTCGTCGAAGTACGTCCCAACATCTCGCTGACCTCTTCTTCCGATACATTGCTGATCTGCGATTCCTCAATGGCGACAAATTCCTGTCTCTTCCTGCGCAATTCCGAAATAGCCGTGTTATAGGCAATCCGGTAAATCCAAGTGGAGAAACTACAATCGCCCTTGAAAGACGATAAATTACGAAAGACCTTCATAAATACATCTTGCGCCAGTTCTTCCGCGTCTTCCTTACTGTGTACCATTTTAAGGATTAACGAATGAACCGGACGACTGTATCTATCGAGCAGACAGGCAAAGCATCCTGTATCTCCCGCTTGTACTCTTTCTATGTAATATGCGTCGCTATACAACTCCATCCTACCTTATGGACGCAAGTTCGGCAATTTGGTTACAACTTACAACTGAAAAATAAAAAAAAGATACGTTCAGTATAAAGTATTACAAAGAAAGGAGGGTTTATATTGGGATACAAAGTAATGCATATCACAGTTGCATTCCTTTTGTTTCACAGATGGATTCCGTTTGTTTCACAATTGAGTTTCTTTTGTATCACGGCTGTGATACGAATAGAGAATTCCATATATTTGTTTGTTGATTTTTGTTTCAGTATTTATCAGGTTTGAATGTTTTAGTGTCGCTGCTTGTCCTGAAAGGACTAACTGTGAATAGCCCCCGGTGAAGCCGGGGGATTCAATATCAGCCGGATGGTACGTCCCCGAAGGGGGCGAACAACATGCTATG
>NZ_JAMOKS010000051.1:0-36847 GCF_023656785.1 Parabacteroides caecihominis
AGTTGGGCGATTGCCTTCTTCTTGATACTCTCAAAATCAAATTCTTCTTTCATAAAAAAACTGTGGTAGCAAAGTTAATATTTTATTTCTTGTCTTTGCTGACACAGTTTAATTTACAGACTCAAGTGAAATCCTGTTTGATGTGATAGAACGGGATGTGGAATTGCCATTTTCCTATTATCGCTTGTTTAATATGGAAGATCTGTGTTCTATTAAAGCCTTATAATCTATTTTCATTTGATTTGGTAAAAATGAAATATCAATAAAATCATACCATAGCGGTAATACTTTTCTAAATTTGTTGTATGTATTTTCAATAACCTTATCTTCAACTTTCATTGTTTTTAATAGATTGTCAAAGTCAGATCTCTTTAATTTTCGTTTTTTTCCGTTCAGAGTCAGAGCAAGTTCTTCTGTGTCTTCAGGTATGACCAGCTTAGTCGATAAGAGATCATAAGCAGGCGTTAGTGTGGTTTCTTTTATCTTTTTATAGAGGGAAAAGTTTTTTAGGTGCATGTCTGCATTACCTGTAAGATAACAGAACAATAAAATCTCAACGTAATTGATCAAGTCTAGGACTGGGTACGCTGAAAACTCTACAATCTTCTTGGCTATCTGTTCATGGGAACCTTTGTATTTCTGTTCTGTTAGTTTCTCTGTTAACTGGCACATATCTTCCATTGGTATTTTATTGCCCTTTTTGTCTCGATCTATTCGTTTGGTAATGTATGCTAGCGAACCATCTTTAAAGCGTATGAGTGAGTGAGGAACGGTATTTATCTTTGCTAATCTAGCTAAATGCATCGTTAAGTCTTCATTCTCAGGGAGGTTGGCGTATTGTTCAGTCTGTGGTTTAAGGATATAGCCACCCCATAAACCTACAATTGTAAAACGTTTTTCTCCTCCTTTTTCTTTCTTTAGATCAACAGATAGTTTGGGTTGTACACCTGTGATAGTAACTTGCGAACGTACAACTTCTAAAGCTAACGATTCAATATCTGCTTTACTATAAGGGAGAACAGGAGGTATAACTGTTCCAAATATTTTTTTTGAACATCGCGAATGAAAGTCTGTTTCGTGTTGTTCTAATGGCTGATAGCAATATAAACATCTTTCCATAATTGTGTATTAAAAGGATTGAACACTAACTGCACCAATGCAATCTTTACAACAGGCCAGTAATAAAGACATACGATCTCTATTGTCGATTTTCCAATTCTTTTCAACAATATCTAATAACCAACCTTCAGGAATCAATCCATCAAAAAACGGATGCAATATATTGCTAATATATGGCTTATCTGTTAAAGGCATTGTTAAACTGATCGGTTCAGCATCCTTACTTAAGAGATATTCAGGATTATAGATAAATCTGTAACCGTTTTCATCTTCCGTAAGAATACCTGCAAAATTACTATACATATAAATTTTAGCTTGTTTCATGGTTCTATTAAATTATTCCTGTCCATAGGTACGGCACCAAGTTGCATTCCGAACAGTTTTAATACCTGATTTACTTTATCCATTTTCAAGGTTTCTTTTCCTTGTTCTAGTTCGCGAAGAAAACGGAGTCCGACACCTGCTTTCAGCGCGAACTCTTCACGTGATAATCCAAGCGACTTGCGCTTTGATTTTACATATTCATTTAATGATAAGTTATTCATTTTTGATACCTCTTCGGGTACAAATATAATGAATATTTCTTGTTTGATACCCTTTCGGGTATTTATTTTTGTGGCTTTGGTTAGGAAATACCCGAAAGGGTATCAAATTTGTTGCGAGAAGTCATTAAATAACCTAAATCTATCCCTAAGAACCTCACGTAATAATCATTATTTCCCTGATAAACGTTAAATAAGAACCTGAATCTATCGGTGTGATGGTTCGCGAAAAATGGTATTTTAAGATTTTGAATGTTCCTAAAGTCTTATTATATACTGTTTTACATGATGCTATCGCGCCGATCTTCACATATATTCCTACCTGTACCTTTGTATCGTTCCCCTGGAAACAGTAGTATTAATCATTAAAATAGAAAAGCTATGACACTGAAATTTAGAAAGGTGCAGCGCAAGGTTCTTAGCGGTGACGATAAGGATAAGGTGAAGACTTATGCGATGGCGCGGTCGTCGAACTATTGCGATATGGATAAGTTGTGTGAATTGATCTCCAGCCGCTCGGCGATGTCGAGTGCTGATGTGAAGGCGATACTTGATTCGTTGAACTGGGCGATGAGCCTGGAGCTTCGTTCGGGTAGTATTGTACAGGTGGGTGAGTTCGGTAGTTTTCGTCTTTCGATTCGTTCGAAAGGTGCGGAGACGGCGGATGCTTTCAATGCTTCCCTGATAAAAAAGGCACGGGTGATATTCTCGCCGGGTACCAGTCTGCGCTGGATGAGTGAGATCGTGAAGTTTGAAGAGGATGAAGATACGAAACCTAAAAAAGAAGAAGGTTCCGGTGGAGATGACAGACCGGAAATTGAATAATTGAAAATGGTAAATTGAGGATTACTTGATTGAAAGAGGAAAGGGGAACGTATGAAAAAAAGACTGACTATTCAATTGGTAATGGCAATCCTGCTCGTAATGAGCGGGATTGTTCTTCTTTTCTCCGGTTTCTGGATTGCCCCGAAAGGGGAGATTCATAATAGTGTGCTGGTGGCTTTTGGGGAAACCTGCACATTTGCCGGAGCTTTGTTTGGGGTGGATTATTCGTATAAAATCAAATCGGTACAAAATGAAAGAGAGGATAAGTAGGGATTTTACCTGGGAAGAAATGACGTATAGCCGGGTGGCGGTAGAGAACGGGTTGCTGAATGAGCCGTCGTTTGAGGTGAAGCAGGTTATGATGGAGTTGGTGAAACGGTTGTTACAGCCGTTGCGGGTGGCTTATGGGAAGCCGATTGCGATCACAAGCGGTTACCGGAGTCCGGAGGTGAACAGGTTGGTGGGCGGCGTGCCTTCGAGCCAGCATGTGAAGGGGGAGGCTGCGGATTGTTATGTGCCTGATCCGAAGGAGTTGCTGGATGTGTTACTTTATTGTAAGTTACCTTTCGATCAGGCAATTCTTTATAAACGAAAGAAGTTCCTGCATTTGGCGTTTCGGGTAAATGGAGAGAATCGTTATCAGGTGATCATTAATAAATGAAGGGGGGATAGGTATGGATATGTGGGGTAGAAGTTTATTTGTTTTGGTTGGTTTGTTGGCTGTTTTGCTGCCCGGTTGTAGTGCCGGGCGGCGTAGTGTGCAACATCGGGAGATAAGGGAGGAGGTGCATAGTATTCATAGTGATAGTATGTTGTTAAAAAATCTGTATCAGGCTTCCCGCAATAAGGTGATCGATATAGAGCATATTGTGTTCGATAGCTGTCGGTTGAATGGGGTGCAGTCTGTTACTCATGTCGCTATTAAGGAACAGGGGGAGGAGGTGGTTGAGTCGATTGTTAGTTCTGGTTCTGTAGATGAGAACTGTTTTGCCGGTTCTGATTCTTTTCAGAAAGGTAGTACTGTGGAGTTTTCTTATCCCAAGCGGATGTTGGTGATTGGGGCGGTGTTGTTGGTTTGTTTGTTATATATAGGTCTTGTATTTAGAAAACAGAAGTAAAATTCGTACCTGCATTTTATTGGGATTAATAGTATTTTCCAATCCCCCCAAATCCTGTTATAATTTTATTTTCTTTCGTTTTATTGATAAAGTTGTTTAATCGTTTTTCAAATTCTTCAGGCCGTTTCCTGGCTGCTTCAATGTATGCAATTCGGATACGTTTATATGGGTCGGAAAAGTGTTGATAGTTTTTCCATGCTGTTTTATCTGCTTTCAATCTGTCAATTATATCATCTGGAAAAATAAAAGGGTCAGACAAAATAGCTCGTATTTTATCCTCAAATTTAGGGTGTATCATTTTATTTTCCAATAACCATTTAAGTCTTTCTTTGTTGGCTTGCGAGTATGTACTTTTAGGGTTTCTAGGCGTGAAGCGCTGAATTTTATGTTCTTTGTCAAGCGATTTTATCGTACTGTCAATCCATTCGAAACAAAGGGCTTCTTCAACGGCATCATTGTATATAATGCTTTTTTTACCTGATGATTTCTGAGGAAAGACAAACCAAATTTCATCTTTGGTTTCAAAGTTATCTGCTAGCCACTTTCTCCAATCTTCCCGATTTTCAAAGTACTTTATTTTATTCTCTGTTGTCATAATGGTTATCTTTTGGTAAACTCAATCGGTTCGATGTCATAATTTAGGGTTTTGATGTCGCAGTCTTCGTAATCTATCCCGTAACGCATCCTAACCATACCAAAATGCGGGCTGATATACGATGGGAAAGTCGGATCGACAGAACACCAACCAGCACCTTCTATATAGCATTCGGGCCAGGCATGGGTACTTTCGGCTTTCCATTCAGGGACATAGCAATATCCTACAGCAAAACGAGTCGGTATATTCATGTAGCGCATCAATGCGGTAAATACATTCGTGTATTCGCTACAAGTACCTTTCCTTGTCTGGATAACGGTATTGACATCTACGGTTCTGCAAATTCCTGCATCAATCTGTTTGGCAATGGAATCGGATGGTGATAAATAGGTATAAACAAATTTGAGAGCTTTCTCTATTATAATGAAGGTCTGCGTTTCATCCTTAAACAGTGTATCGGCAATTTGTCTAACGTGTTCGTTTTGTGCATCTATTAACGGGGTAGATTGTAAAAATCGGGCGATCTCTCTGTCGTATTCCCGTGATTTGTCATACTTGGCTTCTTTCATTTTAGCCAGTTTGCTTCCATCCAGGTAGGGATTGATAGTTGTGAGTGATATTTCGTAATTATCTCCGTTTTTCGAAATTTGTGTAATCCGCTGGGGATAACAGTCTATTGCTTTAATATCGGGCTTCTTCACTGTAAAGGTGAAATTGACGGTATCCTGATTAGCCAGGCGGAAGTATTTGGAATATGATTGTGCAAAAACTGATTGTGCAATAAACATACACATAATCAGCATAAATGGGTATTTACTCATGACGTTTCGTTTTATGATTTACAAACGATGACAAAGTTAGTAAATATTTAGATGTTATGAATAAACCTTTGGATGGGAAAATTTTCAGGTAGACTTGAAAAAAGTATCTTTTTTGAGAAGATTATCAAGTCTACCTGAAAATTTTTGTTGGTAGAGTAAGCGAAAAAAAAATTATTTTTTCAGTAAAATTGATTCTATCTTTTCCTTTAACTGGTCTTTAGGCATTGCTCCCTGAAGCATCTGGGGCTTTCCTTCCATAGGGATGTATAGAAGGGCCGGTATTCCCTGAATGCCGAATGCCTGGGCCAACTCTGTTTCTTTATCTACATCGACTTTGTAAATGTTGATCTGTCCGGCATATTCTTTGGCAAGCTGTTCCAGTGAAGGAGCGATCATCTTACAGGGACCGCACCAGTCGGCATAGAAGTCGATGATGGCAGGTTTGTCTCCGAGATATTTCCACTCATTTGGATTTGCTTCATAGTTGTATATCTTTTTTAGGAAGTCCGCCTTTGTAATATGTACAGGTGCAGCTGCTTGCTTTCCTGTTACTTCCGTGGTTGAAGTTGTTTCATTACTGTTGTTTTTGGCTTGTCCTTTACAGGATACTAAAGTCATGAAACCTACAACTAAAACCAGTAATGTGAAGATTCTTTTTGTATTCATTTTATTCTATTTTGGTGTTGATAATTATTTCTACTATAAAATGTTTTTATATGAAATTATAATGCAAACATATATTCTATTATCTAATACAACAAGTTTCTAGTGGAAAATATTTTCATGGATAACATAGTTTCACAGAAATGACTTGATTCTACAGATTTGAAAGATTTATTGCCTATATCTTTTTAATGCATTAACACTTTGAGGCGAAACGTGCAATGTGAATTATAAACTCTTATAGTTATTAAAGAATAATACTTCAGCATATATAACAGAATGGAGTTTATTATCCGTAACTTGCAAAGAATAGAGTTTATAAATTTGCTGTAAAACAATGTGTTATGAAAGGTAAAGAGAGTAAGAAAGAAAAGAAAAAGGAAAAGTCTTCTGCTGACAAAGCAAAAACTCAGACTGACTACCAGCGTGAAAAGACGAGTAAGCAAGACAAAGGTTTTAATCTGATAACTAAAACATAATGGTAACCATCAAAAGAGAAGGTATTATTCTTGAATGTACTGATTTGAATTTTGAAAGCGAAAGTGTAATGAATCCGGCTGTGATAGCCGAAGAAAATACTGTACATATGTTATACCGTGCAGTAAGAGAAGGGAATTATTCAACTATTGGCTATTGCAGGCTGGAAGGACCATTGAAAGTGGTTCAACGAAATAAAGAACCTTTAATCAGTCCTGAATTTGATTATGAAAGCCAGGGAGTGGAAGATCCCAGAATAGTAAAAATTGGAGATGTGTATTATCTGACTTATACGGCCTATGATGGCATGAGTGCTGTCGGGGCATATGCCGTATCTGGCGATCTGGCTCATTTTGAAAAGAAAGGAGTGATCACCTCACAATTCACATTCCGGCAATTCAAAAGATTGATGATGTCGCATGAGCATCTGATTGGTAAATATTTTCGTTCGTATAACAAACGGGAATCTAAGACAAATTCTGGCAAGAAGATTTATCTGACGGATAAGAACGTAGTGTTTTTCCCGCGTAAGATTAATGGGAAATTTTATTTTATGCATCGTATCAAACCGGATATACAATTGGTTTGTGTGGAGAAGTTGGAGGATTTAACGACCAAATTTTGGACTGATTATTTCATTGACTTCTCCAACAAGATCCTTTTAAAACCCCAGTATGATCATGAAGCCAGTTATATAGGAGCTGGCTGTCCTCCGATAGAAACACCAGAAGGATGGTTGCTGATCTATCATAGCGTGTATGATACACCGGGCGGATATGTCTATTCAGCTTGTGCTGCTTTATTGGATCTGAATGATCCGTCAATAGAACTGGCGCGATTGCCTTATCCTTTATTTACTCCTGATACGGATTATGAATTGCTGGGTGTAGTGAACAGAGTATGTTTCCCGACCGGAACAGCCTTGTTCGATGACAGACTTTATATTTATTATGGGGCGGCAGATAAATGTATAGCTTGTATATCTGTGAAACTGCAAGAGTTAGTGAATGAATTAATAACCCATAAGAAATGAATAATATATTATGCATAACAACTTATCCTCCGCGGGAGTGTGGTATCGCTACCTTTTCCGCCGATTTGATCCGGACAATTCTTTATAAATTCGGGAACTCTTATTCATTTAAGGTGTGTGCGTTGGAATCGGACTCAGAGAAACACATTTACTCTGATAAGGTTAAATATACGCTGAATACTTCGGATGCCAATGATTATGCGGTCATTGGCAGGAAGATCAACCAGGATGCGGATACAAACCTGGTCCTGATACAACATGAATTCGGTCTTTATAAAGAACATGAGGACGAGTTTCTGCAATTTGTAAAATCTATAACAAAACCGATTGTAATTGTTTTTCATACGGTTTTGCCGAATCCTGTTATTTCGTTAAAGAATTATCTCCGGGAGTTGGCTGCGGCCTGTGACGCTATTGTTGTCATGACGCAGATTTCTAAACGAATCTTGTTGCTGGATTATGGGATGGAGGAAGAGAAAATTAATGTGATCCCTCACGGAACGCATCTGGTTGCGCATCAGGATAAGCGTTTTTTAAAAGATAAATACCGGGTTTCGGGAAGAAGAGTTCTTTCAACATTCGGTTTGCTAAGTGCCGGAAAGAGTATTGAAACAACTTTGGAAGCTTTGCCTGCTATTGTAAAAGAGAATCCGACGGTTTTGTTTGTTGTCATAGGCAAGACGCACCCGACAGTCTTTAAAGAAGAAGGGGAAAAATACCGGGAAATGCTCAAAGCTAAAGTTTCTGAGTTGGGAATGACTGATCATGTCCGGTTTGTAAACTTTTATTTGGATTTGTCGACATTGCTTGAATATCTGCAACTAACAGATGTTTACTTGTTTACGTCGTGCGATCCTAATCAGGCAGTCAGTGGAACGTTCGTCTATGCATTAAGTTGTGGGTGTCCTATTATAGCCACTCCGATACCTCATGCATTGGAGCTTTTAAAGGATAATTCGGGAATCATTTTTGACTTTAAGAATCCGCTACAATTGGCTGAAGCAACAAACCGGTTATTGGCGAGTGAAAGCCTTCGGTCAAAAATGAGGATTGCCGGTTTGCAGAAAACGGCGGCTACTGCCTGGGAGAATACTGCCATTTTATATGCTTTATTGTTTAAAAAGGTATTAGAGGAGAAGGATGGATTGGATTATTCCTTGCCTCCGATAAATATAGCGCATATTAAAAGGATGAGCCGGAGTTTTGCTATGATCCAATTCTCGAAGGGTAATCGCCCGGATATAAAAACAGGATATACACTGGATGATAATGCCCGGGCTCTAATGGCACTTTGTCAGGTATATGTGGAAATGAGGGATGTTTCTTGTGAAAAGTATATCAGGAGCTATTTGAATTTCATAAAATTTTGTTTGCAGCCGGATGGCTCGTTCCTGAATTATGTGGATAAAGAACTGGCTTTTACCGGCCAAAATCAGGAGGTTGGTTTGGAAGACAGTAATGGAAGGGCTGTTTGTGCTTTAGGCTATTTTATCTCGCATGGGGATAAATATCCGGATGAGTGGACTGCCGAGGCGATTCAGATATTCAGGAAAACGCTTCATAAATTATCTTTGTTTCAGTCTCCGCGCAGTATCGCTTTTGCATTGAAGGGGGTGTGCTTTTATAACCGGCGATACCCACGTCCGGAACTCATTTCATTAATCAATGTCCTGGCTGATAAACTGGTTGGATATTATAAACAAAGTACTGACGGGAGTTGGTTATGGTTTGAATCTTATCTGACTTATGACAATTGTGTGTTGTCGGAAGGATTGCTTTTTGCTTATCAGGCAACCGGAAATGATGAATATAAAATGATAGCAAAAG
Source organism: Parabacteroides caecihominis (assembly GCF_023656785.1). Lineage (NCBI taxonomy): Bacteria > Pseudomonadati > Bacteroidota > Bacteroidia > Bacteroidales > Tannerellaceae > Parabacteroides > Parabacteroides caecihominis. The sequence goes on from NZ_JAMOKS010000051.1 coordinate 9,021, forward strand.
AGTCTTTTGACTTCTTATTGAGTAAGATTTTCGTTGAAGATCGGATTAAAGTAATATCCAACCAAGGGTGGCTGCATAAAGAAAAGAAAGGATTGAATTACGGTGAACAACCGATTGATGTGGCCAGCACGGTCATGACATTGGCTACCTTTTATAAGGTATTCAAGGAAAATGATTATTTGTTAAAACAGAAAAAAGCCTTTGACTGGTTTTTAGGTCATAATCATTTACATCAGATACTTTATAACCCGGCAACAGGGGGCTGTTATGACGGATTGGAAGAAAATAATATAAACTTGAATCAAGGGGCGGAATCGACAGTCTGTTATTTAATGGCCAGGCTGTCTGTGGTAAATAATATCAGTCAAAGTTATAACGTCCCGAAGGGGGATTTCCAGTAAAAAAAGGTCGATTGGATTTCATATGGTTGAAATTATTTATCTTTGTGGCAAAGAAAGGTAATCAATGACTCAAAAATATCCATCAGTTTTATTGGAAAATGCAGTGAATGAGTTGGCTTCGCTTCCCGGGGTGGGGAGGAAGACGGCTTTGCGACTGGCTTTATATATGCTTCGTCGGGACGAAGGTTATACTGAAAACTTTGCATCCGCTTTACTGGCCTTGCGGAAAGAAGTGAAGTATTGTCAGGTATGTCATAATATCTGTGATGACGAGATATGTTCCATCTGTGCCGATCCGCAGCGCGATCATTCGACTGTTTGTGTGGTTGAAAATATCAAGGAGGTTATGGCGATCGAAAATACCGGTCAGTTCCGTGGTGTTTATCATGTGCTGGGCGGTATTATTTCGCCGATGGACGGTATTGGTCCGGGCGATTTGCAGATAGACAGTCTGGTGCAGCGGGTAGCCAACGAAGAAGTAAAGGAAATTGTCCTTGCACTTAGTACTACGATGGAAGGGGACACGACCAATTTCTTTATCTATCGCAAGCTATCCCCTTATAATGTGAAGATAACCGTCATAGCCCGTGGTGTTTCCATTGGTGATGAGATTGAGTATGCGGACGAAATAACATTGGGACGTTCTATTGTGAACCGCACCAGTTTTAATGACTCGATAAAAATATAATCTGATTCTTATGTACGAAACCAAGATTTCCGTTATCATCGTAAACTATAATGTAAAGTATTTCCTGGAGCAATGTCTTTATTCGGTTCAGGCTGCTGTTGCCGGACTTGATGCTGAAGTTTTTGTTGTGGACAATAATTCGACGGACGGTTCTGTCGATTATCTCCGTCCCCGGTTTCCGGAAGTGACGTTTATAGAAAATAAGGATAATCCGGGATTTGCTAAGGCCAATAATCAGGCGATTCGTCAATGTAACGGAGAGTATGTTTTGTTGCTTAATCCGGATACAGTGATAGGCGAGGAGAGTCTTCGAACCTTGTGTTTTTTTATGGATGAACATCCGAATGCAGGCGGAATAGGTGTAAAGATGCTGGATGGGCATGGGGTATTCCTGCCTGAAAGTAAACGGAGCTTTCCTTCTCCCTGGGTTTCGTTCTGTAAGATCTTCGGTTTGTCGAAGTTGTTTCCGAAATCCCGTGTGTTTTCAAGATATAGCCTGGCGTATCTGGATAAGGAGAAACAACATAAAGTGGATGTGCTGGCCGGTGCATTTATGTTACTACGCCATGAAGCGCTGGATAAGACCGGACTCCTGGATGAAGATTTCTTTATGTATGGCGAGGACATCGACTTGTCGTACCGGATGGTGTTGGGTGGCTATAAAAACTATTATATTCCCGAGCGTATTCTTCATTATAAAGGAGAAAGTACCAAGCATGGCGATATGAAATATGTAAAGGCATTTTACGGTGCCATGTTGATCTTTTTCAAGAAATATTATCCTCATTCCGGCTGGCTGATGGGATTTTTTATCAAGCTGGCTATCGGGTTGCGTGCCTCAATGGCTGCTTTATTGCGTTTGTTGGGAGTAAAGCCAAAGTCCAAAAGCAAGCATAAACGCTTACTGGTTGTTTGCCGTGAGGAAAATTTTGAAGCGATCAAGGCTGCCTGTGTGAAACAGATGCCGGAACTGGAACATGTAAATCTTTGGGATCTGGATGGGGAACGTGTAATGGATGCTATCTGCCGCCGCAATCAGATGAAGGAGTTTACTGATTATGCTTTTTGTTATCCGGATGCCCGTTTTGAACAGATACTTCTGTTTATGGATACGTTGGTCGACAAGAAAGTTACTTATCATATTTATTGTAAAAAAAGCGGACAATTAATATCACCGGGAAAATAATATGGCACAACTGGAAAATGAAACGATCCGTCTCCGTGCTCTGGAGCCGGAAGATCTGGAACTTTTGTATCGTTGGGAAAATAATCCGGAACTTTGGAGCCTTGGAAATACAATGTCTCCATATTCGCGTTATATACTGAAAGAGTATATTCGTGAGTCGCATCGTGATATCTTCGACCTGAAGCAGTTGCGTCTGATGATCGAGCTTCGTTCAACTGGGGCGGCTATTGGTACTGTTGACCTATACGATTTTGAACCGCATCATCGGCGTGCCGGTATCGGTATTTTACTGGAACCTGTTTATCAAGGCAACGGGTTGGCTACCGAAGCAATGAATGTACTGATGGATTATGCGTTCTCTTTTCTGAAACTGCATCAGTTATATGTGCATATACCCGTCGATAACGAGGCCAGCAAAGCTCTTTTTACCCGCTGCGGATTTACCGTTACAGGTATCATGACAGATTGGATCATCACAGAAAGCGGATATTCTGATGTACTGATGATGCAAAAAGTAAATAAACAGATTGTTTGATAATTTAATTCAGATAAGGATCTTTCGGATATTTAGTCCATGCTTCGTAGTTGCTGCCTAACTGTTCGAGTGAGTTCTTCCAGAAACTTTCTCCATCGGCAAGTAATACATTTTCTTTAGCTGCGTGGCTGACTACCCATGAGTTTTTATTGATCTCGTTTCCCAGCTGTCCTTCCGTCCATCCTGAATAACCGAGGAAAAATTTTACTTTCCCTTCAATTGAATGGCCATTCTGTATATAACGTTTCAATGCTTCGAAATCACCGTCGAAATACAGGCGATCTTTGATCTTTACAGAGTCGGGTACGATTAGATCTCCCAATGAATGGATAAAGAACAACCGGTTGGCACTTACCGGACCACCCAGATAGATTGGTATTTCCGGATACTCTTCCAGTTCCGGAAAAAAAGTATTTACAATCAGATCCGTTTTTTTATTTAATACAAACCCCATCGATCCCTGCGTATTGTGTTCTACCAGTAGAACAACAGAGCGCTGGAAGTAAGCATCTTGCAGGAAAGGTTCTGATATGAGTATACTTCCTTGTGCAGGAAGGAGATTATTATGCGTAATTTTGAATATGTTATTATATGTAGCCATAGTGAAGATTGCTTACTGTTGTTAGACAGGGACAATATATGGCTTTTGGTGTTAAGAAGCAAACGAAAAACCCGGCATTTGGGTTAATAAGTGTAAAATAAATGCCGGGTTTGTGTTAATTATAGGGTATGATTTTCTTTGAATAGCTTTAAACGCTCTTCAAGGAGATCATATTGATGCGGTTTGATAAACGAAGTGCAGGCGCGAAGTCCTTCCTGATTACTTCCTGTCGTGCTTAATGAGATAGCACTTACACCGTAATAGATCAGTTCTTCCATCAACTGTCCGCCGGTCATTCCGGGATAGGCGATCGTGAAGTAGAAGCCGTCGGCAATAGGCTCGTCCAAGTCATGGTCGTAAACGATCGTAAAGCCATAATTTGTAAAGATCTTTTTTAGTTTTTCTGCACGGCGTCCATATTCTTTCACTTCAGTGATAAAATCGAACTGTCCGTCTGAGGCAGCCTTGAACATGGCAGCCAGTGCAATCTGTGCCGAGTGGCTAGTTCCTGATGACAGGGCGTATAAAACGCGGTGAATATATACTGTACCGAAAGTACCACCGCCATAACGCTTGGTCAGTCCCGGATAGGCACGATGGTAAAGTTTATTGGAGATAGCCGTCACACCGATACGCTGTCCGGCATAGCTGAATGCTTTGGAACCGGATATCTGTAAAATGTAATTATCTGTATAATGGGCAACGCTTGCTTGGTAAGGTGCTTCAAACGGTTTGCCAAGCTCTTTGCGGAAGTCCATAGCGAAATAGGCGAGGTCTTCGATCACGATCGTATCGTATTTGTTTGCCATTTCGCCGATGATCTTCAATTCGTCGTCTGTCAGGCAGAACCAGGCCGGATTGTTGGGATTGGAGTAGATCATAGCAGCGATATTACCTTTGGAAAGATGTTCTTCCAGGATGGCGCGCAGTTTTTCTCCACGGTATTCGTATACGTCGAATGATTCGTATTTATAGCCCATCACAACGATTTGTTGTTTCTGGACAGGAAATCCCGGGTCGATGAACAGGATGGTATCTTTTCCTTCCGTGCATTGTCCGCTAGTGAGGAAAGAGGCAAATGTTCCCTGCATGGAGCCGGTTACCGGAACACAACATTCCGGAGCGATATCTATATTAATGAATGCCTTGATGAATCTGGAGGCTTCTGCTTTTACTTCCGGCGTACCGTTGATGTTCGGGTAAATGGAAGCGATGCCGTTTTGTAATGCTTTGACTTCTGCGTCTACACCCACCTGCGCCGCTTTTAATCCGGGAACACCCATTTCCATGTGTATGAACTCGGTATTTGTTTCCTGTTCCAATTGTGTGGATATAGCAACAACTTCACGAATCGTTGCTTTCCCGAAATCCGGTAATCCGTAGCCATCTATTATTCGTCTGGCAGTCTGATAATCTACTGGAGTATTCTTCATGTCTGTTATATTTATATGGAGGACAAAAGTAAAAAAATAATCAATCCAATGTGAAATATTTGTGTGAAACTGTTGTATAATTAAAAATATTATCTACCTTTGCACCGCAATCGAGAGAGATGCGATACGAAAACATTGGTTCGGTAGTTCAGTTGGTTAGAATACATGCCTGTCACGCATGGGGTCGCGGGTTCGAGTCCCGTCCGGACCGCTTTCAAAAGAAAGCAAACAACAAAAAAGCTCTGGTTCATACAGAATCGGGGCTTTTTTGTTGTTTGTAGTGAAACGAAATCATTTTTACTGGATATAAAAAGGACCTGCTTTTTTAGAAACTAAAATTTTCTATTAGAAGCAGGTCCGATTGTAAAGTAAGGTTTGGTTAAAGTTTTATGAATTATCAAATGTTGTCTTATTCTCTGCCACCACCTAAAGCTCGATAGAGGTTTATCACGCTTTGTATCTCGGTAAATCGGTTGGCGGTTTGTGATAATTGTGCACTTAACAGTGATTGACGGGCTGTCAGTACTTCCAGATAGGTGGTTGTGCCGTATTCCATCAATAAAGATGTGCTTTCCAATGCTTTCTGTAAAGAAAGAATTTGTTTTTCAAACAAGGCTGTTTTTGCCTTACTGCTCTGACAGGCAACCAAAGCATCGTTGACTTCACTTCCTGCATTCAGAAGAGCTTGTTGGAATGCCAGACTTGCTTCCTCCTGCTGTGCTTTGGCTATGCGATATTGAGCCATGATCTGTCCTTTGTTGAACAATGGTTGTGTGAGTGAACCTACTGCCGAAGCAAGGAACTTACCCGGATTTACAATCATCGAACCGGCATTGTTAGTCCATCCCGCGCTACCGCTCAATGTTATCGAGGGATAGAAAGCGGAACGTGCCTGATTGGTTACGTAAAATGCCTGTTCCAGTGAACGCTCGGCGGAACGGACATCGGGCCGGTTTGATAGCATCTGTATAGGAACTCCGACTGCTACGTCTTCCGGAAATTGTTGGTCTGCCAATTTACCACGTTCATAGCGGCGTGGAGTTTCAGCAAGCAATAACGCAAGGCTATTTTCTACCTGGTTGATCTGTTCTTTTAGATCGAGTATGGAAGTTTGTACATTGTAGTAGGCGGCTTCCATTTGAGATGTGGCAGCTTCGTTGGCCAAACCAGCATCCATCAATGCACGGGTAGAAGCAACTGTCTCTTTCCAGGATTCTTCTGTTTGTTGTGAGATCGTTAATTGTTCGTCCAGCATCAATAGCGTATAATATATGTTTGCTATTCCGGTAATCAGTTGGCTACGTATGGCTTGCTGGTAATCTTTACTTTGGGCGTATAACGCTTTTGCTTGTTGTTTGGCATTACGCAGACGTCCGAAAATATCCAGTTCCCAGCTGGCTGTGACAGGCAATGTGTATGTTTTAGTCGCTTTGCCACCATCGAAACTGCTTATCGTTCCTTGGGGGGCAAGGGCAAATGAAGGCAGAAATGCGAGTTTAGCCGACATTAATGCCGCTTCCGCTTCTTCAATCCGTAATTGAGCGGATAAGAGGTCGGTATTGTTTTGTAACCCTTGTTCGATAAGTGTTTGTAATTGTGGGTCTGTAAAAAGTTCCCGCCAATTTACGTTACCGAAGTTTGTCGTATCATCGATGATAACTTCCTCTCCATATAAATTATCCGGAGTTGTTGTAGCCGGTTGATATTTGGTGTATATGCCGCAACTGCTAAGTAAGGCAGTTGCGGTTGTTAATACAATTATTTTCTTCATATCTTAATTATTTTCATTGTTTAAACCGTCACGTTCGGTTTGGCTTTTTTGCTTTTCCAACGCAACTTGGATATCGGTTTCCACTTCCATTGGCGGACGGATTTTTTCTTGCAGATATTCGAAAATGATGTAGAATACCGGCACAACGAACAGTAATGCCAATGTTCCAATAGCCATACCACCGACAACTCCTGTACCCAACGAGCTGTTACCATTGGCGCCAGCCCCGCTAGAGAACATCAACGGAAGCATACCAAAAATCATTGTAAGTACGGTCATCAGAATCGGGCGCAGACGAGCTTGGGCTGCCGAATATGCGGATTCGATGATACCCATTCCTTGACGGCGGCGTTCGATAGCAAACTCTGTAATCAAAATCGCTGTCTTGGCTAAAAGACCAATCAACATGATTACACCTGTTTGCAGGTAGATGTTGTTTTCCAATCCGAATAGTTTGGCAAACAGGAATGAACCCATCAAACCGAACGGAACGGAAAGAATAACAGCCCAGGGAACAAGGAAACTTTCGTAAAGACAAGCCAAGATCAAGTAGATGAGCAGGATGCAGACAGCATAGATAAATAGCGTTTGCGAACCTCCGCTACTAGCCTCTTCACGTGCCATACCACCGTATTCGTAACCGTAACCTGTAGGTAACATTTGTGAGGCAATCTCTTCGATAGCTTGCTGTACTTCACCAGTGGAATATCCCGGTGCCGGATTCACATTGACTGTAATACAACTAAAGAGGTTAAAACGGTTGGCAACTTCAGGGCCGAGTGTGCGTTTTAAAGTTACGAACTGGCTGATAGGAGCCATTTCCGTACCGTTTCTTACGAACATATTATTCAGTGCTTGTTCGTCAAGGCGGTATTCCGGTGCAGCCTGTGACATTACACGGTATACTTTTCCGAACTGGTTATAGTTGGAAATGTATGCACCACCGCAATAACTACCCAGTACATCGAGTACTGTTGAAGGAGAAATTCCTGCACGTTTACATTTGGCGGCATCTACATCCACTGCAATCTGCGGGAAGTTCATGGCATAAGACGTATAAGCCATTGCTATTTCGGGACGTTGGTTTAAGGCTCCGATATACTGCATGGCATTGCTGTAGAACGTACTCATTTCTCCACCTGTACGGTCTTGTAAATTCAGCTCGATAGAGTTACCCATACCATAGCCTGGAATCATACCCGGCTGAAAACAGAATATCTGCGCTTCTTTGATTTGAGCGAATTGTGCATTCAGGCGAGCCACTACAGCATCGGAAACATGCTCGCTGCCTTTACGTTCACTCCAGTCTTTCAGACGGATGATCGCCATACCGTAAGAAGTACCCTGGCCTGCCAGGAAGCCGTAACCGGCTACGCGGGAGTAGTGGTCAATCTCTGGTGTGTTTTTCAAGATATCTTCAACTTTGTCTAACACTTTACCAGTCTCTTCCAGTGTACTACCTGGAGCAATGGCGACGTTGGCCATGATGGTTCCCTGGTCTTCCTGTGGAACAAGACCTGTCTTTGTACTGCTGATTAGCCATCCCAATAAGATGATAGAGGCGATCATACCAGTCCATACCATCCAGCGGTGATGGATAAAAAACATAACGCCTTTTTTGTATTTGCCCAATACAGCGTTGAATGAAGCATTATAAGCAGCTCGTACTCGTCCATTAATGCTTTTAGCACTCTTGTTTCCGTCACTGGGACGCATCATCATGGCACAAAGAGCCGGACAGAGCGTTAAAGCACAAATCATGGAAAGACCTACGGACGTAGCCATTGTTACACCGAACTGTGTATAAAAGATACCGGAAGTTCCCCCCATAAAAGTTACAGGTACAAACACGGCCATAAATACACATGTACAGGAAATAACGGCCATTGTTACATCACCCATCGCATCTTTTGTCGCCTGGTAAGAGGAGGTGTAACCGGCATCGAATTTCGCTTGTACGGCTTCAACTACCACGATAGCATCGTCCACCACCGTACCGATAGCAAGTACTAAGGCGAACAAGGTTAAGATATTGATGGTAAATCCGGCAGCTGTCAGACAGGCGAATGTTCCGATAAGCGAAACTATAATCGAGATAGAAGGTATAAGTGTACTCTTGAAGTCCTGAAGGAAGAAATATACCACAAGGATTACAAGTATGATTGCAACGATCAATGTTTCTACTACATTATAAATAGAGGCAAAAAGGAAGTCGTTGGAACTCATCATTGTAATAAATTCCATGCCGGCAGGCAATTCTTTTTCCATTTCTTTTAGTTCTGCGGCGATACGTTCATTTACCTCCGTAGCGTTGGATCCTGCCACCTGATAGATTAGGAATGTTACAGCCGGCTTACCGTCCATTTGGCTGTCGAAACCATAACTTAACGTTCCTAATTCAACCTTGGCCACATCTTTCAGACGTAATACGGAACCATCTTCCTGAGCGCGGACAACGATATTCTGAAATTCTTCCACACTCTTCAGGCGTCCGCGGTATTTCATTGTATATTGGAATACATTTTTTGAATTTTCCCCTAATGAACCGGTAGGTGCTTCGATATTTTGTTCTCCCAATACGGAAGTCACGTCTGACGGGATTAATCCATATTGAGCCATGCGTTCGGGGTTCAGCCAGATACGCATACTATATGTATCGCCCAGCTCCATTACGTCACCTACACCTTCGATACGCTTGATACGCGGTACGACGTTGATGTCCAGGTAATTTCCGAGAAATGTTTTGTCATAGCGTCCGTCAGAACTAACGAGTGCGTCGATTTGTAGGAAGCTGGTTTGCCGTTTCTGTGTGCTGACACCGATACGGGTTACTTCTGCCGGTAATAAACCTTGTGCTTTTGTTACACGATTTTGAACATTAACAGCAGCCATATCAGGATTTGTCCCTTGTTTGAAGTATACTTCGATAGTTGCTGAACCTGCATTGGTAGCCGTGGAAGTCATGTACATCATATTTTCCACACCATTGATACTTTCTTCCAGTGGCATGATGACACTGTTCATTACCGCATCTGCATCAGCTCCGGTATAGCTTGCCGATACATGGACCGTAGGGGGGGCAATATCGGGATATTGCTCGACCGGTAAAGTAAAAAGCGAAATTAATCCGATCGCCAAAATAAGAATGGAGATGGAAATAGCCATAACAGGCCGTTTAATAAATATATTTCCTTTCATACTTTGATTCTTTATTTAACTTGTGTTCCTTCACGTACCAATCCGGCTCCTTCGGATATAATTTCTTCACCGACTTTTAGTCCGTCAAGTACAATATATTCACGACCGTCATTGATTTCGGCAACGGTAATTAATGTGGAAACTGCTTTGCCGTCCACTACTTTGTAGACAACGGTTTTATCTTGCAGGCGAACCGTTGCTCCTTGTGGAATAACGATACAGTCTTTGTAAGTTTGTGGAATGAGTACATTACCGGAAGCTCCGCTATGAAGCAGGCGGGATTCGTTTGGAAATACTGCTCGTACACCCACCGTACCGGTCTGTCGGTCAATCACTCCACTGATGGATTCTATTTTACCTTTCGGCTCATAAATAGACTGGTCGTTTAGTTTTAAACTGACTTCTGGCATATTGGCCAAAGCTTCATCCATACTTTTATATTGACGACTCATTGCCAGAAGTTGATTTTCTGTCATGGAAAAGTAAACATACATGTTTGAATTGTCGGAAACAGTTGTCAGCGGTTGAGGAATGTTGGCGCTAACCAATGCTCCGACACGGTATGGTAACATACCGACTACTCCGTCGCTCGGACTTTTCACCTCCGTGTAGGAAAGGTTGTTGCTGGCATTTAACTCTTGCGCTTCAGCCTGTGCCAGTTGGGCTTTTGCTGTCAGATAATTATTCTGGCTTGTTTTCAGATTAAATTCAGAAACAACTTTTTTGGCAAAGAGTTCTTTTGTACTGTTGTAATTCAGTTCGGCAGTACCTAAAGCTGCTTTTGCAACCTCTACGTTTGCCTGGGCTGTTTTCAAGGCTGCCTTATAAGGAACTTGGTCTATTACAAAGAGTAACTGTCCTTTTCGTACAACCTGCCCTTCTGTCACACAGAGTCGTTCTATGGTTCCTGATACTTGTGGATAAATATCTATATCTTGGCGACCACGAATAGACGCTGAATAGGGAACGGTCAACTCCCTATTGGCTGTTGAAACTTTCATTGTTGCATAAGACGCTTTCATCTGTGCATTCGACGTCTCTTTTTTACAGGATGTCATCCACATCGTAGTAGTACAACCAATAATCATCATCAGCTGTATCCATCTTGTTCTTGCTTGTATCATATATGTCTTAATTTGTTAAATGGCGCAAATTTAACAGATAAATGTAAGAAAATGTTTGTCTGAATTTCTATATAAATCTTCTATATTTATAGTATACAGATATTTTAAGAAAAGAAAGTCTAATGAAATAAAACAAACATATACTGCTCCTGTGTACATTGTAATTCAGAGGGCAAAAAAATTATAGGACGGATTTTGCAAAGCATAGTTTCCGTCCCGTTAGCACTATCTGGTATATCAATACCGTCCAATGTACAGACTGTTTTGGCAGGCTGATGCTACCAACAGTGTGAACCTACGAAAATCGTATCGTACTGTGTCATTATTTCCTCGTCATTGTTTCGGCTTTCAACTCTTCCACATAACTATTTATCCGTTGCATCTGCTTCGGAATGTCAATTCGTTGCGGGCAGTGCATACTGCATTGATTGCAACCGGTACAATGGTCGGCCTGGCGGAGTTTAGGCACACTGCGGTCGTAACCTATCAGATAGGCACGACGGGCTTCGCGGTACTTCTCGTCCTGCGTATTATCTATGACATTTCCTTCGTTCAGGCATTTGTTGTAATGCAAAAGAATAGCAGGAATATCGATGCCATAAGGACAGGGCATACAATATTTGCAATCGTTGCAGGGAATGGTATTGAACTGCATCATCATGGTAGCTGTCTGCTGCAGGAAGCTGAAATCATCTTCGGTCAGTGCGTCTAAGGGAGCGTAGGTCCGGAGATTATCCTGTAAATGCTCCATGCGTGTCATGCCGCTCAACACAGTCAATACATTCGGGAAACTTCCGGCGAAGCGGAATGCCCAGGAGGCAACACTCAACTCGGGTTTGCGCTGTTTCAGACGGGCTACGATATTACCCGGTGCATTGGAGAGCCTTCCACCTAATAGCGGCTCCATGATGATAGCAGGGATGTTGCGCTTTGCTAGTTCATTATACAAATACTCGGCATCCGTATTTCGCGGATTGATCTCTTTGGCATATTTCCAATCCAGATAATTCAGCTGGATCTGCACAAAGTCCCATTTGTATTCATCATGACGCGAAAGGAGGTAATCGAACACTTTTATATCTCCGTGATAAGAGAAACCGAGGTTACGGATGCGTCCCGATTTGCGTTCCTCCACGAGATAATCGAGCAGTCCGTTCTTCATGTAACGTTCTTCAAATTCTTCCATGCCGTTGCCCATGCCGATGCCATGCAGCAAAAGATAATCGAGATAATCCGTCTGAAGTTCCTTCATCGAATTATGATACATGGCTTTGGAGGCTTCCAGCGGCCAGGAAGCAGGGGAGAAGTTAGACAGTTTGGTTGCAATAAAATAGGTATCGCGCGGATGGCGGCTCAAGGCAATTCCCGTTGCGTGTTCCGACATTCCACGGCAATAGGCTGGCGATGTGTCGAAATAATTCACGCCGTGGGCAATGGCATAGTCCACCAGTTGGTTTACCATTTCCTGGTCTATCTCTTCGTTGCCTTCACGGGCACTTCGTCCGTCGACTGACGGGAGGCGCATCATGCCGAAACCCAGCAGGGAGACTTTATCTCCTGTTTTAGGGTTTGTGCGATAAGTCATCTTGTCTGTCGGGATCTCACCACCAGCCGTATTGTTATTCCTTCCACCGCAGGCAGTCAGTCCGGCAGTTACGGCTCCGGCTGTACCGACTATTTTGAAGAAGTTGCGGCGGGTTATATCTTTCTTATTTTTATTTTCCATATTGCTCTATTATATAATGTATAAGAATATTCAGAATTATACTATCCGGTGCATCTCGTGGCCTTCTACATAAATGGCACTGAACGGACGCGATGGACAAAGATTCTCGCAAGCTCCACAACCGATACAACGTTCCGTATTGATTACCGGAATTTTAGGTGAATCTGACATGTCCGGGTCGGAAGGGACCATCAATATCGCTCCTGCCGGACAGTGGCGGGCGCAATTACCGCAATCTACACCGTCGGTCAGAGGTACACAGTTCTCCTTTATCCAGACAGCACGGCCGATCTGGATGGCTGATTTATCCGCTTTTGTAATAGGGAGGATAGCGCCTGCCGGACAGACATCTGCACAACGGGTACATTCCAAACGGCAATACCCACGTTCGTACGACATCTCAGGCTGCATCAATGTCATCAGGCTGGTTGAAGGACGTAGTACCTGGTTGGGACAGACTGAAACACAGAGTTGACAAGCCGTGCAATGTTGTGTAAAGTTTCGTATGCTATGGGAACCCGGAGGTGTAATAGGAGTGGAGCGGTTCGGGATTTTCTTGTCTTCTATAACAGCCAGTCCGCCGTCCACTTTCTTTTCCTGTGCTTTCAGGGCAGAGGCTGTTGCAAACGTGGCGCCGATAGTCAGGAAGCGGCGGCGACTATCAGTAGGAAGGGCTTGTTTTTTCGAGTGATGTGTATAATGGATAGCATCTTTAGGACATTTTTCAATGCAGTTCATACAGGATACGCAGCGGCTGTAATCGATCTGATGTTCTTTGATGTTAATGCAAGCTGCTTTGCAGTTGCGCTCACAGAGGTTACAGTTTACGCATTTGTCAGTATCGATAACCGGCTTCAACCAGGAATAGCGGGCGAAAAATCCCAATATGGTTCCAACAGGGCAGATTGTATTGCAGTAGGTACGTCCATTCTTCCAGGACAAAATGATCAGTGCGATGAAAGTAATAGCAGCAATAGCGAATGTCGAGAAGCTTTTCATCCATACATCTACCGAATAGAAAGCATAGCTGTCGGCACGTTCAGCGAAATAGGCCAGCAGGTTGTTTCCCCATTGATATAACGGTGCAAACAAATTGGAAACAATGCGTCCGTAAGAACTATATGGTGCCAGCAAAGCAACCAGCGAACCTGCACCGGCCACTAATGCCACAACAAACAGCGCCAATACTCCGTAACGCAACCACGACATCGCCGGCGAATAGCGGAAACGATTCTTCTTCCTTTTACTTCCTAGCCACGATATCCCATCCTGCATGATTCCTAACGGGCAAATGACGGAACAATAAATCCTGCCGAATATCAGCGTCAGTAGCACTAATGTAATCACTACCCCGATATTCAGCGCCAGCAATGCCGGCAGAAACTGTATTTTAGCCAACCATCCGAGCCACGCATGGATCGTTCCTGTAAAGTCGAGAAACAACAGGCTGACTCCGATGATTGAAAGGATGGCAAGTGTAATTCTGATTTTTCTAAGCATATTTCTTTCAGTTATATTATTGTTTATTTGCAAGGACTATTTCATTCAGGGAAATACGGGGATGGCGGTATCTGGCCTCCTTATTTCTTTCCCCTCTCTTCAGTACGATTGCTTTTTGCGGACAATTCTGTATGCAAGCCAGGCAGAATTCGCAATCGCCGGTATGTTCCACCCCTTTGTCGGTCAGGCTGAAATTCTTCCGGGGGCATACTTTGGTGCAGATGCCACAACCGTTGCAGCTACTTTTATTCACTTCAAGGAGTAATTCACTGCTGATAGGAAATAATTCCGGTACACGTTGCAGGACCCGTAAACATTGTTGGCGTTCTTCTTCGGTTAAGGAAGGGATATGATTCTTTTCTTCCAGTACATCGGCTACGGCCTGTTCCAACTGGCTCTCTTCTTGTTTATCCATTTTCAACTGTTCGTCCATGTCGAACACGGGAAGATAATTATCCACCATCTTGATTGTGGTGATATAATTAAAATGTACACCGTGCTCAATGGCAAACTGGTTCCAGCTTTCTATCACATTGCAATCGTAGTTCCCGAAAGTAATGACCGAGAACAGATAGGAGGCTTTCAGGGTAACTTCCTGAATAAACTTTTGCACTATTAGAGGTGCAAAGGCACGATAGTCGGGAAAGACAATCCCTATCTCGTCTGCTTCGAATACACGGTTTTTCCCTTTCAGTATCTGTGGGATACTTAACGGAGTTTCCGAAAATTTCTTAGCCGCATAAAGGCTGTTACCCGTAGCAGTGAAATAGAATACGATGCGTTTTTTTCCTTTTTCCGTACAGGAAGTAAATATCGAAAGTGCACTGGTGGAGGCAAGTGTCATACCTGCCACCGTTGTACCTAGATATTTAAGTGCTTCCCTGCGTGTTAGTTTTTTATAATCCATAATCGCTGCAACTTTAGTATTACTATTTATTTTGTTGCAAATTTAAGTGCGATCTTACTATCTGTTAAGATACAAATTACTGATAAAAGTACCATTATTACTGATCTGTAATTTTAGTGTGCATTACATTCAGTAATTAAGGTTATAATATCTGTAATTTGTCTACAAGACTGTGTGATATAAGCCTTTATCTTTGCCTTTGTAAACGTCTTTGCATCACGGGAAATCTATTTGCTGCAGACAATCATTTAAATAACGATAGTATGGAAAAGAATTTAAATTTAACAGAAGAGTGGGACAAGGTGTTCCCGCAGAGTGACAAGGTTAATCACGCGAAAGTGACTTTCCACAACCGATACGGCATTACTCTTGCTGCCGATCTGTATATTCCGAAAAATGCCGGAGGTAAGTTACCGGCTATCGCTGTGAGCGGCCCGTTCGGGGCGGTAAAAGAACAGTCATCGGGGCTATATGCGCAGACTTTAGCGGAACGTGGATTTCTTACCATTGCTTTCGATCCGTCTTATACCGGCGAGAGTAGTGGTGAACCCCGTTACGTCGCTTCCCCGGATATCAATACGGAGGATTTTAGTGCGGCGGTTGACTATCTTTCCACCCGCGACGATGTGGATGCGGAACGTATCGGTATTCTCGGTATTTGCGGATGGGGCGGTATGGCGCTCAATGCTGCGGCTATCGATACACGTATCAAAGCGACCGTCACTTCAACGATGTACGACATGAGCCGTGTAAATGCAAACGGCTATTTCGATACAATGGATGCCGACGCACGCTACGAACTTCGCAAACTGCTTAATGCGCAACGTACGGAAGATTACAGAAATGGTACGTATGCCCTTGCCGGAGGAGTCGTGGACCCGTTACCTTCCGACGCTCCCCAATTTCTGAAGGATTATCACAGTTATTATAAAACTCAGCGTGGTTACCATAAGCGTTCGCTTAACTCGAATGGTGGCTGGAACAAGACTTCATCACTCTCATTCATCAATATGCCGATACTTTCATACAGCGATGAAATCCGTAGTGCGGTATTGATGATTCACGGAGAGAAGGCACATTCACGTTATTTCAGCGAGGATGCGTTCAAGAAGTTGAAAGGTGATAACAAGGAACTATTGATTATCCCCGATGCGAACCATACGGATTTGTACGACCGAATGAATATCATTCCATTCGACAAACTCGAACAGTTCTTTCGTGAATATTTGTAATATAGAGTAAGGACAGAAAGATTTCCACGGTAGTTTACTGTGGAAATCATCTTTACCGCATTTTGCAGATCTTCCTGTAGTCTCCGTCGTTTTTTTTCTTAAAACCATTACTTAGTAATGCCTTTATTGAAATAATATTTTCTTCCGCTGGGTCTGCGGCTATTTCTTTTCCGCCGATTTCAATAATTCTATCTTCCAGTATCTGAATGATTCTTTTTCCGATACCCCGATTTAAGAACTCTTCTTCACCAATCAGATAACCGATTTCATAAGTGTGATTTTGTTCTGCAACATCTCCATACATCTCTTGGAAATCGTGTCCTTCTTCTTCCAGACTTTTTAGAAAAAAGCAATCAGCATAAAGACAATATCCTATTTTCCGGTCGTTATAGTAAACAATAAAGTGTTTTAAAAAACTGTATTGTCCATTCCTCTCATTTATTTCGTTTAGCCAATCATCCTTTTCTCCAAACCATTTTTTAATATATTCTTTATCTAGCCATTTATCTAATAATGGTATATCTTCTTTCTGGATAGATTTTATTACAATTTCGTTTTTATGTATTATCATAAACTTATTGCTTTTGAAGCGATTTACTATGTAAGTTCCTGCTTTTGTATTTGTTATCTCTTCAAAGTTAGTAAATATTAAGGAGATAGCCATACCTGATACAGCTACATCTGCTAATAATGGTAAAAAATTAGCTCCATGTCCGTGAAGTATTCCGGGCATGGAGCTGTTATCTGTGGGAACAGACATTATCCCTTGAAGGGACTCTTTTTTATAATCCGGTTGTCCGTTCCAGTTCTTCAGGATAGCGGTTGCCGGTCAGTTTTATTTTTGAGCTGGCTTCATCGATGTTTTTAAGTTCTTCGTCTGTCAGTTGAATTTTAGCTGCACCTAAGTTTTCTTTCAGGCGATGTAGTTTGGTCGTTCCCGGTATGGGAGCAATCCACGGCTTTTGTGCCAATAGCCATGCCAGTGCTATTTGAGCAGGCGTTGCTTCTTTCTCATCGGCAATCTTTTTCAACAAACCAACTATCGCCTGATTAGCATCGAGCGCATCCTGTGTAAAACGTGGGAGTTTGCTACGGAAATCATCTTTACTGAATGTTGTCTGTTTGTTAAAACTGCCGGTCAGATACCCTTTTCCTAACGGACTGAACGGAACAAAACCAATGCCCAGCTCTTCCAGTGTTGGGATAATTTCTGTTTCGGGATGGCGCCACCAGAGAGAGTATTCACTTTGCAAAGCAGTAACAGGTTGAACTGCGTGCGCCCGGCGGATGGTTTTTGCTCCGGCTTCCGACAATCCGAAATGTTTTACTTTTCCTTCCAGAATGAGGTCTTTTACGGTTCCTGCAACATCCTCGATAGGAACATTCGGGTCTACACGATGTTGATAGAGCAGATCGATGTAATCTGTTTTTAATCTTTTCAGGGATTCTTCTACAACCTGGCGAATATGTTCAGGGCGGCTGTTGGTTCCGGCTTGTTTGCCATCGGATATATTAAATCCGAATTTAGTGGCTATAACCACTTTATCCCGGAAAGGGGCAACTGCTTCACCCACTAGCTCTTCGTTGGTATATGGGCCGTATACTTCGGCGGTATCGAAAAAGATTTCACCCATTTCGTAAGCTGAACGGATTACCTGTATCATTTCGTTACGGTCGGGGATAGGGAGGTAACCAAAACTCATTCCCATACAACCAAGTCCGATGGAAGATACTTCCAATCCGTTGTTTCCTAATTTTCTTGTTTTCATGTTTCTCTTTTCTATTAATAGTTCTTGTTCTAAAATCATATAGCAAATTTACGTTCAATAGAAAAGAGAATCCATAGACAGATTACCATATTATCTACCATTTTTACTGATCCCCATAAAAATAGTGTTTGCCAATTTACCCTAGTATTTTCAGAATTTGCTCCGGTGTTGCTTGCGGCAATAATTGTGTGAGGTAATCTATCAAGCGTTGCTTTGACTCTTCCGGTGACCGGTTGCCGGCAGCCTGTACTTTTTCTTTGCCGAACAGTACTTCCGGCGTTGTATATCTGGCGATACCCCATCCGTAAGGCTCTCCCTTCTTGTCATATCGGTATTCGAAATCAGCCACAACGAGCCATGTTCCCATTTGCAGCCGGGTTATGACTGTTTCAAATCCATCTCCTTTGGGTTTTGTCTTTTTAAGTAAAGCCTGTGTTTCGCTTGTTTCCCATGAGTCGAACGGATTGACACTTCTTTTGACTGGCTGCTTCTTGTAACCACACAACGCTTTTATCTCTTTGGATAGGAGGGACTCATGTTCTGTGACTGTCTTATAAATAACGTTACCCATACTTTGTAAAGGTTCCGCTTTCAGATTGTACATAGCACGCCTGTAGTTTACAAGTTCCGGAAACCATTCCATGCTGACAAACCCAGCTTTCTTCTGAAAGAGTTTCCCATAAGCACAATTGAAATTTCGGATAACAGGGCCTTTCCATTCCCACGGCCCCTCTTCTTCATCGGAAAACCATAATTCCTGCGGAGTAAATTCTTCAATGGAAAAATCCTCAATGCCATTCGCAAAGAAGGGTAAAAATCCCATCTTTGCAACGAGCTTCTCCAAATCTTCACAGCGATTAATCTTTGTCATGCCGCAAATATATGAAGAACTCGCGAAAAGATGCCGTATTCAAAAGGTTTTTGCGGTTTATCGTGAATTTAATTTAGAATCCCACTTGTTTCTGCTGTTCGGCATTATAGCGGTCTCCTATAACGGGAATAGCTGCTACCATGTTCTCCAACTCTTTCCATTCTTCGGGTGTAACGCTGAATTCTATCGTTTGCAAGTTCTCTTCCAAATGCGAGAGTTTAGTCGTTCCCGGAATAGGCACAATCCACGGAGCCTTCTGTAACAACCATCCGAGAGCGACCTGCGAGGAGGTCATACCGCGTGTCCGTCCGAACTGTTGCAGTACATTCACTATGCGCATATTGGCACGTATGGCTTCCGGCTGAAAGCGAGGCAAGGCCTGACGGTTATCGTTGTTCGGGTCGAACGTGGTGTATTCGTTGATACAACCTCCCAGAAAACCACGGTTCAACGGACTGTAAGGCACGAAGCCGATACCCAGTTCGCGACATGCGTCCAACACTCCATTTTCCTCGACGAGACGGTGCATCAGGTGGTATTCGCTTTGGATGGCGGTAAGCGGCTGGATGGCGTGTGCCTTGCGGATCGTTTCCACACTTACTTCGCATAAGCCCCATCGTTGGATTTTACCTTCTTTTATCAGATCGGAAATCGTTCCTGCAACATCTTCAATAGGCACATTCCGGTCAAAACGGTGCTGGTAGAAAAGTGGAATGGAATCGGTGCGCAGGCGGCGTAATGATTCTTCGCAGTAGCGGCGAACTGTTTCTGGGCGGCTATCCTGACGACCTGTGCCTTTCCCGTCGATTACTTCGTGTCCGAATTTGGTCGTCACATTGACTCTGTCCTTGAATTCAGAGAGTGCTTCGCCTGCCAGCAGTTCATTAGTCAGCGGGCCGTAGATGATGGCTGTATCAAAGAGTGTAACTCCGCGATCCACAGCCTCATGCAACAACCGGATACATCCCTTTTTGTCGGGATGCTGACTACGATTATAGGTCATGCCCATTACACCGAAACCGAGGGCGGAGACTTCCATAGCGGCACGACCGCTACCGAGTGTGCGATGCTGCATCTTTCGGAAGGTTTCGGGAGAGGTACTTTTCCCGTTAAGGGCAGCGCTGGTTGCCTTTACCTTATTGATTGCTGGCTGTATCGTCAATGCCGCACTTATAGTAGCTGCCGTTTTCAGAAAACCACGGCGGCTGATATCTTTCTGTTTATTCTTATTTCCCATTGTGATTCTTGTATTATAAGTTAATGTATTGAAAATGCACCGTCCACCAGCAAGGCATGACCGTCCACGAAACTTGCCTGCGGACTGCAAAGCCACAACACGGCATTAGCTATCTCTTCGGGCTTGCCGAGACGACCGGCCGGAATATCGCGTATCAGTTCTTGTTCCAGGTTCGGATTACGACGTATGAGTTCTTCTGCCATCGGAGTACGGATAGCCCCCGGACAAATGGCATTAATGCGAATACCTTTGGCTGCATAGTCGATGGCTGCCGTTCGG
This sequence comes from Parabacteroides caecihominis, assembly GCF_023656785.1. NCBI lineage: Bacteria > Pseudomonadati > Bacteroidota > Bacteroidia > Bacteroidales > Tannerellaceae > Parabacteroides > Parabacteroides caecihominis. Next base: position 29,479 of record NZ_JAMOKS010000051.1, read on the forward strand.
GTTAGTCCGATAACGGCATGCTTGCAAGCGATATAGGCAGCCTGTCCCGGAAATCCTGTCACACCACCCTGCGACGAGGTATTGACGATAGCTCCGCCTCCTTGTTTCAACATCTGGATGATCTCATAACGCATGCAGTTCCACACGCCTTTCAGATCAACGGCTACTGTGCGGTCGAATTCCTCATCGGTAATCTCTGCCATTGGTCGCTGCGGGGTCTGGATACCGGCATTGTTCAACGCAGCATCCAAATGCCCATAAGTTGCGACGATCCAATCGACCATTTCTTTTACAGCTTGTGTATCCGACACGTCGCAACCGTAGGCGACCGCCTTGAATCCTTCATCCGTCAGTTTCCGGGTTTGTGGTTCCGGTTTGTTGATATCGACCAGAATCGTTGTTGCACCCGCTTTTGCAAATGCTTCGGCACAAGCAAGGCCGATTCCTGCCGCAGCACCGGTAATCATTACCACTTTTTCTTTCATTGTTTCCATGATTCTTTGTATTAATGTTCTGATGCAAAGGTAAAAAGAGAGCCTCGTAGCGACTTTGCTGCGAGGCTCAAACTGTTTTGTTATGAAGTTCATTTTGAAATTTATTCCGGATATATCCGCTTCAAATCACACTAGGGGCATAACCATATGCTTCTTTATAGACCTTCGAGAAATGTGAAAGGTTTTTGAAACCGACATCGAAACAGGCTTCCGTAACCTTTTTCTTGCCGGATCTTATTAAATTGTGTGCAGCCTCCAAGCGGCGTTTGATGATCCATTTCTGCGGAGTGAGATCACTTACTTTGGCGAAATCGCGCTTGAAAGTCGCCAAGCTGCGTCCTGTGTAACCGGCGATTTCTTCCATCGAAAGGTCGTACATATAATTCTCGTTCAAGTAGTCGAGAATGTCTATTTTCCATGGATTGGTGAAATCGAACAGCGAAGCATAGAGATTTTTGTCCGTATTGAGCAGAAGGTAAGTCCCCTCGATCATCTTCAGTTTCAGTACATCATCGGATGGTTTTACCCCTGAATCGAAATAAGGAATGACCGACTCGAACAAACTACGTATATCGGGACGATTGTTCGGCAGCACGCGCAGGCTCACTTTTTCGCGTTTCGACTCCATCGGAATATCTTTCTTGTCGAGTGTTTGATAAAATTCTCTTAAAAAAGGTCTTGTGAATTTCAATACGACAGAACGATAAGGATTATCCTTATTGGCATGTTTTTGTAACCACATCCGGTTATCACGTCTCATAAAAGCGCATTCACCCGGATGCAGAACTGTTTTTTGTCCGCGTTCTTCAATTTCCAGTTCACCGGAACATAAATAAATGAGTGTATGTTCCCGGTTTTCGTGGGCGCATCCCCGGTCATCGGTGAAATAACTCGCTATAAGTACATTCGAGCAATCGAATACATTCAGTTGTTCCATATTAATCTTTTTATTTTTACAAAGATAATCTGATTACGGATATAACCTTGTAGATAGATTACGGGAATAATAACCCAAATTACAGATGGTCGTTATCGGTAAAATTCCCTTACAGTAATTATCAAAGATGAAGAAAAAAGATCACCGGCACTCCATCGCAAAAACGCTTCGATGAGATTGTGGTCATGCGAAGGGAGGCCTAGATCCAAATAACAGAAGTGATTGATTAAGGTGTACCGGCAGCAGATTTTATTTCACACTGCTTTAATAAAACCTGGTCACCTTTTTCATAAAAGCCGCGGACTTCTCCGGTTATAACCGTTTCATCCCCTTTGGATACTTTGCGCAACTTAAGATAGTCGGAGAAAGGAAGTACGCAAAGTATCCGACTTTTTCCTCCTTTTTTCTCCGACAGTTCCACGGATGGAAGTGCGTAGACATCCGGCCCGATAAAGACAGCAAAGCCTTTTATCGTGATTGTTTTTCCACTATATTGTTTTTTAGCTGCTGCTTCATCTTTTTTGAAGGCATCATAAAGTTCTTTAGCTGTCATAATGGAATCGTTTGCATGTATTTCATTTGATCCGTTTGTAATGGTGGAAGCCGGAAGATATGTGTTTCCTCCGGCCCATAGTAACAAAATGAATATACATGCTGTTAAAGAAGCAATTTTTTTGATCATAACTTATATGAATAAACCATTTTTGTCAAGATTCATATCCAACATATAGGAACTCGTTGCCTGCGCTTTCGGGATCAGTTGTTCCATTCTTTCAAGATCGTTTTTGGTCAGGTTGACATGGATTGCTTTCAGTGAGTCATTTATCTGGTCGACAGTTCTTGAACCTACCAGGGCGATGATATCATCCCCTTGTGCCAACACCCAGGCGATAGCCAGCTGTGCCAGGGTAATTCCCTTTTCGCGGGCTATTGCTTGCAGTCCTTCGGTTGCAGTAAGGTTATTATTGATGTTCGTGAGTGCACTGGAAGATAAATGTCTCATTGTCGATAGCTTTTGCTGTTGTGCACTTCCTCCGATAAGTCCGGCCAGAAGGACGGCGAAACCAACAACCCCGACACCTAACTCCCGTGCAGTGGGTAAGAGATCATCTTCGATATGGCGATCCATCAGTGAATAGCGTACTTCGACCAGGCTGATCGGATGCACGGCATTTGCTTTGCGCAGCGTCGCACCGTCCACTTCAGAAATACCGATACTTTTTACATATCCGGCCTTAACCATATCGGCAACCGCACCGATCGTATCTTCAACCGGGATATGAGGGTCGATACGGGCGGGCTGGTAAAGGTCGACGTAATCGGTTCCCAGTCGTTTCAGGGTATAAGCCAGAAAACTTTTAACATGTTCGGGACGGCTGTCTATTCCGTAAAATTTACCGTTGGGGGAGATCAGTCCTCCGAATTTCACTGAGATAAATACATCTTCCCGTCTACGTGATTTCAACGCTTCTTTGATGATCATTTCGCTAATGCCATGACCGTAGAAGTCGGCGGTATTCAGGAAGTTCACTCCGGCATCCAGCGCCGCATGGATAGTATCGACACCAGCCTGTTGGTCTGCTGCCAGTCTCATTGTTCCCAAACCGATGCGGGAAAGATCGAAACCATTTGTTTTTGTACTTAATTCTTTTAGATGTATCATATAATATTGATATTGTTTAGTTCCGTATGCAAATGTCGGGGAAAACCTAAAGTCGCGACAGGGTAGTTTTCGTTAATGTATAGTCAATATCCGATTTAAGTGGATTTATTATTATTTTTACAACAGAATTGTTAGTCAACTACCGCAATGGATACTATACTCGATATGAATTTGCCGGAGTATTTGCAGAAAAGCGTACTCCATGAATATTTTACAGACCAGCTGGCTGTCGTTGATATCGATAATCCGCTGGCCGGCCCGGAAGAAAAAGAGGAGAGGGTTCCTATGCGCTTAAAAGCATCCGTACTCTTTCTGATTCTTTCGGGAGAGATGGATATCGACGTGAATTATCAGCAACATAACATTCAGAAAAATACGGCGATGCATCTTATTGCGAATGATATCATCCTCGATATTTCATATTCGCCCGGGTTTAAAGGGTACCTTGTCATCTTCTCGCCCGAAATCCGTTCGGAAATAATGGGGCTGACTGTAGGGATACGGCTTCCAAGAGCCGGGCAATTGAAACGGGCTTACCCGATACAGGAGCTTTCAGAGCAGGAATTCCTCCGAGTAATCGGATATATCGAACGTATAAAGTCGTATATATCCGACGAAACACATTTGTATCGTTCACCGATGATCCGTAACGAAATCATGAACCTTCTTTGGGATATCGACAACAGCCGGTGGAAGAAACACGGGAATGCAGAACCCAACCTTACCCATAGCGAACTATTACGTGAAAAGTTCAGGGAATTGCTTGTCGAAAAATGCCGGCACCACCGGGATGTGGGATATTATGCACAGCTGCTTTGCGTGACCCCCGATTATCTTTCCCGCGTTATCAGGGAACATGACGGTGGTTCGGCCATGAAATGGATCGTCAATGCCGTTGTTATGGAAGCTAAATGCCTGATGCGCCAGCCGGGAAAGACCATCAATGAGATAGCACAGGAAATGAATTTTCCGGATCAGTCAACTTTCGGGAAATTCTTTAAAAAGCATACGGGAGTATCGCCAAAAGAATATCAAAGAGGATTAAGGTAAGGAGCTTTTTGACGAATATGTGTAATTGTTAAACAGATTATTTCAGACTCCAGGGAAATGCGATCTTATCCAGAAGATCTTTACGGGTAGGAGGGAGCTCGCCTTTTTTCAAGGCTCTGCGCTGAACGAAGCACCAACTGCCCAGCTTGTTCTCACGGGCGGTTGGCCAGCGGTTGTTTTCAGAAAAGAATTGCTGTAGTTTTTCATAGTTTTCCATCCAGACATCATCAATGGTCCAGATAAAACCTTCGGCATCCATCTGGGCGATGCGTTCAGCCGAAAGTAAACCTTGTTTTCGGTTCTTACGCTGGGTGTTACACCAGCTGCCGGCTTTGCCTTCATTGCTTTTGGGCCAGCGGTTGTGTTTTTTGTAGTAAGTAAGTACCTGTAGCCAGTTCTCTGTCCAGAGCGAATCCAGATCCTGTTCCCACCAGAAGCCGATCGAGTCGAGTAACCGGATTCTTTCATTGGAAAGGAGACCTTTCTTTCGTGCCTGCCGTTGGGTGTTACACCAGGTATTCAGTTTGTTTTCGCCGCGTTTGGGACAGCGGTGTTCAACAGCCATAAATGCTTTCAGTTCTTCAAAGCAGTTCATCCAACGACTGTCCTGTACCTCCCATTCGAAACCGACCCGGTCCAGTTGCGAGATGTAATCTTCCGATAACGTCCCTTTCTTCCGGGCAATCCGCTGGGTGTTACACCAGTTTCCCAGTTTCCCTTCGGCTGCCTGCGGCCAACGTCCTTCACGTTCCTTATATTCGATTAAACGTTCATACATTACCGGCCACGCATCCAACTCCGCCAGCATATCATCCACACGGGCACGGATATCAGACAGGAATCCCGTTACCTCAAATTCCATAAAGCCTTTAAAGCTCTTTGGGGCACGAACCGCCGGATGATAAGCCAACTCCCTTGACATAGCCTCATAAACAGAACGGCCCGAAAGGTTATTGACGAAGTCAAGTACTACCGGATGCCGGTCCGAACCGGCTTTCAGGCAACGGCCCAACTGCTGCAAGGCAACCACATATGATTCCGTCCGACGCAGGAACATGGCAGCATCTACTCCTTCCACATGCAATCCTTCGATCAACATATTTATAGAGAAAAGGACATGCAGTTTTCCCGTTTCCCTACGGAAACGACGCAATGTCTTTTCATTCTCCCGATTGCTGAGTCCGTTATGGATCTCGAATGTTTCCGTTTCAAAGCCAGCCTGCTCGAGCCAGTTCGAGACTTCGGGAATCATATGCTGAAGATCCTCCTTGTCTTTACAGAAGACAAGCATTTTCTTTACCTCTTTCGGAAGATAACGCCGGATCAGTTCCGATGCACTCAACGAGCCGCGAAAATCCAGTCGGGCAAAGTCTATTTTGTCCTGAATATGCTTGCGCCTTTCAGAAGTACAGTCACTCCTGTTCAGCATACGCTGTACCTTATCCAGTTGGTTATTCAGATCGAATACGCTCTGCACCAGGACAGGAACAGGCAGGATCTTATAATACCAGGCCATAGACAAAGACAGTTCATGGAACAGGTTTCCCTTGAAATAGACCTCTACCGTATCAAGCATCTCTTCAGGACGTATCGGAGTTGCCGACATTCCCAGTACACGGGCTTCCGGATTGTTATCTATTACTTCCTGTACAGCCTTTCCCCATACCTCCGCTCCGAAATGATGGAACTCGTCGATAATGATATGATTTGCTTTGAGTTCACCGACTGTTCCGCGATTCAGAACTAATGCCTGAAAAGTCCGGTAGGCGACATGCGGCATTGTCCTGCCGATTGCTTTTTTGATCTCGGCAATGATCGTAACGTTGGGAGCGATAACCACTATATCATCTTCCGAATGATTGACGATATAGCGGGCAATCAAATAGGATTTTCCTGTTCCGGTCGCCTGTACAACGGCTCCGATCCTGTTTGTTTTGAATCCTTCCTCAATAGCCCGGTAAGCCGCTTCATTATGTGAAAAGAGTTCAATATGCTTTCCCGTTTCCAAGCTTTTCAGATAGCCTTCATCCGAAACAGTCAGTCCATGCAGTTCAAAGGAAAGTGCCTCCGGCAGATAACCGCCATGAGCCAGAATCCGGAACTGGTTGCAGCCGCACATTTCCCCGATTCGCTGCATTTCAGTATACAGCCTGTCCACTTCCGGCAAGCCGACAGGTTCCTTATTCCATACCTCTTTCACAATGAAAGTAACGGAATCTTCCCTGAAGCCTACCAGCAGACAGCCGGATTCTTCAGTAACAAAATAATGATAAGAATGATAAAGATCGCAGAGTGACATTGAGAAATTTCAATTCACATATTTGTGAATACTAAAAGAAAATGTTATCTTTGCATAAAATACGAAACAATATGGTTGTTACATTTGAAGAAGCATATTTGCAGGAGCTTTACGAAAAAGGAACAACGAATGACAAAAAACATCGTTATCAACCTGATATTGTAAGACGCTATCACAAATGTGTTCAATTGATGAAAAGCGTACCAGATATTACATCTCTAGCAAAATACAATTCACTAAATTATGAAATGCTGAAAGGAGATAAAAAGGGACTTTCATCTATAAGGGTAAATGATAAATACCGAATCGAATTTACCATAAAAGAATCAATGGAAGAACCGATTGTTACCGTATGTAATATAATCGAATTGTCAAACCATTACAAATAAAAGCCGTTATGATTACATTGAAAGGCGTTGATCCCAAAATGATAGCTAACAATCTGACCCCGGCCGAACCGATACACCCGGGTGAAATATTGAAAGATGAAATTGAATATCGGGGCATTCCACAAAGAAAGCTTGCTGCCCAAATGGGCATTTCTCCTACGTTGCTTAATGAAATATTAAATGGTAAGCGCGCCATTTCAACAGAATATGCGCTTTTATTTGAAGCCGCCTTAGGTATTGATCCCGAACCATTGCTCAAAATACAATCCGACTACAACTTACAAGTAGCAAAATCCGATAAGTCCTTTGCTGAAAGACTTGCCAATATCAGGAAAATTGTAGCTGTATTGTAAAAGGCAAGAAAACTTCAATACAAAAGAATCAAGCATAAGAATCTGTTTTGAAAAGGTCTTTGATAAACAGATAACCGATTCCGCCGAATATGGCAAGGAATACAAATCCGATCAGAATCAGCTGCTTCTTGGGAGAAGCAGCTTTTAAAGGGACAGTGGCAGGTTGTATTATTGTATACACCGG
>NZ_JAMOKS010000052.1:0-36330 GCF_023656785.1 Parabacteroides caecihominis
TATCAGATGTGAACTATCCTGTCATCAACCTCACTTGACTATTACAGGTCTATTTGCCGTCTGCTTTAGCTGACGGACTAGTAAAGAATCTATCTCTTTGGACTTTAGTCCCATTTCTTAAAGTTCTCTATCTGAGAAAAATGTGGCTAAAGCCAAAAAAGAAACAACTTGTAAACCGTCAGCTAAAGCAGACGGCAAATGAACCTGTAACAGATGAGTCACTTTGACAGTTGGATAGTTCAATTATTTCTAGTATTGACATATTTTCTCAATGTCACTCTGCGATCTTTATCATTCTTATCATTATTTTGTCACTGAAGAATCCGGTTGTCTGCTGGTAGGATTCAGGGAGGATTCCGTTACTTTCATTGTGAAAGAGGTATGGAATAAGGAACCTGTCGGTTTGCCGGAAGTGGACAGGCTGTATACTGAAATGCAGCGAATCGGAGAAATGTGCAGCTGCAACCAGTTCCGTATCTTGGCTCACGGAGGCTATCTGCCGGAGGCACTTTCCTTTGAACTGCATGGACTGACTGTTTCGGATGAAAGCTATCTGAGAAGTCTGGAGACGGGAAAGCATATTGAACTCTTTTCGCATAATGAAGCAGCTTACCGGGCTATTGAGGAAGGATTCAAAACAAACAGGATCGGAGCGGTTGTACAGGCGACCGGAACCGGGAAATCCTATCTGATTGCCCGCTATATCGTCAATCATTCGGAAGACGATATAGTGGTTATCGCTCCCAACGTTACGATCATTGCCGAGATCAAAAAAGCAATCGGCAGGACAATGCCGCATGTTGCCTACCGGACTTTCCAGGCATTAGTTCTGAATCGCGGAGCAGTCGGTGAGCTTAAAGCAGATCATATTATTATCGACGAATTCCATCATTTCGGAGCCGAGGTATGGGGAAAAGCCGTACAGGAAGTAATAGATAACAATCCGGAAGCCTGTGTACTGGGAATGTCGGCAACTCCGATACGTCCTGAAGAGATGCTTGATACGGTAGAGGTCTATTTCAAGGGAAACCTGTTCCATGAACTGTCTTTGTCTATGGCCTGGTATTATAAGATACTGCCTGTTCCTGTCTTGGTGCAGAGTGTATTCGATCTGAATAACCAACTGGATAAGGTACAGCGTATGCTGAACAGGAGTGACTGTACTTTAGAAAGGCGCAAGCATATTCAAGACAAGATAGACTTTGCCCGTCTCGACTTTCGCGGCTCGTTGAGTGCATCGGAACTGATCCGGCGTTATCTTCCGAAAGAGGTAAAGAAAATGCTTGTCTTCTGTAAAGACAAGGAAGATCTTCAGCATATGATTCCCGAAGTATCGAACTGGCTCGGGCAGGCTGGCTTTGAAACGGAAACATTCGAGATCCATAACGGACTTAGTAACCGGGAGAATGAGAAGACGTTGCGTCGTTTCCGTAAGGAAACAGGAAAACTGCATGTCCTTTTCTCTATAAATATGTTGATCGAAGGATTGCATGTGGAAGGAGTGGATGCCGCCATGTTCCTGCGTCGGACGGAGTCGTATGTGGTTGCCTTGCAACAGTTGGGCCGTTGCCTGAAAGCGGGTTCGGACCGGCATCCGGTAGTACTTGATTTTGTCAATAACCTTTCGGGGCGTTCTGTTTATGAGGCTATGTCAAGGGAGTTGGTTTATCATCCGGCGATCCGTGCCCCAAAGAGCTTTAAAGGCTTTATGGAGTTTGAGGTAACGGGATTCCTGTCTGATATCCGTGCCCGTGTGGATGATATGCTGGCGGAGTTGGATGCATGGCCTGTGATGTATGAACGTTTGATTGAATATAAGGAGCGTGAGGGACGCTGGCCGCAGGCAGCCGAAGGGAAACTGGGAAACTGGTGTAACACCCAACGGATTGCCCGGAAGAAAGGGACGTTATCGGAAGATTATATCTTGCAGTTGGACCGGATCGGTTTCGAATGGGAGGTGCAGGACAGCCGCTGGATGCAGTACTATGAAGAGTTAAAGGTTTTTATGGCCGTAGAACACCGTTGTCCCAAACGCGGTGAAAACAAACTGAATACCTGGTGCAATACCCAACGGCAGGCATGGAAAAAAGGACTTTTATCTGAAGAAAGGACCCGGTTGCTCGATTCGATCGGATTCAGATGGGAGCAGGATCTGGATTCGCTCTGGACGGAGAACTGGCAGCAGGTGCTTGTTTACTACAGAAAACATGAGCACTGGCCCAAAAGCCAGGAGGGTAGGTTGGGAGCGTGGTGTAATACGCAACGAAGATCCCGTAAACAGGGAGTGCTATCGCTTGTTCGCATCAGACAAATGGATGCCGAAGGTTTTATCTGGACAGTCGATGAAAAATGGCAGGAGAATTATGAGATGCTGAAACGTTTCTATATAGAGAATCAACGCTGGCCAACCGCCCGTGAAAACAAGCTGGGCAGTTGGTGCTTCGTGCAACGCAGAAGTATGAAGAAAGGCGAACTTTCTCCTGAACGCAGGGAATTGCTTGAACGGATCGGTTTCCCCTGGAGTTTAAAATGATCTATTTTTTAGTTATTACGAACTAATCCCTTTATAATCCAAAGGCAACGTAAACCAGAACGTAGAACCTTTACCCTGAACAGAATCTACTCCGATGGTACCTCCCAGATATTCGATGATCGTTTTACTGATCGTCAATCCCAGGCCGGTGCCCTGGTGGAAGTCATTGATCTTGATGAAACGTTCAAAAACACGGGCCCTGTTTTCTTCCGAAATGCCGATTCCAGTGTCTCGCACACAGACTTTCACTTCATTTTCTTTCGTCTCATAAAAGATTGTAATGCTCCCTTCGCTTGTGAATTTGATCGCATTGTTGACGAAATTGGCTATTACCTGTAGGATACGTTGCGGGTCTGTCCTGAGGATTACGGTCGGTGAGTTTTTATCGAAGAGTAATTTTACTCCCGGTTTTATCTTCAGCGATCCGGACAGATAGACTTCCATGCACAACTCCTTGATGTTGGTATCTTCAATGTTATACTTCAACATACCCGCTTCTATTTTTGAGAAGTCCAGAATGTCGCCGATCAAGTTAAGCAGCAGATCGTTGTTTGTATGGATAATGTCGAGGTAAGTCTGCCGTTCTTCGGGATCGTCTGTTTCGGCTACCAGATCCGAGAATCCGACGATCGCATTCAACGGAGTACGTATCTCATGGCTCATGTTTGCCAGGAATGCCGATTTGAGTTTGTCCGCTTCTTTGACTTTCATTAGTTCCAGCTCTTTCTCACGTTGTTCGGTGATGTTGGAGGTGTAGCTTACTATTTTGCTGGGTTTCCCGTCCTCTGAATATTTATAAGCGCGGACATTTGAATTGAGCCAGTAAACCTTGCCGTCGAATACACGGCGGTATACGGATACATATTTGCCGATTTCTCCGTCGACAAGCCGTTTGAATTGTTTGTTGTAAACCCTGTGGCGGTCATCCGGATGCAATGTTTCTATAAAATCACGTACGGAACTGAATCTGTCTTCTTTCAGATAGGTCAGGAAGGAACTTTCCTCGATCAGATCGTTCAGGCTGAAATCCGCACTTAACTTATCTGTTGCCACATCATATTCCCAGATAATGGATTCGCCTGTGTCGACAGCTGCTTTCAGTTTAGCCAGGCTGTATTGTATCTCTTCTGCTTTATGATAACTTTCGGTATCGTCGAAGACTATATAAAAGAATCCGAGTATCACGTCCTGCCGGTCTTTCAGCACAACGCCTTTTACCCTTAAATGTTTAACTTCATCGGCTAGTTTACTTGTATAATAACCTTTTTCAGCTGCTTTGTTGAAATTATAATCCAGGAGAAAAGCCGCATCTTCCCCTTTTTTCAGCTTTTCGCTGACCCATTCCGGTATATTGGGGTTTTCGAACGCATTGAGGCCGATTACCTGTTCGCGTGTCACTCCGAAAATATCCAGGTCGGCATTATTGATGTCCAGCAGATACCCGTTTTCGTCGTATAATTCGACACCCCAGGGAAGTTTGTCGAAAATGATCTGGAACTTGGCTTCGCTCTTCAATGTTTGTTTCATCGAATGTTCAACCATACCATGCGCCAGTTCGCGTTCGATGGCAATGGAGATAATATCGGTGAGCATCCGTAGGTTTTCGACATCCAAAGCATCCCAGTCCCTGTGTTTTTTTACACAATCGAGTCCGATGAAACCATTGGCGTATCCTCGGTAATAGATAGGTATAACGAGCAGGGAGACGATTTCCTGAACTTTTAGTATCTGTTGTTCGGCAGCGGCCTCTTCCGGCATATTATCAGTGTCTCTGATAATGATATCTTTTCCTTCCTTGATCGTTTTTATCCACCAGGCATAATCAGCTTTGGGCAACCCCACTAAAAGATCTTCACGCATGGAGATAGTACCTTGGCTGGTTACTTCATGCGTGAAGTCGAAAGTCGGTTTGTCATTATCGAAATTTCCGATGTATACCCTGTCTACATTAAAAAATCTCAATATGGTCAGTAGAGACTGATCAATAATATCCTTTTGGCTTGGAGTTATTAACAATGATAAAACATCCGAGAATGTTTTCCTTAATGCGACAGCATTGTTCAGAAAACGACTTTGGTATGTTTCTTCATCATTAACAGAGGTGCCTTGTGCCTTCAGTATTTCTATTTCACGGATCAGGTCTTCTCTCGAATAATTAGCATAAACGCTGCTCATTTAGGTATATCAAGTTTATATGTTCGTGTATCTGGAACAAAAGTACATATAATAATTGATTATCAAAAGATGTTTAGCGTTTTCCTGCTAATTATATTTTTACGTTTACAATTTGGGTAATTCCCACGGAGCGCGGTAGTAAGCCTTTGATAATGCTGTTGCCTCATTATCACCGATGAACATGCTGTTGGCATCGTCCCAACGCACTTCCCGTTGCAGGCGGCAGGAGATGTTTGCCAGATGCGACATCTTGGCTACACGTGCGCCGATGGCGATATCTGCTTTGGACAATTCGCGGCTTTTGATGCAACTCAGGAAATTTCCGACATGGTTGTACAGGCCTTTGCCTTCTCCCTTTTTGAAGGGGACAGCTTCCATGCGTGCCTCTTTTCCGGCAACGACAGGGATGACTTCCCAGCCGGCGCGGGTGAGTACCAGTGTGCCGTTTTCACCGAAGAAGGCCAAACCTTCTTTTTTGTCGAACGGACCGTGGTTGATACCGCAAGCATGATCCCAGATGATATTGAAATCTTTGTAGGCGTATGTAGCCATCAATGTATCGGGCGTCTCCATCGCATCATCGGGATAGGCGAACTTGCCACCTCCGGAGAATACGCGGCTGGGCAGGTCGGCTCCCATGCCTTCGAGCGCATAATCCAGCAGGTGTACGCCCCAGTCGGACATCAGGCCGCCGGCATAATCCCAGAAGAAACGGAAGTTATAATGGAAACGGTAGATATTGAACGGACGTTTCGGAGCCGGACCGAGCCACATGTCGTAATCCACTCCGGCGGGGACGGGGCTGTCGGCAACAACAGGCAGGGTCGGTTTGCCGTCCTGGTAAGCCCAGACTTTCACGGTACGGATACGGCCGATATTTCCGGCTTTCAGATAATTGGCGGCCTCGTCCCAATGCGGATCGCTGCGTTGCCATTGGCCTACCTGTACGACCCGGTTATATTTACGGGCAGCCTTTTCCATCAGGTTGCATTCTTCGATGGTGTTGGAAAGCGGTTTTTCGACATATACGTCTTTGCCAGCCTGGCAGGCAAAGATAGTCGGCAGGCAGTGCCAGTGGTCGGGGGTACCGATAATGACAGCGTCGATATCCTTGTTGTCGATGACGTGGCGCCAGTCCTTATACAGGTGAGGAACTTTTTTTCCGGTCTTTTTTTCTACATCGGCGGCCCGCTTGTTCAGCCATTCGTCGTCAATATCGCAGAGGGCGACACATTCCACTTCCGGATATTCCAGGAACTTACTCAGGTTGGAGAAACCCATACTGCGGCATCCGATCAGGGCAACTTTCACTTTATTGCTCGCTGCCGTTTGTCCGTAAACTGACTGATAAGCACCTCCAAACAGGGGTGACAAACCAAGTCCTGCAGCCGAAATGGCTGATTTTTGCAAAAAACTTCTTCTATTCATGGTATTTAAATTTGTGTTCGCAAACAGTTTTGCAATAATACGAAAAATAGTCCTATATTTGTGCCCGAAACAAAAAAAAGATAATGATACCCCCTTTAAATACCAATTGGAATGTATTATATACTGCCCCGCGGGCAGAAAAACAGGTAAAAGAACGTATTGCAGCTTTAGGAGTTGAATGCTTTTTACCTTTACACCGGACTCCGCGTGTGTGGTCCGATCGTGTGAAAATAGTTGAAGTCCCGTTATTCAGTTCTTATATATTTGTGCGCTGTCCGGATACGGTGTTGCGTGACCTGCTTCAGGTATATGGCGTTATCCGTATCGTCTTTTATAATGGTAAACCGGCTATTGTCCGCCAGAAGGAGATAGACGCTATCGAGGATTTCCTGGGCCAGGCAGCCGAGCATGAACTTTGTGCGGGTGAAGAAGTGGAAATTCTTACCGGAGCCATGAAGCATGTATCCGGCAAGGTAAAGAAGATAAAGAAGAATCATTTGCTGCTTTACCTGGAGCAACTGGGAGCAACCGTTTGTGTGAAAATGGATGATGTGGCGCGGGTGAACCGGTTGAAATGATTGAAGATTACTTCAATCTTTCAACAAGGCTTTCCGGATTGCGGCGCGTATCCCAAATGTCGACAATTCTAATTATATTCTTTTGTTTGTCGATATAATAAATGAGCTTGTAATGATTATGTTCCACAAAGCTGCGGAAGCCTTGTGGATATTTTTCTAATAATGTTTCATGTTTTCCCATCAAAGGGTTTTGGGCTAGAAGTTCATCGTAATGTTTAATTTGTTGATAGACTTTGGTTGCTGTTCGTTTTCCAAAAGTAATCAGGCAATATTCTACAATATGATCGAGTTCTTTTTCAGCGTCAGGAGACCATATTACTTGCATAGCCAGGGATATTTTTGTTCCATTTTATGAAATACTTCACTGCTGGGGAGGCCTTTCCCTGCATCTAATTCGGCTATGGAGTGATCGATGCGGGCGTAAAGTTCTTCCAAGGTGTATGGAGCAAGTTTCTCATCCTTTTCCTGAAAGTCCAGAATGTCTGTCAACCGGCTCTTTACTTTTTCCAAGACCTCTTTGCTGGTGATAGAAAGGATTGCTTTCGCTAATTCTATCTTATCTGCATCCAATCTTACATTTGCATCCATCTTATCTTTCTTTTAAGGTTTGTACTATTTTGTTCTATTCAATTGTATATTAATATGAATAGTAATCACAAAGGTAGTAATTGTTTTTTTGTTTCTTGTATATCTGAAGGTAATTAGTTTTTGTATTATCTTTGACAGGTTGTTTTTCAATATAAGTATATTATGAGCACATTTCTTTCAAATCTATTTACCCGGAAAAAACTTTTGTGGCCGGGAATGACTGATGTACATACCCATCTGCTGCCCGGGGTGGATGACGGATTTTCGTCAGAGAAAGACAGTCTTGCCATGTTGGCTTTTCTGGAAGGGCAGGGAGTGGAACGTATTTTCCTGACACCGCATATAATGGCTGATTTGGCTAAGAACCGGAAAGATTTTCTTCGGGACCGGTTTGAAACATTTCGGGAAGACTGTGCACATATACATATAGACCTTCATCTGGCAGCCGAATATATGCTGGATGAATGTTTCTATGAGCGGATGGAAGAAGGGTTGTTGTCGTATGACGGGAAACATGTATTGGTAGAGGTTTCCTGCTTGCAGGCTCCCGGTGATCTGTTTGAGAAATTGTACGATATCCAATTGAATGGTTTTGTACCGGTTTTTGCCCATCCGGAACGCTATGGTTTCTGGAAGATGGAAGATTTGATGAAGCTGAAAGAGCACGGATGCAAATTTCAGCTTAATTTGTTTTCCCTGGCAGGCTTTTACGGAACGCTTCCCCGAAAAACAGCCGGTTCATTACTGAAAAACGGTTGTTATGATTATACCGGAACAGATATACATTCACTGAACTATTGCAGAGCCTATGAATCTTTTTCTCTGAAAAATGATCAGTTTGAGGCTGTAAAACTGTTGATCCGGGCGAACGGGGAGTTGTGGGGATGATTACAGCGTACTGTAAATATACTCCATATCCACATGTTTTCTTACCAGGTCGGCCAGTTTGTCATACTGTTCTTCTTTGAATGCTGCGTAATCGAACGGGGCATCGTCGGTCTCTTTGTTGAAACCCTCAGCCAGATTGTCGAGCACTTCGGGATTATCGAGAATGCCATGCATATAGCTTCCCCAACAGTGGTCGTTCAGGTAGTAGCCGTCTTTCCTTCCGTCTTCCAGCAGGGCAACCGGACTTTCGGGCGCGTTGCCGAGTAAAGAGGTTTGTCCCATATGTATCTCGTATCCTTTGCAGATCATCGGGGAGCCGTTGTGGAAAGTGAAACGGCTTTGTTTGGTGACTTTCTCCTGTTCGATAACAGTGCATTGGGGGAGTAGTCCCAATCCCGGAACGGCAGGCAGGTTTCCTTCTATTCCTTCCGGATCTTCCAGACGGGCACCCATCATCTGGTAACCGCCGCAGATACCGATTACTTTTTTCCCTCTCTTATGGGCGCGGACGATAGTGTCTGCTATGCCGTTGGCACGAATGCTTTGCAGGTCGGCCAGCGTGTTCTTTGAGCCGGGCAGCAGGATGATGTCCGCTTTTTCTATCTCGTCGATGTTGCTGGTATAATAAGGATTGAAGCGCGGGTCCATATCCAGGACATCGAAGTCGGTAAAGTTCGACATACGTTTCAGCAGGATGATGGCGACATTGATCTTGCCGTCCTGCCAGGTATTTGTCTTCATATCCAGGGCGACGGAGTCTTCTTCCTCTATCTTGATGTCACGGAACCAGGGGATAACGCCTACAACGGGGAGGCCGGTCAATTCTTTCAGTATCGTCCGTCCTTCTTCAAACAGCGATGCGTCTCCGCGGAATTTATTGATGATGACTCCTTTCATCTGTGCCCGTTCTTCTGGTTTGAGCAGTGCGATAGTACCGTAAACCGAGCCGAATACACCGCCCCGGTCGATATCGGCAACCAGGTAGGTGGAGGCGTTTGCCTGTATCGCCATCCGCATGTTGGTGATATCGCGGTCGCGCAGGTTTAGTTCGGAGATGCTTCCGGCGCCTTCCAGTACGATTGGGTTATAGCGGGATTCCAGGCGGTTGAAGGCTTCGATAGCCTCTCTGAAAAGTGCTTCCTTCTGGTTTTGTACGCCGAAATAGTCTTTGGCGGACATGTTGCCGACCGGTTTACCGTTCAGTACGACCTGCGAACTCTTGTCGTTAGTCGGTTTCAGTAATACCGGGTTCATATCCGTATGCGGAGCGATACCGCATGCTTCGGCCTGTACTACCTGGGCGCGTCCCATCTCGCCACCTTCGGGGGTGGAGAAGGAGTTCAACGACATATTCTGCGCCTTGAAAGGGGCAGGTTGGTATCCGTCTTGCTTAAAGATACGGCAGAAGGCTGCGTTAATCACACTCTTTCCTGCATCGGAACAAGTGCCAACGAACATGATCGGTTTCAAATGCTGTTTCATAATGGCTGCAAAACTAGTGAAAAAGTTATGTGAAATACTTTTTATTTGAATAAAATAATCGAAATGCCGAGTATATTGTATAAATTTGCGTACGACAGGTTAATCAGATACATGGAAAATAATATTGTTATAGATTCTGACTTTAAACGATGGGTACAGGATTTGAAAGTACAAATCAGACAGGCACAGATCAAGGCGGCAGTAAAGGTAAACAGCGAATTATTACATCTTTACTGGAGTTTGGGAGGTGAAATAACTTTGCGTTATGAGTCTGCAACTTATGGAAGTGCATTCTTTCATACCCTTAGTCGTGAATTATTGTCGGAGTTTCCTAATATGAAAGGCTTTTCGGCAACCAATCTGAAATATGTACGTCGCTGGTATATGTTTTATAATCAGGACAATGTAAATCGTCCACAACTTGTGGACGATTTGGGGGATATTTTTTTTTCAATACCATGGGGGCATCATGGCTCAATATGCTTTGGAAGGGAGTAGCCAACCGATCGGCATTTCAGAATATCAGCTGTCTACATTGATACCTGACGACTTTAAGAGTCAATTACCTTCAATAGAGGAGATAGAAGCTTCATTAAGAGAAGAAAATAAATAATTATAAGATTTTAAATTGAATACCATGGAAAAACAGAAACAAAGCCAGCGGCTGTTGTCGTTGGATGCATTGCGGGGATTTGATATGTTCTTTATTATGGGGGGAGGGTCCCTTTTTGTTGCGTTGGCGACGTTGGTCCCGACGCCTTTTTTTGAGTCGATAGCTGCCCAAATGAGCCATGCCAAATGGGGGGCGGGGTTTACGTTTGAAGATATTATTTTCCCCTTGTTTTTGTTTATTGCCGGTATCTCTTTTCCTTTTTCATTGGAAAAGCAGCGGGAGCGGGGAATGTCGGAAGCGGCTATTTATAAAAAGATTATTCGCCGGGGAATTACACTGGTTGTATTAGGGTTTGTTTATAACGGGTTGCTGAATCTGAATTTTGAGACACAGCGTTATGCCAGCGTACTGGCGCGTATCGGTCTGGGATGGATGTTCGGTGCGCTGATTTTTGTCAATACGCGGACGATCACACGGGTATGGATCGTTGCTGCCATCCTGATAGGTTACTGGTTGCTGTTATTTATTCCGGCACCCGACGGGAACGGGGCGGAGTTGTTTACCCGTGAAGGGAATCTGGCTTGCTATATCGACCGTCTGTTATTGCCGGGGCGTTTGCATGGAGGCAATTATGATCCGGAAGGGATTTTATCTACTTTGCCGGCCATCGGAACCGCTTTGCTGGGAATGTTCACCGGTGAGTTTGTCAAACAGCGGAGAGAGGGACTGACGGAGACGAAAAAGGTTGTTTATATGCTGGCTGTTGGCGGTTGCCTGTTAGTGATTGGTCTGTTGTGGGGATTGTTTTTCCCGATTAATAAATATTTGTGGACAAGCTCGTTTGTTTGTACGGTCGGTGGTATCTCGGCGATACTGTTTGCCGTCTTTTATTATATTGTCGATGTGAAGGAGTGTAGGGGATGGACTCTTTTCTTTACAGTCATAGGTACGAACTCGATCACTATTTACTTGGCACAGGTGTTCATTAATTTTACCTTTACGGCAAATGCCATTTTTGGAGGTTTCATCGGGTTATTCCCGGAAACAGCCCAACCATTGCTGGGGGCGATTGCTTATATCGCTGTGTGCTGGGGATTCTTATATTTCTTGTATCGTCAACGTATTTTCTTAAAAGTCTAAAATAATAACAAATGGAAAAAACTACTTACAAGCGGCTGGAGTCGCTTGATGCTTTACGAGGATTCGATCTTTTCTTTCTGGTTGCTTTAGGACCGTTGGCACATTCATTGGCACGGGCTGCGGATGTGGGATGGCTGAATGATTGTATGTGGGCTTTTGATCATGTACAATGGGTGGGTTTTTCTCCCTGGGATTTGATTATGCCGTTGTTCCTTTTTATGTCGGGGGCTTCGATGCCGTTTGCTTTGTCACGTTTTAAAGGTGTTTCCGACAAAAAATCTCTTTTCCGGCGCTTGGGAAAACGTATCTTGTTGTTGTGGATATTCGGTATGATGTGCCAGGGAAATCTGCTGGGACTTAATCCGGATCGTATTTATTTATATTCGAATACGTTGCAGTCGATTGCCGCCGGTTATTTGATTACGGCTGTGTTGTTCCTTTATACCAGCCGGAGGACGCAGATCGGTGTGGCGGTGGCTTTGTTGCTTGTTTACTGGGCGGCGATGCAGTTTATTACGGTCGGCAGTTATGGAGGTGGTAATTACACACCTGAAGGAAACTTGGCGGAATGGATAGATCGGGCGGTACTAGGACGTTTTCGTGATGGGGCGAAAGTGGTGGATGGTGAAGTCGTTTTTGCGTCTTGGTATCATTATACATGGATTTTGAGTACCCTGAACTTTGGCGTGACGGTGTTGACCGGTTTGTTTGCCGGCTATATTGCCAAGGATAAGACCAGTGATATCCATAAACTGAAATGGTATTTCGGAGCAGGTGCTGCTATGGTGGCTGCCGGATGGCTTTGGGGATTGCAGATGCCGGTTATCAAGACGATATGGACCAGTTCCATG
Organism: Parabacteroides caecihominis; assembly: GCF_023656785.1. Lineage (NCBI taxonomy): Bacteria > Pseudomonadati > Bacteroidota > Bacteroidia > Bacteroidales > Tannerellaceae > Parabacteroides > Parabacteroides caecihominis. Next base: position 12,277 of record NZ_JAMOKS010000052.1, read on the forward strand.
GTGCTGGTGAGTAGCGGATATTGCTTCCTGTTGATGGGATTGTTTTATTATCTGATAGATTATAAAGGATACAATAAGAATATAACCTGGCTGAAAGTGTACGGGATGAACTCGATTGTAGCCTATATGCTGGCGAACGTCATCAATTTCAGTTGCCTGGGACAGTCTTTGTTTTATGGGCTGGAGCAATATCTGGGTAATTATTATTCCTTTTTGATAAGCTTGTCAAACGTATTGGTTATTTATGTAATTTTGTGGCAGCTTTATAAACGTAATATATTTCTTAAAGTATAGAAAACACAAAATTAGAGAGAAAGAGAAATGGAATCAATCAAGCAGATATACCGGATCGGACATGGTCCGTCGAGTAGCCACACGATGGGGCCGATGCGTGCTGCCCAGATGTTCGTGGAACGTAACAGAGGTGCCGTGCGGTTTAATGTGACTTTATATGGTAGTCTGGCTGCTACCGGGAAAGGCCACATGACGGATGCTGCCATCCTGGAAGTGTTGCAGCCGGTTGCTAAAACGACTATAACCTGGGAACCCAAGATATTTCTTCCGTTCCACCCGAACGGAATGTTGTTCGAATCGTTCAATGAGAATGACGAAGAGCTGGAATCGTGGACTGTGTACAGTATTGGCGGCGGTACGCTTGCCAACGAAAGTTTTAACGAACTTAAAACGGCACAGGTCTATGAGATGAGCACGATTAAAGATATACAAGCCTGGTGCGAAAAGACCGGACATTCCTATTGGGAATATGTGGAGCAATGCGAAGGACCGGAAATCTGGGATTACCTGGCGGAAGTATGGGACGTGATGCAAAAGGCGGTGCAGAGCGGCCTGGAAGCAGAAGGTATCTTGCCAGGCGGCTTGGGTATACGCCGGAAAGCATCCGACTATCTGATTCGTGCCAAAGGATATGGCAGCAGTATTAAAAGTCGTGGTATGGTTTACGCTTTTGCGTTGGCTGTATCCGAAGAGAATGCCTGCGGTGGTAAGATTGTGACGGCTCCGACCTGTGGTTCCTGTGGGGTGATGCCGGCGGTGTTGTATCATCTGAAGGATACCCGTGAGTTCCGTGATTCCCGTATCCTGCGTGCATTGGCTACGGCCGGATTGTTCGGGAATGTGGTACGTACCAATGCGTCGGTTTCCGGAGCGGAGGTAGGCTGCCAGGGAGAAGTAGGGGTTGCCTGTGCGATGGCTGCCGGTGCTGCCAGTCAGTTGTTTGGTGGAACGCCTGCTCAGATCGAGTATGCTGCCGAGATGGGGTTGGAACATCACCTGGGGTTGACTTGCGATCCGGTTTGCGGTTTGGTTCAGATACCTTGTATCGAACGTAATGCTTTTGCCGCAGCGCGTGCACTGGATGCAAATACTTTCTCGAACTTTTCGGACGGCAAACATCGTGTGAGCTTCGACCAGGTGGTAGAGGTGATGCGACAGACGGGTAATGACCTGCCGAGTTTATACAAAGAAACTTCCGAAGGCGGTCTGGCTAAGAAATACGGGGAATAAGATTAAAAAGAATATTCTCCTCATCGTATAAAAGATATTAAAATAAGGGTGCAGTAGTTGCATCCTTATTTTTTTATATTACTTTTGACACATCTGTCAAACAAAAGTGTCAGACATATTTGACAGTCAATGATGACAAATGTGATAAAACAAGATATACAATGAGTACAGAAGAAGTAATCACAATGGAGAACCGAATCCTGGAAGCGGCCAAACAGGTCTTTGTCAGGAAAGGATATGAAGCGACCAAGATGGGCGACGTGGCTGCCGAAGCAGGCATCGGGCGTACGGCCTTACATTATTATTATCGTACGAAAGAAATGTTGTTCGATGCGATCTTCGACCAGTTGATAGATGCCTTGCTTCCGAACCTGGGAGCGATTATGGAAGAGAATACCTCTTTCCTGGAGAAGCTGCCGAAGATTATCGACCAATATGTAAGAACGTTGCAGAGGAATCCTTTGTTCCCTGTTTTTGTTATAAATGAACTACAGCGTGATCCGGAGCATATCTATCATTCCATACTGAAGAATCCCGCACGGGTTGAACCAATCATCCGAATGCGTAAACAGATGGAGGATGAGATGGAGAGAGGTGTATTGAAGAAGCTGCCGGTATATTATGTGGCGACTACCTTGATAAGCCTGCTGGTTTTCCCCATGCTGGTGCGTAACCCGTTTACGGCTGTTTTTATGGGAGGCGATGCAGAGAAATATGAAGAATTTCTGCGGGAACGGATTCCCTTCGTTATTGATATAATGATCCGGTTGCTGACACCGGACGATAATACATCGAATTAATAAATACCCCTATGAAACGGATTTGTGTAATTTTATTCTTATGCTTCCCCTTGTTGTCGGGTACCGTAAAAGGGCAGGAGCAGATAACATTGACACAATGTTATGAATGGACCCGTGCCAATTATCCCCAGATACGGCAGTTCGGTTTGATCGGGCAGACGGAGCAATACAATCTCTCGAATGCCGGAAAAGGCTGGTTGCCCCAACTGACGGTGAATGCAAAGGCAACCTATCAGAGTGATGTGACTAAACTACCTTTTGATGCGGACAAACTCTCGTCGATTGTTCCGGGACTGGAGATTCCGACATTAAGCAAAGACCAGTATCAGGTGGTGGCCGAACTGAATCAGAATATCTGGGATGGCGGAACAATTCATTCCACCCGGCAGTTAACAAAGGCACAGGCTGTTGCCGACCGCGAACAGCTGGAAAGCGACCTTTATACATTGAACGACCGGGTAAACCAGCTTTATTTCGGTTGTCTGCTTCAGGAGGAGCTAATTTGCCAGAACGCATTGCTCCAGAAAGAGTTGCAGATTAATATCGACCGGATAACGGCGATGATGGATAATGGCGTGGCCAACCAGTCCGACCGCGAAAGTATGGAAGTGGAACTCTTGAATGCCCGTCAGAAAGAAATCGAACTGAAAGCCTCCCGTGTCGCCTTCGGCAGAATGCTGAGCGCACTGATAGGAAAGCCTTATGATAAAGACAGGATATTGGTTGTCCCTTCCATACCGGGCAATCCGTTATCCGGAGACATAAACCGTCCCGAATTGCGGGCGCTGGATGCAAAAAGCTATTTGCTGGAAGTTCAAAACAAACAGATTACAAGTGGTTTAATGCCTCGTCTGGGGGCATTTGTACAGGGCGGATATGGCCGTCCGGGATTGAATATGCTGGAGGATGACTTTAATCCGTTTTATATAGCGGGAGTACGCCTCTCCTGGAATATGGGCAAACTGTATACCTTGAAGAATGACCGCCGTAAAGTGACTACGGCACGTCAGCAGGTGGAGGTGCAGCGTGAGACATTCCTGTTTAATACCTCATTGGAACTGATGCAGCAAAATACGGAAATACAGAAAATCTCCGACCTGATGAAAGCGGATGACGAAATAATTCGCCTGCGTACCAGTATCAAAAATGCTGCGGAGGTGAAGCTGGCAAACGGCGTTATCTCCGTCACCGACCTTATTCGCGAAATCAATGCGGAAGACCTGGCGAAGCAAGCCGCTGCCGCCCATCGCATCCAGCATCTGAATGCCGTCTATAATTATATGTATACAACGAATAATGAATAATCACAAAGAATCATGAAGAAGAATATGAAACGATTGAATTCTTATACATTAATAGCAACCGCTTTATTAAGCCTGGCTGCATGTAACAGGGGAGACGGCGACTTCGATGCTACCGGCACGTTTGAAGCGACGGAAATCCTCGTTTCTTCCGAAGCAAACGGAAAGATTATGGAATTGAATATAGAGGAAGGCGACCGCCTGGATGCCGGTGCCCTGATAGGATATGTCGACAGCACTCAATTATATTTGAAGAAAATGCAACTCTCGGCCGGTCTGCGCTCTGTCGATATCCGTAAACCGGATATTCGCAAGCAAATTGCCGCCCTGGAGCAACAGATTGCTACCGCCCGTACGGAACAACAACGTATGGAGAATCTGGTAAAGGCAAAAGCCGGCAACCAGAAACAGGTGGACGACATCGTCAACAATATCAAATACCTCCAAAAACAATTGGATGCGCAGTATTCTACGCTAAACAAGACAACAGGCGGTGCCGATGCGGAAGCCGAAGGTATCCTGTACCAGATTATGCAGCTGGACGACCAGTTACAGAAAAGCCGTATCGTAAATCCCCAGGCAGGAACCGTTCTTGTTAAATATGCTGAGCCGGGTGAAGTGACAGCCGCCGGTAAGCCTCTGTATAAAATAGCCGACACCGACTTGCTTTACCTGCGTGCCTATATTACGGCCGACCAACTTTCGACATTGAAACAGGGCCAGACAGTCCGTGTCTTTGCCGATTATGGAGAGGACGACCGGCGTGAATATCCGGGAACGATTACCTGGATATCCGATAAATCGGAGTTTACTCCCAAAGGAATCCAGACAAAGGACGAACGGGCCAATCTGGTCTATGCCATCAAGATTGCTGTTAAGAACGACGGTTATCTCAAGATAGGGCAGTATGGGGAAACGGTGTTTGAATAATTGAGAATTGAAAATTGAAAATGAATGGGGACGAATGGAGTAAAGATAGCGTCGGTCAGTAAGAACTACGGGCAGGTAGAGGCTTTGCAGGATATTTCCCTGGATATACGTCCCGGCGAACTGTTCGGCCTGATTGGTCCCGACGGGGCAGGGAAGACCACCTTGTTCCGTATCCTGACGACTTTATTGCTGGCAGATAAAGGGACGGCTACCGTCTGTGGACTGGATGTCGTGCGTGATTATAAAAAGATACGTACGATGGTCGGTTACATGCCCGGCCGTTTCTCGTTGTATCAGGACCTGACGGTCGAAGAGAACCTGGATTTCTTTGCTACCGTGTTTAATACTACGGTAGAAGCTAACTATGACCTGGTTCACGACATTTATGTTCAGATAGAACCTTTTAAAAAACGGAAAGCAGGAAAATTGTCCGGAGGTATGAAACAGAAGCTGGCATTGAGCTGCGCTTTGATTCACCGCCCCGAAGTCCTTTTTCTGGATGAACCGACAACGGGTGTCGATCCGGTTTCCCGGGTGGAGTTCTGGGATATGCTGGACCGTTTGAAGAGGCAGGGCATTACGATTATGGTTTCCACTCCTTATATGGATGAGGCTTCCCGTTGCGACCGCATTGCTTTGATGCGTTCCGGCCAGTGCTTGTCCGTCGATACGCCGGCAGGCATCCGTGCTTCTTTCGGCAGGCATTTGTGGACTGTCCGGTCGGCATCCATGTTCAGGCTGCTGACGGACCTTCGTTCTTTTCCGGGAACCTATTCTTGTTATGCCTTTGGTGATGCCCATCATCTGACATTAAAGGAAGATGGCAAGGAGATGAATGCCCTGATGCAGTTCTTGAAAGATAAAGGATATGCAGATGTCGCCATTGAACCGGTCGAGCCGAGTGTGGAAGATTGCTTTATGGCTTTGTAAAAACGATAGAGTGAAATGTAATACCATATATTATGATAGAAAATTCTCATATATTATGATATTAGAATTGTATAATATATGAGAATGCAGTATCATAATATATGAGAATTTTATCTGATAAAAGTATATATACAATGAACGTAATAGAAACAGACAGTCTGACTAAGCGCTTCGGAACTTTTACCGCGGTAGATCATATCAGCTTTGAAGTGGGAGAAGGGGAGATCTTTGGTTTCCTGGGAGCCAATGGCGCCGGAAAGACGACGGCGATGCGTATGCTTTGCGGACTGTCGACACCCACTTCCGGCAAAGCCCGTGTGGCAGGTTTTGATGTATATAAGGAGACTGAGCAGATCAAACGCCATATCGGCTATATGAGTCAGAAGTTTTCTCTGTACGGTGACTTGAAAGTCTGGGAAAATATCCGTTTGTACGGCGGTATCTACGGTCTGCCGAAGAAAAAGCTGGCGGAGAAGACGGACGAACTGCTTGATGTACTGGATTTGGAGGGTGAGCGGAACACGTTGGTCGATGCGTTGCCTTTAGGCTGGAAGCAGAAGTTGGCTTTCTCCGTCGCTATCATCCACGAACCCCGTATTGTTTTTCTGGATGAGCCGACGGGTGGTGTCGATCCGGTTACCCGTCGCCAGTTTTGGGAGCTGATCTATAAAGCGGCGGAACGCAATATCACTGTCTTTGTCACCACCCATTATATGGACGAAGCCGAATATTGCAACCGTGTCTCTATCATGGTAGACGGAAAAATCGAAGCGCTGGACAGTCCGGCTGCTTTGAAATCGTCTTTCCATGCCGAAAATATGAATGATGTGTTCCGTGCCCTGGCGCGAAAAGCAACAAGAGGTGAATAGTTATGAAACAGTTTATATCTTTTATCCGTAAAGAATTCTTCCACATTTTCCGTGACAAACGGACCATGTTGATTTTATTGGCTATGCCGATTATCCTGATTATTCTGTTCGGTTATGCGATTACGACGGAAATAAAATGTGTGCCGATTGCCGTGTTCGACCAGAGCCGGGATGAAGTGAGCCGGAAAATCACCGAACATCTGGGGGCAAGCGAGTATTTTGATTTGTATAAAATGGTAGACAGCGAAGCGGAAGCTCAATCCCTCTTTAAACAGGGTAAGATTAAACTGGTCGTTGTTTTTCCGCCCCAATATGCTTCCACGGCGGATGCGGATATCCAGTTGCTGGCAGATGCTACCGACCCGAACGAAGCGACCCAGCTGACCGCTTATGCAACCACTATCATTGCTTCTGCCAAAGCGGAGATACAGGGTAATCTCCTTCAGCCAGAAGAAAAAGCGCGGCTTATGCAAGCAGGTATCACGCCGGTCACTCACCTTCTTTACAACCCCACCATGAAAGGTGCCTACAACTTTGTGCCGGGGGTAATGGGGTTGATATTAATACTGATATGTGCCCTGATGACCTCCGTAGGCATCGTGAAGGAGAAGGAGATGGGTACGATGGAAGTGTTGCTGGTTTCGCCGATGAAGCCGGTCTATATCATTCTGGCAAAAGCGATTCCCTATCTTTTATTGAGTATAGTGAATGTGGCGACAATCCTTGCCCTGTCTTATTTCCTGCTGAAGGTTCCGATTGCGGGGAGCCTGGTTCTGCTGGTGGCAGTTTCCATCCTGTACGCCCTGGTATCCCTTTGCCTCGGTCTGTTGATATCGACGATAGCCGACACGCAACAGGCTGCCATGCTGATTAGTGCTATGGTGTTGATGCTGCCGGTGATTTTGCTTAGCGGCATGGTATTTCCCATAGAGAACATGCCTGATATATTGCAATGGCTTTCCAATATCGTGCCGGCCAAATGGTATATTATCGCAGTGAAAGATGTAATGATAAAAGGGTTAAGTGCCGGAGCCATCCTGAAGGAGATAGGAATACTGTCGTTTATGGTCATATTCCTGGTGATTCTTAGTGTGAAACGTTTTAAGACTCGTTTGTGAGATAAGAAGTTATGAAAACATTACGATATTTACTTGAAAAAGAGTTTAAGCAGATCAAGCGCGACCGGTTTTTACCGCGCATCATCTTTTTGGTGCCGTTGATGCAGTTGGTTATCCTGCCTTTTGCCGCCAATTTCGAAATGCGTAATATCAATCTGGGAGTGATCGATCATGATCATTCCGTAGTGTCTGTGCAGCTGGTCGATAAGATTCTTTCGTCCGGTTATTTCCGGCTGACCGATGTGTCTTCCAGTTATGATCAGGCGATCACCTCGATAGAAAGTAACGAGTCGGACCTGCTACTTGAAATCCCGGCAAAGTTTGAACAGGAACTTGGCCGGGAAGGAAAGGCGGATGTCTTGATTGCTGCGAACGCAGTGAACGGAACAAAAGGAGGGATGGGTAGTTCTTATCTCACGCAGATTATTCAGGATTTTAACCGGGATAAAGGTTTCACCTCTGCTGTCGTGAGCAGTGGAGTGCGGGCAACAGCTCTTTTTAATCCGCATTTGAATTATAAGAATTATATGGTGCCGGGTATCCTGGTCTTTTTGTTGACGATTATCGGTGGTTTCCTTTCGGCCCTGAATATAGTCAGCGAGAAGGAGAAAGGGACCATCGAACAGATTAATGTGACGCCTGTCCCCAAAACATTGTTCTTGCTGTCGAAGCTGATTCCTTTCTGGGTAATCGGTTTTATCCTGTTGACGATCGGAGCCATTGTGGCATGGATTATTTACGGTTTGCTGCCAGTCGGCAATATGGGGATTATTTATTTGTTTGCGGCAGTTTATCTGATTGCTTTTACTGGTTTGGGACTGGCAATATCTTCTATATCGTCCAACCAGCAACAAGCGATGTTCACGGCTTTCTTTTTTCTGATTATATTTGCTTTGTTGAGCGGACTTTTTACCCCGATCAGCAGTATGCCGCAATGGGCACAGACTATAACATTATTTAATCCGGTACGTTATTTTATAGAAGTGATGCGTATGGTTTATCTGAAAGGTAGCTCGTTTTCCGATTTGAGCGGACATTTCATTATCGTTTGTCTTTTTGCTGTATTATTTAATGTATTGGCTGTGGTAAGTTATAGGAAAAAATAGGGGAACTCAAAGAACGCTGGATCGTAGAAGCGGACAAACGGGAATAATAGTTTTTGCAGGTTGAATGTTTTACAGCATACTTAACGATATTTTACAAACATCTTACCTGTTTTTAACGTGACTCTTTTATATTTGATTCAAATCTGAAACAATATTTCAAATATGGAAAGCGTTATTCCAAATATGGAAAAAGGAGAAGAAAATTATAAGGTGCCGAATTTGGAGAAAGGAATTGCGGTGCTTGAATATCTTTCGCTTCGTCCACAGGGTGAGACGCTGCAAGATATTAAGAATAAGCTGGATATCTCCCAGACTACTGCTTATCGTATTTTGAACACTTTGGTTCGATTGGATTATCTTAACTATAATGAAGACACGAAACGCTACAAACTGTCCCGAAAATTGCTAACTTTGGGCTTCAGATCGTTGAATGAACATAATTTGTTGGAGACAGTATTGCCTTGTTTGCGTGATTTACGTGATAAAGTAGGGGAGACTGCCTGTTTTGGTGTACTAGGAGATGAGAAAGGTATTTTTATAGAGCAGGCGCAGGGACATCATACGTTCCGCTTTGTTCTATCGCCGGGAAAATCATTTGAATTACATTGTTCTGCACCCGGAAAAGCGATTATGGCTTATCTGCCAAACACGGTCCGCGACCGGTATTTGTCGTATATGACATTTGCGAAGTATAATGCGCGGACGATTACTAACCGGGATGCTTACCTGGAAGAATTGGAAAAAGTCCGTAAGCTGGGGTATGCTATGGATAATGAAGAAGAATTGAATGGTGTGATCTGTGTTGGTGCTCCTATCTTTAACTACACAGGCTATCCATGTGGCGCCATCTGGATATCGGGCCCCAAAGACAGGTTAACAAAAGAAATATTCCATTCAACGGTTGCGAGCATCAAAGAGGTCGCTCAGAATATTTCGGCTGAATTAGGATATAGTAAAAACACAAAAAAATAAATAATACCATGAGGACGAGTAAATACATATTAAAAACTTCATTGATGGCATGCTTTATCAGTTGTTGCGTTTCATTTGCATCGGCTGATAATCCGCCCTTTTTTACAACTGATATAAAACTGAATGATAAAGGGGAAATGCTTCTGACTGAAAAAGGAATGAAACGGGTGGATATATTTTCAGCCGACGGCAAACTACTGCGTTCTTTCCCCATGGATGAAACGCCGACCGGTATTCTGGTTGATGGCGATAAGGCCTATGTGACGACCTTTGAGAAGACGGGGAAGTTACAGATATTATTGTTGGAATCGGGTAGGGTGGAAGCTGCTATCCCTACAGGGTCGGGTGCCTGCCATCCGATGTTCGGACCAGATAAAAAGACAATCTATGTCTGTAACCAGTTCGAAAACACGGTGTCGGAAATTGATCCGGTGAATCATAAAGTACTACGCACGGTTAATGTGCTTCGCGAACCGAAGTCCGCCGTATTCAGCAAAGACGGTAAATATATGTATGTAACAAACTTCTTGCCGGCACAACGTGCGGACCTGGATTATGTGGCAGCCTGTGTTTCCGTGATTGAAATGGATGGTTTTACCAAAGTGAAAGATATTCAGCTGGCAAACGGTAGTAATGCTTTGCGTGGCATTTGTATTACGCCCGACGGAAAATATGTATATGTGTCGCATAACCTGGGACGTTTTGCCGTTCCTACTTCGCAGTTGCAGCAGGGATGGATGAATACGAGTGCTTTCAGTATCATCGATACGGAAAAGCAGGAGTTTGTCGGTGCCGTTGTTGTTGACGAACCGGAAAGAGGTGCGGCCGGTATCTGGAGCATCGATTGTAATGACGACCATATCTTTATTTCACATTCCGGTACTCACGAGGTGAGTGTGATCGACCATCCGGCTTTGCGTGAAAAGTTTGAAGCCTATCCCAATAAGGCGATGCTGGATTATGACCTGAATTTCCTGTATGGTATCCGCGAACGTATTCCGTTGCAGGGTAACGGCCCCCGTGCGATGGTGCTGACCAACGAAAAACTGGTTGTTCCTACTTATTTTGCCGATGTTCTGAATGTAATGGATATTAATACCCGTGAAGTAACGTCGACAGAATTGAATCCGGGACGTACGGAAAGCAATATAAATAAAGGAGAAAAATATTTCAACGACGCTTCCCATTGTTTCCAGAACTGGCAGAGTTGTAACGGTTGCCACCCGGGGGAAGCCCGTACGGATGGCATGAACTGGGATTTGATGAACGATGGCGTAGGAAACTCAAAGAACTGCAAAAGTTTGTTGTTTAGCCATGTGACTCCTCCCAATATGATTTCGGGAATCCGTGCTTCTGCGGAGGTTGCCGTGCGTGCAGGATATAACTTCATCCAGTTTTTCGATATTACCGAAGATGATGCAAAATGCGTGGATGAATATCTGACGTCATTGCGTCCGGTGCCGAGTCCTTTGCTGGTGAACGGCGAATTGTCCGATAAGGCGAAAGAAGGACGTAAAGTTTTTGAAAAACTAAAATGTGGTGAATGTCATAGCGGACCTTATTATACAGACATGAAGATGCATCGTATCGGTGAAGATATCGAGTTTGACAAAGGATGGGATACTCCGACTTTAAGAGAAGTCTGGCGTACGGCTCCTTATTTGTTCGATGGTCGTGCAGCTACAATGGAGGAAGTCTTTGAAGTGCACAAGCATGGAATTGAAAAGAAGGTATCCAAGAAAGATATTGAGGCTTTGGTTGAATATGTAAACTCACTCTAAAAGGAGGGATCGATGAATTATTGCGAGAAGATACGTTATAACATTTACACTACAGAGAAAGCGGATTTTGAGGAAATGGTGGATAAGCTGCTTGCCCAATTACCGCAGAACGAACAAATATTCAGGCTGGCCTTTTTCGGCATGCCGGATGATAATGAACAATATGTTTCGCGCCGCGTTATGTTGCGTGAAAAAGTACGTAAATACTATGGGAACCATGAACCGGTGTTGAGTTATGTATCCCAGCCGCCATTGAACGGAGGTTTGATACTGGAGGCTCATACATATACGCCGGATGAAGGAGACCATATTACATATAAACATATCGGGACATTCCCGTATGTGGTATTGGTAAATGGCAGCGGCCGTTTCCTGTTTGCCGGAGGTTTCCATGGCGATGTGATTAATTTCGGTATCGAGCAACAGTCGAAGGAAGTGTTCAAGCTGGTATCGGAGTTGTTGAGGAAGGAAGGATTCCCGATCAACAGCATCATCCGCCAGTGGAACTATATCGAGCAGATCACTAAGTTTGACGGCGAAGACCAACATTACCAGATATTCAATAATGCCCGTAGCGATTATTATGCCATGACAATCTGGGAAAACGGTTATCCGGCAGCAACGGGTATCGGAGCGAATCTGGGAGGCATACTGGTTGATCTGGATGCTGCCGTATTCTCGAATCCGGATTGTTATGCAACACCGATCGACAATAAATTGCAGGTGGCTGCCCACGCTTATTCCGAAGGAGTACTGGAACCGGCCCACAGCAAAAAGACGACTCCGAAGTTCGAGCGTGCCAAGAGCATGACATTTGGAGAGCGTGAGGTGATCTATATCTCCGGAACTGCGGCTATCCGTGGTGAAGAGAGTCTTCTGGGAGTGGGGCTGGAGCGCCAGCTTCATATTACGATGGAGAATATCGCTGAACTGATCGGTGAGGCGAAACTGAAAATGCTCCGGGTCTATCTGAAAGAGAAATCTTTCTTTGAGGAAGCTGAAAGGCTTTTGAATGCGTATGAATTGAATATCCCCATATCATATATGTGGGCTGATGTTTGTCGGGATGAATTATTAATTGAGATTGAGGGAATAGCAGTGTTGTAACTCCTGCCGGATCATGTTGACCGTTTGGCGAAATAAAGCAAATATTACTAACATAAATTAAAACAAAAATGAAAAAAGGATTGAGTATTAAAACAATGGCTGTGGGGCTTTTATTAAGTTCTATGGTTGCATGTACTGGCAACAAAACAAGTGACGCTACTTGTTGCAACGGAGAGGGCGGATGCACTGAACAATGCAAATGCGATAAAAATTCTAATTGTAAAACTAATAAAGAAATGACTTATTCTAAGAAGTACACAAACGCCGATTTCTACAAAGACGGCAAATTCGATCAGGCAGTAGCTATCGAAGCAATGAAAGACATGTTTAAGTTCTATGATGTTCCTTTTACCGAACTGATGGCTAAAGACATGTGGGTTACAGACTTCGGTCTGGGTGACTTTGAAAACGTTGGTATGGGTGGTATTTTCTGGATCAATGATGCAGAACACGGATACTTCGCTCACGCTATCTACCTGCTTCCGGGACAGATGATCCCTGAACACGCTCACGTAAAAACTAAATTCCCTGCAAAACACGAATCATGGATGGTTGAAAAGGGATGGGTTTATAACTTCTCTGTACTTGGTGACGAAACTCCGAACGCTCCTGCAATTCCTGCAAGTCACGGACCTATCAAGAGCAAAAACTTCGTAGTTCAGAAAGTCGGTGATGTATTGCGTCTGAAAGAACTTGAATCATTCCACTTCATGATGGCAGGACCGGAAGGCGCTATCGTTGACGAATGGGCTTGTTATCATGACAATGACGGTTTGCGTTTCACAAACCCGAAGGCATCTCTCTAACTCCAATCGTAGTTGTTAACACCTTATATTAATATTGAGATACATGAATAAATATTTTTTATTAGTATCACTCTTCTTATCTACTTCCTTCCTTGTTTCGGCTGCACCGAAACAAAAGAAGGCGGATACCTGGATTGATGCATCAATTAAAGCAAAAACGGAACTGCAAACCCAGCTTCAGAAAACAGGAATGCCGATTATTTCCTCTTTCAAGAAGCATAAGGAAAAAGCAGAACCTTTTGCTGTTGACTTGAAGGGCGTAGATAAGCTGGTGCTTATCACTGCCGGAGGTCCGGATGGTTCTGATTACGACCAGGCTGTTTGGGGTAATGCCCGTTTGATTAAAGCGGACGGTACTGCTGTTTGGTTGGATGAAGTTCCTTTCGAATATGGTGTTGCCGGTTGGGCAAAGCCAAAAATGAATATTAATGCTTACGACCATGAGATTTTCATTGCAGGCAAAGAATACAAACACGGTGTTTTCTGCCATGCAAACGGAACTTTGGTTTATCCTATTAAAGGTGAATATGTTCGTTTTGAAGCTGAAGTAGGTATCGATGATACTTCTTCCGGCGGTAGCGTGTATTTCCAGGCATTGAACGTTGTTCCGAAGTTTGTCGGCGATGAACTGATCGCTAAATATCCGGAACAGATCGGTATGCTGGGCGCTATGATGGACGGTTTGGACACTTGGTTGATCACCCCGGATGCTTCTATTGAAAAACAAGCGGTAGAAGCAATGGTTGGTAAGTTGAAAGATGGCTCTTATTATAAGGGTGTCGTTCAGCAGATCGCTAACGAAAAAGATGTAAATACACAAATCCGTAAATATCTGGAATTGTTTGAAAAACTTCAGGATGTTTATGCGCTTCAGGGCGAACTGGAATGGCTGAATATGGATGCTATCAAGTTGGCATTTGCAGATATGAGCAAGCAGAAAGGTTTTGATGCTGCTAAATATCAGCCGATGCTGAATGAATTGGTACAACTTCAGCAGAAAGGTTTCAGTGGTATTTATAAAGGAGACGAACAAGCTATTGCCGATGCCCGCAAGGCATTGGATAATAAGAAAGCTATTTTGTTAGGTAACCCGTTATTGGATCCTGACAAGATCGTTGCCGTACGTTATAAATTAGGCTCTACTGCTCGTCAGGCAATGGCTCCGTCTTTGGGAACACAAGCTAATAACTGGAGTAACCAGGAATCTGCCCGCCGTAGTGGTTTCGATGCCGAGATCGTTGAATTGTCTAACCTGCGTGGTGACATGCAGATGAAGAGTATCTTCAAACCGATCGTTCCCGATGCCTCTATCGCTGACCTGAGAATGCACTGGGATGCAAACCGCGTTATGTTCACAACTCTGACGGGCGAGAACGACAAACGTTGGAATGTATACGAAGTAAAACTGGATGGAACAGGCTGCAAAAAGCTGATCGAGAATGAAGAACCTGACTTGGAATTCTATGATGGTACTTATCTGCCGGACGGACGTATTATTGCTAACTCCAACATCGGTTACCAGGGTGTTCCTTGCGTAAGCGGTGATGACCCGGTTGGTAATATGGTTCTTTATACTCCGGAACAGAAGAATCTGCGTCGTCTGACATTTGACCAGGATGCCAACTGGAACCCGGTTGTAATGAATAACGGACGTGTGATGTATACCCGTTGGGAATATACTGACCTGACTCACTATTATTCTCGTATCGTGATGCATATGAATCCGGACGGAACAGAAAACAAGGCTTTGTATGGTAGTGGTTCAATGTTCCCGAACAGTACGTTCGACATTCAGCCGTTGCCCGGACATGGTTCTGCTTTCGTTGGTATTATCTCAGGACACCACGGTGTTGCCCGTTCAGGACGTCTGATCATCTTCGACCCGACAAAGGGACGTAAGAATGTACAGGGTATGGTTCAGGAAATTCCTCACCGTAACCGTCCTATCCAAGAGTTGATCAAAGACGAATTGGTAAATGGCGTATGGCCTCAGTTCGTTAAACCGACTCCGCTGAATGACAAATATTTCCTGGTTGCTGCCAAGTTAGACCCGCAGTCTTTGTGGGGACTTTACCTGGTCGACATCTATGATAACGTAACTTGTCTGATGCAGGCAGAAGGTGAAGGCTATATCAGCCCGATCCTGGTGAAGGAAACAAAAACACCTCCGGCAATTCCTGATCGTGTGAAGCTGAATGAAAAAGAAGCTACTATCTTTATTCAGGATATTTATGAAGGTGAAGGTCTGCGCGGTATTCCTCGCGGAACTGTAAAAGAACTTCGTCTGCATGCTTACGAATATGCTTATGTGAAGACTCGTTCAGACCACAACTGGCACGGTATCCAGAGTGGTTGGGATATCAAACGTTTGTTAGGTACTGTACCTGTTGAAGAAGACGGTTCGGCTATCTTCAAAGTTCCGGCTAATACTCCGATCTCTATCCAGCCGATCGACAAGGACGGCGTTGCTGTTCAGTGGATGCGTAGTTGGGTAACCGGCCAGCCGGGTGAAGTGGTATCTTGTATCGGTTGTCACGAAGACCAGAATCAGATTCCTATTCCGAAACGTGTGATGGCTTCTCAGAAAGCGGCTGTTCCGTTGAAGGCTCCTGAAGGCGGTGTCCGTTCATTTACATTCGACCTGGAAATTCAGCCTATCCTGGATCGTGCTTGTATCGCTTGTCATAATGGCGAAGGCAAGGCATTCGACTTGCGTGGCGGTAAGAAAGACAAACTGGGTTATGGCACATCTTATCTGAACATTCATCCGTACGTACACCGTCAGGGTGGCGAAGGTGATATGGTTGTTCTTCAGCCGTATGAATATCATCCGAACACCAGCGAATTGGTTCGTATCCTGAAGAAGGGTCACCATAACGTGAAACTGACTGACGCAGAATGGTTGAAACTGTACAATTGGATCGACTATAATGCTCCTGATAAAGGTTACTTCGATGCAAACGTTCTGGGTAAGGAAATCATCCCGTACCAGGGATTCGATCAGATCGAACGTCGTAAAGAATTGACTGACAAATATGCTAATGGCATGGGTGTGGACTGGAAGAAAGAAATCGCTGACTACGCTTCTTATTTGAAGGCTCAGGGCCCGATCACTCCGGTTATGCCTGAAAAAGCAGCTCCTGTAAAGGTGAAGAATGTGAAAGCTAAAGGTTGGCCGTTCGACAAAGCTGCTATCAAAGATATGCTTGCAAAGGAAACGAGCAACCGTAAAGAGGTTGAAATCGCTCCGGGCGTGAAGATCAATTTCGTTCGTATCCCTGCCGGTGAATTCGTAATGGGTAGCTATAATGGCGAATCTGATGCTTATCCTACTGCTAAGGTGAAGATCGACAAACCGTTCTGGATGGGTGAAATGGAAATTACCAACCAGCAGTTCAATGCGATTTATCCGGATCATGACAGCCGTTTCGTAGACCAGTTGTGGAAAGACCACGTGGTACAGGGTTATCCGGCTAACGAGCCGAATCAACCGGTAATCCGTGTAAACTACAATGATGCAATGGATTATTGTAAGCAACTGAGCGAAAAGACAGGTCTGAACATTACGCTTCCGACAGAAGCACAATGGGAATGGGCTTGCCGTGCAGGTAGCGACAGTGATTTCTGGTATGGTGATATGAATACTGACTTCGGTAAATATGAAAACCTGGCTGACAAGACTACTTTACTGTTCGCAGTAAGTGGTGTAGACCCGAAACCGATGTCTCCGAATTCTTATTGGTATAAGTATTATACTTATCTGCCGAAAGAAGAAGGAGTAGACGACGGTCAGCTGATCCAGACTGGCGAAAAGGTGTATGAAGCCAACCCGTTCGGTTTGTATAACATGCACGGTAATGTTTCAGAATGGACCCGTTCAGACTATGTGCCTTATCCGTATAATCCGAAGACAAAACTGACTTCAGATCATAAAGTGGTTCGTGGTGGTTCATATATCGAACGTCCGAAATTCTCTACTGCTTATGCACGTAAGGCTTACTATCCGTACCAGCGTGTATTTAACGTAGGTTTCCGTGTAATCATCGAAGACTAATCCCTAAGATATGTCCTGGATATAGATAAAATCTATTAGGTGGCCCCGGGAAGGCCGGGGTCACTTAATTGAAAATTCTTATCTTTGGCGGCATAACTTAATAAAACAACAAATGAAAGCAACTCTCGAAAGAATATTCTCTTCCTTTGTAACAACAATTGTCTTGTTACTCCTCTATGGTTTTGGCCTGGCTGTCGCCACTTTTATCGAAAAGTATCATGGAACAGCAGCAGCCAAAGCAATGATTTATTATTCCCCTTTATTCTTTTTGTTGCAGTTCCTCTTAGTCGTTAATTTTATTGTCATAGCTATTAAGTACCAGTATTGCAAACTGCATAGATGGGGCTTAATGATTGTTCACACTTCCTTTATCATTATCCTTCTTGGCGCCCTCACATCCTTCCAGTTCGGCGAAGAAGGAATCCTTCATATCCGCGAAGGAGAAGCTACTGATCAGATGTCGGTCCGCCAGGGCGATCTGACAACTTTCCATACCTTGCCTTTCACCGTAGAACTGGTGAAATTTACGTTGACCCGCTATCCCGGTTCCGCCAGCCCCTCTTCTTATGAAAGCGAATTGCTGGTGCATATAGACGGCCAGACACGTCGTGAACGGGTTTTTATGAATAATGTATTAGATGAAAAAGGTTACCGTCTTTTCCAGGCATCTTATGACCCGGACGAGAAAGGAACCGTACTTTCCGTCAACCGCGATGTAGCCGGACGGAATATAACGTATACAGGTTACCTGCTGTTGGTAATCGGTCTTATCTTATCCTTAGTAGGGAAGAACTCCCGCTTTATGGCGTTGAGCCGTCGTTTAAAAGAATTACGTTCTGTTGCGCAGTCGGCAACAATGATGATTGCCCTGCTGGCATTATCGGTGTCGGTAAATGCAAAAGAAGAAACTTCGTCCATGCTGGATGCCGTACAGAAATATGCGGTGTCTCCGGAACATGCCGCTAAGTTCGGTGCATTGCCAATCCAGTCGCATAGCGGCCGTATGATGCCTATCAATACCTTTTCTTCTGAAATCCTGCGTAAGCTGCATAAGTCGGACAAGATCGGAAATCTGAACTCCGACCAGTTCCTGTTGAGCCTGCTTTCTATGCCGGATATGTGGATGCGCGTTCCTTTTATCGCTTTATCCAATAAAGAACTGGCTAATTATTACGACCTGACAGACGGCGAATGTGCTTATCTTCAGGCGTTCGATAATAAAGGCGATTATAAACTGCAACAGAAACTGGAGGAAGCCTACAACAAGATGCCTGCCGAACGGACCCGTTTCGACAAGGACCTGCTGAAACTCGACGAGCAGATCAACATCTTCCACCAGTTGATCAATTACCAGATGTTGAACCTGTTCCCGAAAGAGGACGACCCTAACCATAAATGGTATGCCTCCGGTGATGACTTGTCCGGATTTGCCGGTAAGGACTCCATGTTTGTTTCCCGCATCATGGGCTGGTATCTGGCCGAAGTGCAGGATGCCTTGCAGGGGGGCGACTGGTCGAAAGCCGACGAGGTGATCGGTATGATCAGCACCTATCAGCAGGCAAAGAATAAAACACTGGATATCTCTCCGAAAAAGATAGAGACTGAATTGAAGTATAACAAGATGGACATGTTCCGTTGGTGTAAGATCGGCTATCTGATCCTGGGAGGATTGATGCTTGTACTCTCTTTCGCCATGCTGTTCAAGCAGCAGAGGTGGATGAAGGCAGGTCTCTGGATATTGGGGATAGGAGTGTTGGGTGTCTTCTTTTTCCACATGTACGGCATGGGAATGCGTTGGTATATTGCCGGATATGCGCCGTGGAGTAACTCGTATGAAACAATGGTATATGTTGCCTGGGCGACAGTCCTGGCAGGTCTGCTGTTTGTAAGACGCAGTACGGTGACCTTTGCACTGGCCACTTTATTTGGCGGTATTATCCTGTTCGTCTCCGGACTGAACTGGATGGACCCGGAAATCAATCCGCTCGTTCCGGTACTGAAATCGCCGTGGCTGATGTTCCATGTGGCTGTAATCGTAGCTGCTTATGGCTTCTTCGGAATCAGTTGCCTGATCGGATTGACGAACCTGGTGATGACGAGTATCGCCGGAAAGAAAAATACGGAATTGCTGAAAGCCCGTGTAAAAGAACTGACTATCGTCAATGAAATGGCGCTTTGGGTAGGTCTGGCTTTGATGACGATCGGAACATTCCTCGGTGCCGTTTGGGCGAACGAGTCATGGGGACGTTACTGGGGATGGGACCCGAAAGAAACATGGGCATTGATTACGATGGTGGTTTATGCCGTGGTTGTTCACCTTCATCTGGTGAGACGCTGGTACAGCGACTGGTTATTCAATCTGTGCTCGGTCGTTGCTTTCTCATCCGTATTGATGACATTCTTCGGAGTGAATTATTTCCTGAGCGGCATGCACTCGTACGGACAGAACGATAATGTACATGGAATCTTTACTTATTTATATATAGCCGGTGCTGTTGTGATAATCCTCGGGATATTGTCAAGGATCGGGTATAATAAGACGAAAGAAGAATAAAACGAATGAATTATTAATATAGAAGTTAAACATTAAATTTTAGTGATCATGAGAACATTTAATCATGTAGGTATCATTACCAACGAAAACCAAGAAGGTGCAATGTTCAACGAAGGTTTGAACGTATGGTTAACCGATTACAGCAAGAGCCCTAACAAGATCGAATTCCTGAAATTTGACGATCCTGCTGCGAGCTGCCTGCCTGATCTGGTTAAATCAAATGGTCATATCGCTTATACAGTTCCTTCACTGGACGAAGCGCTGAAAGATGCGAAAGTGATCTTTGGCCCGGCTGTATGCGACGAACATCTGACTATCGCTTTCATCGAAGAAGAAGGCATCGCAATCGAATTAATGGAAATCAAATAATTTATAAACCTAAACGAAACAAGGAGGAAAAACACCATGGCAGAAATTAAGACTAAATTTATAAATGATCCCGAACAAGTAACTCCGGAATTGCTGGAGGGTTATGTATTGGCTTATCCTGATCAGGTAAAGCTGGCTGCTGAAAACGTTGTTGTTCGCGCTAATCCGAAAAGCGAAGACAAAGTAGCTGTCGTTACATTAGGCGGCTCAGGCCACGAACCTGCACTGAGCGGTTTCGTAGGCGACGGTATGCTCGACTGCTCCGTAGTAGGCGACGTATTTGCTGCTCCGGGTGCACAGCGTCTGTTCCAGGCTTTGCAGTTGATGAAACGTGAAGCAGGTATCCTGTTAGTTGTATTGAACCACTCAGGCGACGTGATGAGTGCAAACATGGCTTGCCAGCTGGCAGAACGCGTAGGCATCAAAGTAAAACAACTTCTGACTCACGATGATATCAGTGCCGGTATCGGTGCTCCGACAAACGATCGTCGCGGTTTGGCTGGTTGCGTACCTTTGTATAAGATTCTGGGTGCTGCTGCCGACGAAGGCAAATCATTGGACGAACTGATCGAGATCGGCGAACGTTACAACGAAAAAGTAGCTACTCTGGCTGTTGCTATGCGTTCTTGTACTCATCCGCAAAACAATGCTACAATCACTGACCTGCCTGCCGGTATCATGGAAATCGGTATGGGACAGCATGGTGAAGGTGGCGGCGGCCAGAAACCGCTGGTATCTGCTGATGCTACTGCTGCCGAAATGGTAGACCTGCTGTGTCAGCAACTGCAACCGAAGGCTGGCGACAAGATGATGCTTATCATCAACGGCGTAGGTGCTACTACTCATATGGAATTGAATATCATCTTCCGCAAGGCTTACAAAGAATTGGAAGCACGTGGTCTGGAAGTTGTATTCGGCCGTATCCAGGAAATCCTGACAGTTCAGGAACAAGCCGGTTTCCAGATGATTATGGGTATCATGGATGAAGATCATATTGACTATTTAAAGAACAAGAGTGCAAACGCACCGTATTGGACAACTATCGGTAAATAAACAAATAAACATGAAACAACTGACTATTGAGGCTTTCAAAGGTATGCTGAATAACGCCTTAACGCATATCAAAGCCCGCGAAGACGAATTCTCTAAACTGGATGCGGTAATCGGTGACGGCGATCACGGACAGGCTATCGTAACTGCTTTCTCTGTTGTAGTGAAAGCAGGCGAGAAAGGAACGGAATTCAAATCTATGCTGAATGACATGGGATTTGGCGTGATGCTGGAAACAAGCGGATCGACAAGTACGCTGTTAGGAGCATTTTTCCTTGGAATGAGCGACAACGCTGCCGGCACTGAACTGGATGCTGCCGGTGTGAAGAAGATGTTTGCCGGAGGCCTTGCAAACGTGCAGAAACAGACACAGGCTAAGAAGGGTGATAAAACCATGATGGACGCCCTGATCCCCGCAATCGAGGCAATCGAAGCATCTACTTCGGACGATATCAAGGAAATCATGACAGCAGGTGCTGAAGCAGCTATCAGAGGTGCTGAAGAAACTGTCAACATGAAAGCAAACTTCGGACGTGCCCGTAACTACGGCGAACGTTCTATCGGTTACGCCGATAGCGGTGCTACTTCCTGGAGCTGTATGTTTGCCTCTTTCGCAGAAGCATTATAATAGAATAACTAACTTTTTTAAATATAGAAAATAGAAAAATGGCAGATTTAGATGATTTGAGAGAAGGCAGTAACTTCGGTTTAGGTGTTAGCTCTCAACAACAGAGTTTCCATGTGAAGGGTGCTGAAAACCTTCCCTGGGGTATGAAAGATCGTTTATCACGTATCTTCAACCCGAAAACAGGCAAAGCCGTAATGTTGGCTTTCGACCACGGCTTCATCATGGGACCGACTTCAGGTTTGGAACGTATCGACCTGAATATTGTACCGCTGATTGAATATGCCGACTGTATCATGTGTACACGCGGTATCCTTCAGTCTTCAATCCCGACAACAACAAACAAACCTATCTGTTTGCGTTCGGATGCTGGTACTTCTATCCTGACTGACCTGAACGACAACGTTCTGATCGACATAGAAGATGCTATCCGCATGAACGTTTCAGCTATGGCTGTGATGTTGGCTATCGGTGACGAAGCACACGAAGCGAAGACGATCGCCAACCTGTACAAGGCTGTAGATAAAGGAACTCGTTATGGTATTCCTGTAATGGGTGTGACTGCTGTCGGCAAACAGATGGCACGCGACGCTCGTTACTTCGGTCTGGCTTCCCGTATCTGTGCTGAAAACGGTGCAAATATCGTGAAGACTTACTATTGCGAAGGTTTCGAAAAAGTAGTTGCTGCTTGTCCGGTTCCTGTTGTGATTGCAGGCGGTAAGAAATTACCTGAACTGGAAGCATTGGAACTGTGTTACAAGGCTATCAACGACGGTGCTGCCGGTGTTGACATGGGACGTAACGTATTCCAGTCTGAAAATCCTGTCGCTATGATCCAGGCTGTTCACGCAGTGGTTCATGACGGTTTGACTCCGCAACAAGGTTTCGAAAAGTTCCAGGATTTGTCTAAGTAATTAATTATTATACTCCGAAGGGGCGGGGCTCTGCTCTGCCCCTTGTTGTATCTAAACATAACATAATACATATATTGAATTGCCATGAAGAAAATATTCACATTATTGTGCTCTGCTCTTTTCTTGTTTGCTGCCACTTCCTGCCAGCAAAAGGCTCAGAAATTATTGTTGGCCGGTTCAGGCTGGAATAAGGTCGTTATCATCGACAAGAATACAAAGCAGATAGAATGGGAGCATCCTATACAAAAAGGTTGGGAATGTAATTCAGCCGTTGCTACTCCGGACGGAAACATCCTGTTCGCCTATAAAAAAGGTGCAAAACTGATTACCCGCGATCAGAAAGAGTTATGGAACATTCCGGCTCCGGATACTTGCGAGATGCAGACAGCCCGTGTATTGCCCGACGGTAATTACCTGTTGGCATGGTGCGGCCATCCGGCTAAGATCATGGAAGTAAGCCCGAAAGGTGATATACTTTCAGAAACTGTATACGAAACAGGTATCGACCACCCGCATGCTCAGTTCCGCCAGGTGAACAAGAACAAGGCAGGCAACTATCTGATGCCTCTTTTCGCTACATCTGAAGTACGTGAAATCTCTCCGGCCGGCGAACTGATTAAAACAACGAAGCTGGAAGGTACTCCGTACAGCACCGTATTGCTGAACAACGGCAATTACATGGTTGCTTGCGGTGACGGACATTCTCTGATGGAAGTAAATCTGGACAAAGGCGAAGTGATCCGCCGGATCGGAGAAAAGGACATCGAAGGTGTTTCTTTATTTTTTGTTGCCCAACTGTTGCCTACTTCAAACAACGGTCTGTATATCTGTAACTGGCAGGGACACGACCCCAGTGCAAAAGAATCAAACAACCCGCAGTTGATGGAGATCGACGGTAACAACAAAGTTATCTGGAGCCTGAATGACAACGATACATTCGGCATGATCTCTTCTGTCTGCCCGATCGACTAAGTAGATTATCTATAACTCTGGTTGTAACTGATTCCCCTCTTGAGAGGGGATAAGGGGTGTGTTATTGTTCGCCTATATGACTGGCATTAACACACCCCCTGCCCCCTCTCGAGAGACTGTGTAAAAACATATCTCAAAAAGTTCTTTGGCATTTTGTATAGTAAATAGAAAGAAAATTAGTTCTGGAAAAAGTTCTTGTTCTCAAATTTTGGCTAAAATCGACCTTGTTGTAGTCTAAAAAGGTCTGTATAAAGAGTTAAAATCAAGCAAAC
>NZ_JAMOKS010000053.1:0-35356 GCF_023656785.1 Parabacteroides caecihominis
GGGTAAACCGCTTTTAGAGATAAAAGAAAAAACGGTCAACCCGATATAGTTTTAAATGTTAAATCCAGTCAACCCACTTCAGGAGTAAGACAAAAAACAGACAACCAAAATTAGGTTACTACATTGAGAAGTACAGTTATTCTTGTTTAAAACGAACTTTAACCCCGTTTTAAACAAGATTTTGCTCGTTTTAAACCAGCATTATTACTCCTAAACTGATCAGCCCGATAAATATCCAAAGGACAACACCTTGCACCATCGGGCGTACGCCTACCTGTTTGATTACTTTCCGGGATAATCCGGCACCGATCAAAAACAGGGTAACCGTTAAACCTTTCTTTGCCAGCCAGACCAGTGAACCTGTTATCGTTTCAGGAATTGTCAGGAAAGTATTTGCAACCATAGCCAGAATAAAGAAGAAAATAAACCAAGGTATGCTGATCTTTGCACCTTTCTGTTTGAATATAAACATGGTAGCAATCGTTACCGGGATAATCCATAAAGCACGTGTCAACTTGACCATTGTTGCTATTTCAAGCGCTTGCTCACCGTAAGCGGCACCGGCTCCCACGACAGAACTGGTATCATGTATGGCAATAGCCGCCCACATGCCGAACTGCTCCTGGCTCATTCCCAGCAAATGTCCGATAGGCGGAAAAATAAACAATGCAATCGCATTCAGAATAAAGATTGTTCCGAGTGACATCGACATCTCATTGTCGTTGGCTTTTACTACCGGAGCAACGGCAGCTATGGCACTTCCTCCGCAAATCGCAGTTCCGGCGGAGATCAGATAAGCCGTTTTCCGGTCCATCATCAATCTCTTACCCAGATACATGCCTAAAGCCAACACGGCAACAACCGATACGACCGTAAAGAGCATCCCTTCTTTTCCGGTTCTCAGCGATTCATGCAGATTCATACCGAATCCCAAGCCTACTACAGAGAACTGCAATAAATATTTAGACGTTTTCTTACTGAATTTCGGGAAAGGTTGTCCGGCTGTCATTCCCAGCGCAAGACCCAGGAACAGGGCTATAGCCGGAGAAATAAAAGGCATCAGACAAAGAACGAATAGGAGAATGAAAAGGGGTTTGTTGTACTTCGTCAGCACTTGTTCAATTGTGTTCATTTCTTATAATATCATTTAGTTATCCTTTGTTTTTGACGGTGCAAAGGTAGGCTTAAAAAAGATATCGAACCAATCACATTATGGAATAGCTGATAACTTGAAGTTATAACACCCTTTTCATTCCGATTGTTCAGATTTTAGCCAGTGCCTGTTCCAGGTCTACAAGCAAATCTTCTATGTGCTCCGTTCCTATCGAAAGGCGCACTGTTCCCGGATAAATCTCCTGTTCCGCCAGTTCTTCTGTATTCAACTGCGAATGTGTTGTACTGGCCGGATGAATAACCAAAGATTTTACATCGGCTACATTTGCCAGCAGGGAAAAGATCTCCAGGCTGTCGATAAAACGATGTGCTTCTTCCTGCCCTCCTTTTATCTCGAAAGTAAAGATTGAACCGGCGCCTTTCGGGAAGTAACGTTCATACAGCGCATGATCGGGATGCTCCGGCAAAGACGGATGGTTCACCTTTTTCACCTTCGGATGATTTTGCAGGAAGTCAACCACTTTCAGAGCATTTTCAACATGACGTTCCACACGCAACGAAAGAGTTTCCAATCCCTGTAACAAGATAAATGCATTGAACGGACTGATGCAGGCTCCCGTATCACGTAACAAGACAGCACGGACACGGGTCACATAAGCCGCAGGTCCGGCAGCATCCACAAAACGTACCCCATGATAACTCGGATCAGGTTCTGTCAGTTGCGGGAACTTACCGGAAGCCACCCAGTCGAATTTTCCGGAATCGACAATGACACCTCCTAACGACGAACCGTGTCCACCGATGAATTTAGTTGCCGAATGCACTACAATATCCGCACCATGTTCGATCGGACGTATCAGGTAAGGTGTTCCGAAAGTATTATCCACAATCAAGGGAATCTTATGACGATGGGCAATGGCTGCCACCTCTTCTATAGATATAATATTTGAATTCGGATTACCCAGAGTTTCGATAAAGATCGCTTTCGTATTTTCCCGGATAGCCTTTTCAAAATTAGACAAGTCAGCCGGATCAACAAAAGTGGCAGTTACCCCATAAACCGGCAAGGTATGCGCCAGCAGATTATAGCTACCTCCATAAATTGTCTTTGCCGCTACAATATGGTCGCCGGCACGTGTAATATTCTCGAATGCATAGGTAATGGCAGCTGCGCCCGAAGCAACAGCCAACCCGGCAACGCCTCCTTCAAGAGCCGCCACACGCTGTTCAAAAACACCTTGCGTTGAATTGGTCAAACGACCGTAAATATTTCCCGGATCCTGCAAACCGAAACGGGCTGCCGCATGCGCCGAGTTATGAAATACATAGGAAGTCGTCTGATAAATGGGTACTGCGCGGGCATCTGTTGCCGGATCCGCCTGTTCCTGTCCTACATGAAGCTGTAAAGTCTCGAAATGTAATTCTCTTTTTGCCATGATCTTATTCTTTTTTATTTGACTTATTACTGTATTATTTTCCAGCAAAAGTATTATATCAAGAAATATCAAACAAGAAATAATATAAATACAGAAAATAATCCTATTTTTACACCGTCATACAGACAGAGTCAACTATATAACAGTTAAAAAGAATCAGATAAAAGAATTTTATTCTATGGAGACTTTAGACAAAAAGGATTTGCAGATCCTCCGCACGCTGCAGGAGAATGCCCGGCTGACAACAAAAGAACTTGCCGCCCGAGTGAATCTTTCATCGACCCCGGTCTTCGAACGCCTCAGACGTTTGGAAAACGGAGGATATATAAAGAAGTATATAGCCGTATTGGATGCAGAAAAACTGAATCTGGGTTTTGTCGTCTTCTGCCGCGTCAAGCTCAGTAAACTGAACAGGGAGATTGCGACCGAGTTCACACGGATTATACAAGATATCCCCGAAGTAACTGAATGTTATAATATATCAGGCAGTTACGACTATCTGTTAAAGATCCATGCCCCAAACATGAAATACTATCAGGAGTTTATCCTCAATGTTCTGGGAACAATAGACAGCCTCGGTTCACTGGAAAGTACTTTTGTGATGGATGAAGTGAAACACGATTACGGCATCCACATCTGATTTACTTATAGGCTTGCATATACCGGATGAAACTCTCTTCCAGTCCCCCGCTCTGTCCCTGTAGCTGCACAAAGGAGAACATACGTTCGGCAGAGAAATCTGTGATATCGATCACTTTCAGCACTCCCGACATCAGTTCACGGGTCACGGCACGTACCGACACGATTGCCAGTGCATCCGAATTTTCCAGAAACAATTTAATACTTTCAGTACTTCCCAACTGCATCAGTACTTTCAGTTGGGATAACTTCACCTGATGTTCGGCCAATGTGGACTCCAAAACAGCCAACGTCCCTGAACCATTTTCACGCAGCACCAGCGGAAGTGTGCAAAGTTGATCCAACGTCAGTTCTTCATACCGGGCCAGTTTACTCCCGGTATGTGTAATAACGACCAGTTCATCTTTCATAAAAGGCGTATAATGAAGAGAACTCTGCCGGGCATTTCCTTCCACCAGCCCCAAAGTGATCTTACCTTCACACAGGGCTTTTTCAATATCATGACTATTACCATTCAGCAGGGAAGTCCGGATGTCAGGAAATTTCCGGATAAAGGAAGACAAGATGGGAGGCAATACATACTGGGCAATCGTCGTACTGGCTCCCAGGCGCAGGTCGCCACAGATATTATCGGTCAGCAGATTCATCTCGAAGTCCAGTTGCCGGTAAGCAGCCAGCAGCGTATTGGTATGCGACAACAACAATTCACCGGCCCGGGTCAGCACAATACGGCTACCGGTACGGTCGAACAGCGGCGTCTTATACTGCATCTCCAGCTCATGAATATGCTTGCTTATAGCCGGTTGACTGATATACAACTCCTTCGAGGCTTTTGTAAAACTCAGGTTAGTCGCTACGCTATAAAATACCTTCAGACGAAAATCCATATGCCTATAATCTTTTAAATAAACTTATCAGGTACAAAGATATGGGTTTATTTACATACTTTTGTATAACCAATACATGAAGGCAATATGAAGATCAATAAAAAATTAATTACGACAATCGTCGTTATCACTGTTACCCTGTTCTTTATCCTTCCGGGTATAGGGTTCAGTATTTTGAACTGGGGCGTTCTTCCTCCGGAGAAACTGACCCCGCTCGTCATCGAACAAACGAATAAGTTTCTTGACGCCCATCTGGATTGCGAGCGGATCGAACTGACTTATTTTGAAACATACCCGCATCTGGGCATCCGGCTCACGAACGGCCATCTGATCTCACATACTGCTGAAGATTCAACGGCGCATAAGGAAGAACTGGCTATTCCGTCCGATTCCCTGATCGCTTTCAAATCTGCCGTTATCTCTTTCCGGCCAACCGATTATCTTTTTAACGGCAAGATAACAATCGGCGAAATCAGTATCGAAGAGCCCCGTTTCTATGGCTATGTGAATAAGAAAGGGGCTGCCAACTGGGATATCTATTCCACAGAGACCGACTCTGCCGACACCGGTAAAAAGCCGTTGCCTCCCATCGACCTGCAAAAAGTACGCATCACAAGCGGCCGTTTCACTTATGATGACCGCGAAGCCGATCTGTTTGCTGAAATAAACGGCTTCTTCCTCAACCTGGATGGTTCACTGACCGACGGAAAGAATAAACTGGATATTGAAACAGGCTCAACTTCCATCCTGTTCAGTAGTCCGACTTATACACTGGAAAACAAACTGGCCCTGAAACTGAAAAGCCAGCTTTTACTTTCTGACAACTTCAACACGATCACATTGAACGATGCCGAACTACTCGTTAACAACCTTCCTTTTACAGCCAACGGCTCTGTCAGCAGTTTACCGCCGCTGAAACAGACTAAAATAGACATGGAAGTCGGACTCAAAATATCCGACATGAACGATTTATTGAAATTCATTCCCGATGCCTATTTCCAAAACAGAGATAAAACACTGGCAAAAGGAGCTATCATCATGGAAGGGAACATACACGGTTATCTGGGAGACAGTATTGTTCCATCCGTGAACCTGTGTTGTAAAATAGAAAACGGTTCCTACCACGTCAAAGGCCTCAAACAGGGAATCGACACCATACAGATGGATATGGATCTCCATCTGAACGGCATGTATCCGGATTCATCTTTTGTCTCGTTGGAACAACTGAGATTACAAGGACTGACAACCTCTTTGGATATGCGTGGAAAAGTAACCAACCTGCTGACTTCACCGAATGTCGACGCCAATATAAAAGGTAAAATCGATTTCACACGACTTACACAGGAGTTCCTAAACCCGGACACCCTGTTCCTCCAGGGAGTAATGGACGCCGATCTTTCCGCTTCATTTAATGTGGATGACTTACTGGACAGTCAATACGGCAAGGTTCACGCTTCAGGCCGGTTAAAAATAGATACGCTGAAGGCTTATAGCAAACCGTTAGGTATGGATGTCTTTATAACAAATGCTGGCTTCTCGGTCGACTCCACCCAACAGGGCAGTTCTTATCTGGAGACTAAAGATCTGTTAAGCATGTCATTGTCGGTAGACAGCCTGAATATCAAATACCAGGATAACATCAACACAAATATCAGCCGGCTAGCCATACAGGCAAAAACATCGCCTGTCATAGATACAACGGCCGTTATCCCTATGACTGCACAATTGAAGTTTGACTATCTGCGTACCCGCCTGCCCGATTCCGTATGGCTGGTAGCCGGACAAACCGTCATGAAAGGCGGCATCAAATCATCAGCCTCCAATAAACGGATACCCACTGCAGGCGCCACCATCTCTGTCGATACCTTGCGTTACTTCATCCTGCCGATGCGTACCGGAATGATACTTGCCGGAAACACATTCAATCTAGAAGCACTCCCCTACCGGGATGCCGTACGCCAGCGCAGGTTTGCCCGGACCGATACGACATCGCAGGCCAATACAACCAGACAGGCACGTACACGCCGCACAAGGACACCCGGTCAAATCCAAACGGATACCACTGACATGACAACGCAATTATTACGTCGCTGGGAAGTCCGCGGCAGCCTCTCCTTCAATAAAATGAGGGGGTTCAGCCGCCTGCTGCCCATCCCCATGCGAATGGACCAGACTACCATGAAATTCAATACCAACGATATTACACTTACCAATGCCCACCTGCATCTGGGAAAAAGTGATTTTATGCTGAACGGAGAAATAAACCGTATCCGCCAGGCCATGCTACGGGGAGGGAAACTACGGGGTAACTTCTCACTGACATCCGATTATATCGACTGTAACCAGCTAATGAAAGCGATGAACTCCGGCATGCAATATTCGGAACAACATCTCGCTACAGCCGGTCAATCAGTAATGGACGAGGAAAGTTTTGTTACCATGGATACCCATACTCTGCAGGATTCTATCGCAACAGCGACACTGGATACAACAGACCAGGTATTTGTCATCCCGGCTTATCTGGACATAACGCTTCACACAAACGCCCAAAAGATCGACTTCAAGGATGCCGAACTTACCAATGTACTCGGTGAAGTAATCATCCGTGATCAAAGCATCAATCTTAGCAACCTTAAGATGGATTCAAATATCGGTCGCGGAAACATGACCATGTTCTACACGGCTAAAGACAATAGCGGGGCATCCGCCGGCTTCGATCTCGATATGGAAGATGTAATGGTCGAGAAACTGATCGGACTGTATCCGGCCATCGACACACTTGTCCCGATGTTGCGTTCTTTCGAAGGAGTGGTCGACTGTCAGGTGACGGCAACCTGTAAGATGGATTCCACCATGTCGCTGGAACTCCCTTCCCTGCACTCAGCCTGCTATCTGCATGGGGAAAACATGGTGCTGCTGGACGGTGAAACTTTTACTGAAATATCCAAGACGCTTATGTTCAAGAACAAGAAGCGGAATGTAATAGACAGTATATCGGTCGATCTGGCCATTAAAGACAATAAAATAGAAGTATTCCCCTTCCTGGTGGAAATGGACAGATATAAAGTAGCCGTCGGAGGAACTCATAACCTGGATATGACCTTCAACTATCATCTGTCTGTACTCAAATCGCCGGTTCCGTTTAAACTCGGAATCGACATCACCGGTAATCTGGATGATTTCAAATATAAAATTGTAAAGTGCCGCTACAAAGACCTTTTCAAACCGGCTAAAGAAGCGGAGCTGGACAGTACACGTACAAATGTCCGGAAAGAAATACGGGAATCGATACGTAACCAAATAAGAGAGACTGCTCCCGAACTGGTGAGCAGCCTCTCTCCTAATCATACGGTAACTCCTCCGGAAGGAGAATCCAATGCTTTATAATTCACGGCCGGAGTACATCCGGTCGTAATATTTCATATAATCGCCACCCGTGATGTCTTCTACCCACTGTTGGTTTTCCAGATACCAGCGGATTGTTTTTACGATGCCGACTTCAAATGTCGTTTCAGGAGTCCAGCCAAGTTCTTCAGAGATTTTCGTCGGGTCAATAGCATAACGCATGTCATGTCCGAGGCGGTCCTTCACAAAAGTAATCAGGCTTTCATTAATCCAGTCGACAGCAATTTCCCCGTCCAGACCAATCTCTTTCTTTTTCAGCACCTGGCGATATTCAGGCTGTTCGGTCATTAAGCGATGGATTGTGCTGATCGTCAGTTTTACAATCTCAATGTTTTGCTTTTCGTTATGGCCACCTACATTATAAACTTCTCCTACCCGTCCACGATGAATAACAGCATCGATAGCCTTGCAATGATCTTCCACATACAACCAATCTCTTACATTCTTCCCGTCACCATATACCGGCAGGGATTTTCCTTCCAGGATATTCTTTATAATAAGAGGAATCAGTTTTTCCGGAAAATGATAAGGGCCATAATTATTGGAACAACGGGTAATGCTTACCGGCATTTTATAAGTATCGAAATACGCTTTTACAAATAAATCGGCACTTGTTTTGGAGGCACTGTACGGACTTCTCGGATCCAGCGGAGTCGTTTCATGGAAATAACCTTCCGCACCCAGGCTACCGTAAACCTCATCTGTAGAGACCTGATGGAAACGTACGCCTTCACGCCACAGAGGATAACCGGCCTCGTCTTTCCCTGTCACCCAGGCTCTGCGGGCTGCATCCAGTAAATTTTGTGTTCCCAGAATATTAGTTACAAGGAATAACTGCGGATTTTCAATACTACGGTCCACATGACTTTCTGCTGCAAAATTAACTACATAATCAAAATTATACTTAGCAAAAAGTTCATCAGCCAACGTACGGTCACAGATATCGCCTTTCACAAACTCACAACGTTCGCCATCGATATCTCCTGCTATCGTACCCAGATTTCCTGCATAAGTCAGCAAGTCGAGAACTACAATCTTTATATCCTGATGCTCTGCCAGCATATATTTGATAAAGTTAGCACCAATAAAACCGGCAGCACCGGTAACCAGATAAGTCTTCATCGTCCGTATTATTTAAATGTAAAATTATATTCCGCCTCACTGAACAGAGGCGCTTTTGTATCTTTCTCTGATAAATTTACAGCATTGATATCTGTAATTCCCCAATCCACTCCTATCGCCGGATCATCAAAACGAAGTCCTTTTTCATGGCTGGGCATATAAGGGTTATCCACTTTATAAGTAAAAATCGCTTCGTCGCTCAATACGTGGAATCCATGAGCAAATCCCTGCGGAATAAAGAACTGTCGTTTATTCTCTGCCGAAAGTTCAACCGATACATATTTTCCGAATGTCGGAGATCCGGCACGCAAATCGACGGCAACATCCAGAACACGTCCTGTGATCACCCGCACCAACTTCGACTGCGAATAGGGAGCCAATTGATAATGTAATCCTCTAAGTACTCCCTTGGAAGAACAGGACTCATTATCCTGAATAAAATTCACTTTACCGATGTGTTGTTCAAACTCAGATTGTTTAAATGCTTCCATAAAATATCCCCGTGCGTCATTAAACACCTTAGGTTCAATGATCCAGACACCGGGTATTTCCGTTTCTATATAATTCATTCCTTTATATTTATACTAACAGGGGACAAAGTAACTTCTTTTTCCTTAGTTCTGCAACAATCAACGCCTGCAAAAAGAATGAAAAAGATTTGCATATCTCAAACATAATACCTTTCTTTGCACTCGCAAAAACGATAAGACGTTATTTGAAATAGATGGTTCCTTGGATGAGTGGCTTAGTCAGCGGTCTGCAAAACCGTCCACGGCGGTTCGAATCCGCCAGGAACCTCTTTATAATTGAATTTGATATCCGGTTCCTTGGATGAGTGGCTTAGTCAGTGGTCTGCAAAACCATGTACGGCGGTTCGAATCCGCCAGGAACCTCACAGAACAGAAGGGTTAGAAAGTTTTTCTAATCCTTTTGTTTTTTTATACCCATTTTCGCTTGCCACCAACTCCTCAAAAAGAAATTATGCCGTTCAACAGCACTTTAATGTCGTCTGTGAAATATATTTTGTGGTTAAATCAGGGACTTCTACATTTGTCGCCGAAAACAAATGTACCCTAACCCCAACTCACATATAATTCTCGCTTTGTAGGTGTGCCAACGTGAATTGGCACACCTTTTTTAATAATCCAAACTCCACCAGATTTTCCTGAATTTGTAATTGCAGGAACCCCGAAATGAATTAATCACTCCAATAAAATATATATATTGTCCAGTTCATAGTAAATGATTAACTTTGCAAATATCACAGCCGCATTAATTACCACCGTAATATCAGGCTGTGCTTACAAGACAAAGGAAAAGGATATCATTTGAATATTAATTATACATATAATGGATTATATAGAAATTAAAGGATATAAGTCGATAAAAGAACAAAAAGTTGATTTTAAAGACATTAATATACTCATTGGATCAAATGGTAGCGGGAAAAGTAATTTCATTTCTTTCTTTGAATTTCTAAACCGACTATATAACAGGAATTTGCAGGAATACATTTCCTTAAGGGGGGGAGAAGACAAAATCTTGTTTGAAGGCAAAGATGTAACAGATCGGATTTATTTCAATGTTGAGTTTAACGGAGGGGTAAATGGTTATTCTGCAACATTAAAAGCTGGGGAAGAAAAATTGATATTCACTGATGAAAGATTAATATACAATAGAGACGAAGGAAGCGACATCAGTGCATATTCAACAGAAGCGAGAATTAAAACAACTGATAATTTCAGGGCAAAATATGTCATTCAATATTTAAATGGTTTCAGAAAATATCACTTTCATGATACCGGAGCAAAATCTCCTTTCACATTAATGAGCCATATAGAAAATGACATTTACTTCTTATATGAGAAAGGTGAAAACCTGGCTGCATTTCTATATAATATACAAAAAGAAAATCCCAAAGTCTATCTACGGATCATTTCAACGATTCAAAGCGTTGCTCCTTATTTCTCTGATTTCTTTTTCCAGCCTAACAAGGAAAATTATATCAGATTACAATGGAAGGATAAATTCAGTAATGTCATATATGGTGTAAATGACTTATCAGACGGAACAATCAGGTTCATCGCTTTAGCTACACTTTTTATGCAACCGGAATTACCTCAGACTATTATTATCGATGAACCCGAATTAGGTCTGCATCCTGCTGCCATATCCAAATTAGCCGGTTTAATAAAGTCTGTTGCATCCAAGCAATGCCAAGTCATATTAGCAACACAATCGACCGATTTAATAAGTCACTTTGAACCTGAAGACATTATAACGGTAGACCGGATCAACGGTGAATCTGTATTCAGGAGACTGGACTCTGAATCTCTATCCTCCATATCAAAGCCACTCCACCCCTAATGAAGTGGCTAATAACCTCATGTTTGCGATGGGTTTCCGAACCCCAGGCATGCTCCGGCTAACAGGACGAAAGCTACTATCCAAATACTCACTGACGATGACTGTTTGTACTGATTTTCGGAAGAAAAAGAAGAAACAGCGGTTTGATAGCGGGTCAATTCTACTGACGAATTAGCGGTCTTACTACTTGTGTCGGTTATGCTGTGATGTTTGTTTCCTTGCAATAAAGCTATCTCTGCCGGATATTGCCGGCCAGTACTGTCGGGTGGCGAAAAGACCACCCGGGTTATATTCCAGTTAATAGAATCTATAGTGAATGTTTTACGGTTAAAAAGGGAAGAGTCTTTACCGGAGGCAACTAATGAGTCAATACAGAAAGCATGTTCTTCTCTCGTGCAACCCCGCCGTATCTGGCAAGACGGCAACAGAAATACCAGACATAAAATATAGAATAATACCTGCATTCTATTGGTACCTTTCTCTTTCAGGGAGAGATGAAGAAAATTTCGTTGCTTGTACAGAATGGCCTGGTCGAAAAGCAATCCGGATTTCTTTAGGATATCCAGTAAACGACACGGTCCTTCCGGGATATAGCAATCGGCAGCCTCCCCTTTCCGGTGCTGGCTGGTAGCGACACCACCGGCCAGACGGTTAACAGAGTCACTACGGTAACCACTCAATACTGCAATTGGCCTGCCATTGAACCGCCTCAATGGTTCC
Organism: Parabacteroides caecihominis; assembly: GCF_023656785.1. Lineage (NCBI taxonomy): Bacteria > Pseudomonadati > Bacteroidota > Bacteroidia > Bacteroidales > Tannerellaceae > Parabacteroides > Parabacteroides caecihominis. Next base: position 11,690 of record NZ_JAMOKS010000053.1, read on the forward strand.
AGCAGATGAACGGCCAGATAACAGAGTGACTGACGGACAGCAGGAGACGGTTCATTATCCAATCCGTTCTCTACCGCTATACGGCTATAAGTCAACTCTTCCAGACTAAAATGTTCACTCAGCATGGTTTTATGCTTTCTGTTACTCATGATTGTTGATTTTAAATTTATACGAATAATCCACTCCGAAAAGTGCTCCGGCAAACGTGCTGATCTCTCCGAAAGCCACCAGCACACTACTGTCTATCAATCCGTCAGGGTCTACCCAAAAACCGCTGAAGAGAAGAACAATCCCACTCACTGTGAGCAGGATTGCAATAATCAACTGAACCGTTATCCGTTTCATAACCTAAACATTGAATCTCTAATTATGAATTCTCAATTATTCGATCTCCGGTCTATCGCTGCTTCCGCCATTCTCTTCTTCCTTCTCTTCGTCTTTCTTCTCGACCAGCTTCTCAAAACTAGCCTGGCTCTTGATAGTCCGGAGTGCCTTTCCTGGATAAAACCGCACTTTAGGTTCGCGAATCAGGTTTGTATCAAAAGTTTTTTCATCAGTGACCCCGGGAGAGCCGATCGTATAACGGAACGTACCCAATTCCCCCACACTCACCCGGCGACCATGCTGCAAATGGCGCACCAGTACTACATTCAAGCGGTCGAGCACCGCTTTCACCCCAGCGCTTCCCACACCACTACTGTCACTCACTTCTTCTATCAACTCTGGGAAAGCAATAAAATCACCTGATACAATCTGTGCATATTTCTTCTCCGGCACTTCCCCTTTGTCTTTACCTAAATTCTTTTTGATAACCAATTTGTACTTTACACCCATGATAATAATAATTTAATAGATTAATACCCAATACCTTTATCAGCAACTGATACGACAAAGATAAACCGGCAGAAAATTGAATTCTTCTGAAATATGCAGACAGCATAAGGCCACAAAATAAACAACCTTCACTTTCAATAAATAAATGGAAGAATCACTGCATATTCCAGAAGGGTGAAAAGCCTGTTATTTTAGGTTTTATTAATCAGCAGGCAAATGACCGGACTCATTATCGGCATTCCATAAATCAAACAGTTCACAGAGATCATCCGAAGTGATACCTTCACGAAGTAAGTCACCAAAATACTCTACTGATTTATTTTCATGGAAAGCAAGAAGATACACAAAAGACAGATGCAGATAGGAAGGCATAAAACCATCCTTTCTTTTTCCCTCCAACAAGGAAAATACTTTCCTGAGAAGTTCAGGCTGTTGCAACTCGTAGCCGAGTGAACCCATTACCGTTTTATCAAGGAGATAATCAAGTGTTTTCTGCCAATGGCGTTGAAACAGGTTAGTTAGGAATAACCGGTATCGTTCAGGGGTATTCTCCCAATCACAAAATGCCGTACTGACAGCAGCTTTTTTATATATTAGCTGTTCTGATTCCGGCAGATCGCTCAATAACGACTTAAACATTCTTACGGAGGGCGTTTTTGTACCGAAGAGCTCTTTTAGTTTTGTATACATATATGCTTTCAGACAGGGCAAACGTTATCCCTGCCTGAAAGCACAAGTCATAACCGAACAAACTTTTTATTTTTTCAAAGTAGACAACTCTTCTTTTAATATTTTTATCTCTTTCTGTTGTTGAATCGTATAAAGTGTTAGTTCTTCAATTTTTTGTAATAACACCCTATTCATTTCGTGTTGTGAATAACCTTCTTGAGCTACCTTTTCTGCTGAAGGCACATCAGGTAAATGATTATAATCATTGATGAAAGTTTCCACTTCTTCCAGTTTACGTAGGTTATAATCTTCTGACAAAACAAAATCAGACCAAGTTGATTGAGGTGCTATGGCATAATCTTCTGATAAAACACCATTTACTACAAACAAAGAATATTTATTTTTCAATTCTTCTTTAATACGATCCACCATAGTTTGCGTAGCACCAATATATACTTTTTGTTTATTATCAATATAAAATAATGAACTATTGTTTGTTCCTATATGAAGTCCATGATTTGAACTCACACCAATCCAACCGTCTTTCTCATCAGTATCTGAAGAGAATAATAAACTAATATTGCTTGTTTGCAACTTAAAAGGGACTTGAGAAAGAACTTGAGAACCTGATATGAGTAAATTATCTTTATTATCAGCATTAAGTTTCAATGTTCCACTTGCAGCGAGTGTCGTTACATTGGGAGAAAGAGTCAGATACCCCTTAGTATTACCCAAGAATCTTGACACCAGACTTACTGTGGATTTGAAGTCACTATTAACAGTTACACCCAAATAACCGATATTGCGTCCTCGAGTATCAAAAAAACCGACCCTAGAATCTTTACCAACATCAACATTTGTAATTGCAAATGTTCCATTTTGACAAAATCTATAACGTTCTACATTACCCATAGCCATTCCAAAAATTGCATCATCAGCAAAAGCTTTATCGTCATAATTTATATTAAAAAAACGTCCTTTTAAAGATTGTTCATATGTATAATATGTAGATAACGGATACTTTAATGACGGTAGATTTTCGTATTGAGCATATAATGTCATATTTGATATTACCAATAATATTATTATAAATAAATTACGATTTAATCTCACTAATATGTGATTAAATAAGTTGTTACTATTCTTTTTCATGATGTTTATTTTTAATCGATTATTATCTAATATAAAACTAATAAAAGGCAAAAATTTAATTTGATATTATTTCACAATTATCTTCTTTGTTATATTTTGATTACTTGTATTAATACGCATAACATATAAACCGGAAGTTTGTGAACCAATATTATATATAATAAAATTATCACCTATTGATACATTATTGCGAATATTATCAATCAATTTACCTGAAATACTGTAAATACTGATATTTGCAATCTGTTCTTCATTCGAATTGATATAGATTTTAATATCTTCGTTTTTGGAAATTATACTAGGAGATATAGATATTTCTTTTATTGAGATAGATTCATTTGCTACAGATAAATTGCGAGTCTTTGAAACTGCATAAGTTGTCTGAGCAATGAATATATCTTTACTTCCATATACATTCCTAACAGATACATATATTGAATTTTGTCCACTCACGTCTAATACTGTTTTTTTTCCACTTTTCAAATCATAAAAAAATTCCATTTTGTCTTTTTGATCATCTGTGATGTCCGGAGCCTGAATTTTACTTGGATCATCTGGCAAAACAACATTTCCAGTAAATGCGCCATCATTACTATTAAACATATACTTCAAATCATACAAACAGCTAGGATTTGTTCTCATACGGTCCCCTTGAAAATCGCAAAAAGAAACCAGAGGAACTGTATATTGCCACTTGGCTTGAGTTACGTTCTTAAATAAATTAGCTATTGGAGTTGCAAATCTATCTAATTCTGTTCCCAAAACACGTGTCACTTGATTATTTCCTACATAAGGGGGTAGACCATTAGGCAAATTATCTCTCCAATTACTGGAATAATGTAAAGCCCAATAAGACCAGAACCAATCTAAGTTATTATAACTATTTATGAATCTGTCCACAAAAGCAGGAGCACTCCTATTCCATTCATATTGAGATGCATAGTCATTGTAATCTGCCCATCTATTAACATATGGAGAATTCGCTCTGGGACCATCTTTATACATATGTTGACTATATACATCCTGAACCTCAAATATGCGATAATTTGAAGCTGAAGTAAGATTTAGCCATTGAGCTTCTTTCGATGTTAGATCTCTGGCTACAATTTTACCTAATGTTTTTGGAGTAGATGGATAATTCACAATTTTAATTTTATGTTGATATGCTGTCAAACCTCCATCTATTCTGTAAACAACCCTCAAAGTATATGTACCTGGAGTATTCCAAGTATAAGTAAAATCTTTACCTTGCCTACCTGCTGTTTGTTCAGAACCATTAATATAATATTTCATATAAGGAGAAACAACCCCTGGTGCAGTTCCATCTAAAACATTATCAGGAATTCTTTTTGCTAATGTCCGACTCGAAAGGAACCATTCTATACCAGGATCATAAGTCAGATGCGGATCTCCATCCCAAGCAGTAAAAGTAGTTGTTGTACCAACAGGAAACGTATACGTCCTAACATCTGGCTTCATGTATTTATTCTTATTACCAAACTTTCTAAGTATATTATATTCATCTGTCCGTGTATCTCTAAAATCATTTAACCAAATTTTAGCTCCAAGTCCTTTCCCTTCCAAATTTTTCTCGCCAAGGAATAGCATAAAAAGTGGCTTCAATTCTTTTCCTGCAATTATAACTTTATTTGATGATGAAGTACGCTGATAATATGCAGTTATGCAACAATAAGTTGGAGTTATATTATCAAATGTAGCAGTCCATTTCCCTGTTGATGTAATATCAGATTTTTCACTAGAAGATAAGTCTTTTATATTTTTGACTTGTGATACTAAATTACCTAAAGCATCACTTCCCTGATAGGCTAAAGAAATTTTATCAAGTTCCGTGACACTTAAATTTTGCAATCCAGATAGAGTGTATGGAACATTTTTTTCGAAATATGCGGGCCATCTATTACCCTCCAACATGCCATAAAAGCCTTTATCTTGATTTAAAGGAGAAGTTACATTCATTTTTATAGTTACAACCTGTCCTCCAGCCTTTACAAAAATAATTCCTGGTGCTTTATTGTTCCCTGTTCCATTACCATCCGGATGATCATCATCTGTACCTAAATCTTGTATTTCATAACCATCATAGTTTTTTGAATAAGATTCATTATTGTTTAATTTCCATTCTCTATTCTTTTTATAAGCTGAAATTACCATATTTAAAGGGAATCCTTGTGTCGGATATCCTGTTGACTCATCATATATCTGGTCGTAGCCTTCCGGCATACCTCTTGATGGGATGGAATCTAACTTGGCAATACCACCGCCCGTTAATGGAGGGTGATGTATAGCATCATGATACTGACTGTTCAAATAAAACAACTCATCATCATCAAAACCCATTACATACTTTGCACTTCCTTGATAATCCCTAAAGTCACTATTTTCTGCCCCTTCTTGCCAATATTCCAGAAATTGGATATTCAATCCCTCACGCTGATTATTTCTCTGTTTGGCTCCTCCTTTTAGTGTTTTATATTTTATCCAAACATGAGACGGAGAATACTTCACTTTATTTGCATCCATTCTTCTTTGGGCCGTCCAACTCCAACTCCAAACATTCCCATTTTTACTCCAATCTGGAACTTTTAGCTGAAAATTCGGAGTACCTTTATAATTTCGTAATTGCATATTATGTACGCGTGAATCATAACCAATCCAAGGATTAAATTCATTTGGTTGTATTGAAGGTGTACAATAATACATCAAATCACCTGCAAAACGTGCAATCCACACTCCCGAAACACCTTCTATCACAGGCGAATCTGTACCTCTGTATGTAACCTCATAAGATACATCATCACCCATTTTCAAATTTATTGGATTAGGATTAACATTTCCAGCTTTATAAGTTTGTTGTAAGACTCCATTTACTTTAACCTGGACACTTAACGATCTACTCGAATCAAAATAATCTGCCAAATTGAACTTTTGAACTAAACCAGGACATTTTAGTCCGTTATTCATTATTGTTGCATTTTGTACAGATACTTCCATAATGACAGGTTGAGTCAGTTTTAAATTATTCCCTTTCAATTTATTGTTTAAAGGTGTTTCTAAGGTTGGTTGCACATGTCCATTATTAATGCATGCCATTGTTGCATGAAACAAATTAATGTCTTCCGGAACACGACTTTTATTTACAATCCATGCATTGGAACCTTCAACAAGACTCTTTATTAAATTAGAATTTATTGTACCAGTACCAAATGGTGCTGTAACTTGTTCCGGATTTCCTACAAAACTCGTAGTACTTGTAGTCTGTGACTTTACACGATATAACAAAGATCCTTTCTTTGTAGAAGATGTACTACTGTATGAATAAAGGCTTAGAACAACACTGCCGTTTTGATCCATTTGAGCTTTAATGCCACCTGTAAGATCTGCACTTGCTGAATATAAATGAATTACATCCAGTTGTAACATATTATCAACACTTTCATTAGTTCCAACTACATGACTTGTAAATGTTTTTGATCCACTAATTTTAACAGAACCATCGGAGTTATAAGTAACACTTCCTGATCCGGTAATAGTGCCTGATTGAGAAAAACAATTTGTAGGAACTAACATAAATAAGAAACCAATTAAAATGCAATATATTAAATGGCTTCTCGGACTAAACACAATCAATCCATTTTTCATATTATTAAAAATTATTACAAGATGATACATTTTGATGATAATCTACTTATTTCTTCTCCTTTCTTCTATAGATTATTAAATGTGAATAGTGAATTATTTATTTATCCAATCCATAATCTTTTTCGTTATTGATAACTCATATAGATACCACCATTCACTACTATTTGATAGTGCTGCTAAATGATTATGGTGATTTTGATCAGATATATACCCATCTGGATTTTGCATAAAACGTGTACATGAATAAATAGATTCAAATTTTTCGCGAAGTTGTATAAAATCAAAACAAACATCCTTTATTCTAACCTTAGCATCTTCCTGTCCTTTCCCCTTTTTTCGAGAAAGATCATATGCCTCTAAAGCTAATAATAACCGAACTGGATAATGAAATAGTTCATTAGTCTGATCATAGATTTCCAATGTGTACCGATTTCTAAGCGCATGAGATTTTGCATCTACAATTCCTTTGCAGATTATCTCATATCTCTTTTGTTCGATTCGTGCCGTATCTAGTCTGCCTTTATATAATAGACTCCATTCTCCTGGTTTTAGAGTATCAGGAAGCTGTATCAGTTCAAAAGATTCAGTTACTCCCCACGCCGGATTCCGTGATCCTGATGTAACTAAAGCTCCATCGAAAAAAAAGGCAGCCTGTTCCATTTCAGAAATAAAAGTGACTAGCCTTCTTTCAAGTCCCCATTCCCGTCGGGCGTGAGCGGTAATAAATTGCTCGACTGTTCTAGATTCGGGATTCCAGCCAAATTCACCCTGCGCAATAAATCCACGCATTACAGTTTCCCAATGTGGAGAGCCATCATCCCAAGCTGTTGAAATAATACCATCAAGTTCATTTTTTGAAACTAACTCACAAAAGTCCTTAATATACTGAGCACGTGAATCATTTCTAGGCATAAAAGGTGTTTCACCTGTAGCCGCAGCCGTTGCACCCATAACATTTAATCCGTTGCGATGATACCACTTCAATAGCATTCGATGAGAAAGTTTAGTAGGATCATCATAATGCCAACGCATATAGATACAATTTTTGGGAAACATCTAAATTGCTTCATCCAGCTTATCTGTTTTCCAGTTCTTAATTATTTGCTCATCTGTCAGAGGGCGATGCAAAAGCCACCATAAGTTTGCATATTTCAAAGGCATATCATCCCAGAAAATAGGAGTCTTACCATGCACTACAGCAAAATCACAAACTTTTTTCAGCCATTCCATCTGTAACTCAAAAGCAGTTTTTCCAGTAGCTTTGCATCGTTCATCTATACCTATAGCAGTAATCTCATCTCCTCCAATATGGAGATACTTACTGTAAGGCATAGCTTCTATTGCATCAAGATAAAGATCGAAAAGGAATTCATAAGTTCGTGGATCAGAAGGGCAAAATTCCCAATCACTATTTGGATCCTCTCGCAATTCCCAGTGGTGTTTAAGAATATACCCGGCATGCCCCAAGCCTTGAATAAGTGGATTAATAATAATATTTCTCTCTTTAGCATACCTACAAATGGCCTGCATTTCCTGCTTACTAATTGCATTAGGTGCCCCCACTTCAGGACGGCGGGTAAAACGCAGCTTATCTTCTAACTCCCAAATGATATTATTTATTTTATATCTGGCTAGTTTATCTATTAAACGATAGTAATATTCTGTACGATCCAAATGATGCTTTGTATCAAAATGTATGGCTCGAAAGTCTATTTTTGGATAGTCAATTATTTTAAGATAAGGTATAGGAATATTATTTTCCTGACTATCCTCTAAAAGTTGTTCTAATGTTTGACAACCATAAAATAGACCGACATTACTTCGAGATATTATTTGAATATTTTTAGAACTAATATTCAGTACATATCCTTCAGGCGAATCAGGTACATTTATATTGGAAAGAGATAGTAATATACCAATTCCATTTTTCTCAAAAGTTGGTAAATGGGATAACAATTGGGGCATCACTGGATAATCCGTATTCGGAGGCATTATAACATGTGTAACTTCCGAAGCAAAGACTCCTTTACCTTCTTCTATTTCTATATTTTGAGGCATAGGGAGTATTTGAAAATGTTTATCTAAATTTTTACACCATCCTGATATAGAACCTAGCATAAATAGAATACCTATAATAAAATATACTTTCATACTTCAAATATTTTATATTTATAAATTTCAATTCTCAACCGATATTTTTTTTAATAAAGCTTCGGCTTCATTGACAAGCTCTTCCGCATTTTCACCTGTAGAAGTTTTAAATTTAGAAATGATTTTATTTAAGTCATTATTTTTTAGAATAACAACTTTCTCATAATCTTGAATACCTTCTCTTAAAAGTTCAAAGCGAATAGAATTAATCGGTTTACAATTTAGAGCGTTGTTACCTGAGCGATATATCATATTGAAATCTCCTGCTGTATTGGAACCATCTTGTACATTCAGAGGGTCTTTTTGAGTCCAATAATCATATGCCCACCTCAAATATCCATCCAATCCTTTTGAGAGAACATACCAGGGCATCCATGTCATTTCCGCCGGACTATTTTCTAATGTTACATAATTATTAGGATGTTCCTGAGTACAACTAGTATAAAATGTAGACAACGGAGTATTGGCTAATCGTTCATATCCAAAAATTGTAGAATAATCATAGAGCATACTTTCGATGCGCACACTGTTCTGACTTCCACTTAAGCCTATTTTCCAATGAGGATCATGCTCTTTAATCAGAAAAATAACACTTATCATCTCTTTCTCTTTTATCTCATCCATGTACAGAACAGCCTTATCAAACCAACCTTTCTCTAACAGATGATTTTTGAAAGAAGTAAGAAAAGTGATCCATATTGAATTATACTGTTCGCTACCAATAGCAGGATCCATTGTTTTATTGTTACCATGGGCGTCTTCATAGCCGATGGAAGTATTCCAACCGATTAACGAAAAGCAATTGATTTGTTTATTTATTCCCCACTGCTCCATCTTTTCAACAAACTTATCAAAGTTTGTATAGTCAAACAGCCAATTACCATTCTTGTCCAACTTCCATTGAACCATTGTCTGTCCTTTTCCAAATGCTCCATCCTTAATATAAGTGCTCACAGCCTTTTGCCCGGCATCAGCCAACAAACGATAAAACGGCTCAATTAAACTAAAATATTTTTCGGAGAAAAGGTCTACCTTTTGCTCTTCATTCGTACATAAAGTTGCTAACTGGAATGGGAATTGCCATATATCTAAATGAAATTTCCATTTTGAAGGTTCAGGTAAAACATGATTTACAACTAAAAAATCAATATCAAAAGTTTGCATATCCTTTCCGTCACTCTTAACCTTTATGCTACCCAAGTAATGTCCAGGTCTGACATTGGCTGGAATATTGGCTGTCAACCAGATTTTCTGAGGTTCTTTTGGACTAACCGATGTAAATGCCTTTTCAGAAAGAGCATCAGCAATATATACTGCATCATGCAGAGGATATCCTTCACATGATAAAGCCCTCATATCCCCTGTCACATACGCAGGAAAACGAAGTTGGATATTCGATGCAGGTATATTTGAATTTTCACCAACCAGGTCTGTTAGTTCAAATTCCAAATCATCACTCCACCCTTCCGTTCCCCACAGAAGCAACTGTACATGTACACGATCATTCAACCAAACAGTATCTTTCCAGATGGTGGATATATATTTATCATCTGTCTGTCCAATAAATTGTTCGCCTTGAGAATAACGTTTCCATTTACTTTCAAATGAACCTCTTATCGAAATGTCACCATTCGAAGACGGAGGAACGATCCCTCCGTCTTGTTCAATAACTGAATTATTCGTAGCACACGAAATAAGACTGTATAATAGTATCAATATAAAGGCTAAATACCTATTCATTATTATCTCATTTTATTTTTTACTGATAGTATAATCATAGAAAGGCGAATTACCTAAATCCAATGTTATTTCATACATGCCCATTGCTTCTATTTTTATATCTGTTCCTTGTTCGGACAATTTTGATAATCCGGAAGATTCCCCATAATTAATAACAGGATCATTCGGAGATACAGGGATAGTAGTAAACCTTAAATTCCCTTCTGACAGTTTGGTCGTCAATTTCCAAAGTTTCTCATCGGGAAAATAAGTCATTGTTTCCTCCGAATTCGCTGAAGTACCGCTAATAGCCCACTGAGTTTCCAGAAATGTGACTTCTTTAGTTGAAGAGTCAAAATTGATTTTCCAAACTCCCGGTGATACAATTTTGGGATTATTGTTAGAAGTTGTCCAATCCCCCCAAGGTCCGTCACTAGGGTAAGAACCGGTTCCCGGAGCATCTTTTGATACAAGCTCCAATTTCCCATAAGATTGTCCTCCTCCAAGTCCAGCACTGACATCAAAATAAGTGGAAAAATCAGACTGTATCAATGCTAAATTATCCCAGTTGGTATCTGTCAGATCTACATACCCTTCAAACTGATTGTCATAAGTCACAGATGAAATAAAAGGGGCGATCTCTACATTCAAATAATATTTATTACCGTTTTTATCTTTGTCCCTGGTTTTAACCAAGTACATTTTAGGTGGAGGATTATAACTCATTTCTACAATATAAGGCTCTACAACACCACCATAGTGTATTTCAAATGTCAATTTATCATCTATAAAAGTAACAACATCCCCTTTACTGATATTGGCAGAAGCATTTTTATCGACTAAATCAATCTGTTTCACTATAGCTGTAGTTGCCGGTATTTTCACCGATAAACTTAATTGATTACCCAATATACTATCGGCTGCAAATTGAGGAACAGCAACATAATCGCTTCCGTTTACTTCTAAAACTAATCCTGAAACGGGTAATGTCAACGTTGGATCTGAAGGATAAGAATCATCGCTACATGAAACCAATCCTAAAATAATATTAATAATAACCAAAGGGTTAAATATATATTTTTTCATATTATTGTTCTTTATAATTAATACTGATTAATACCCTGGATTTTGTTGTAATCCTATCATTATCGATAATTGATCATTAGGCTTAGGCAACAAGTAGTTATGATCGTCTATTTTAGCATCCGGATAGTAAACACTCATAGTTTCCTTGAGTATATGACGACGACAAAGATCAAACCATCTGTTGCATTCGAAAGCTAATTCCCAATTACGTTCATCCAAAACTGCTTTATCGAATTGAGACATCGATAAATTGGATAAATTAGCCATACCTGCACGCTCTCGAACTTCATTGATTGCATTATAAGCTGCTTTTGAAGGAGCACCTTCTGCTTGATTGGCTGCCTCTGCATATATTAATAAAATATCTGAATATCGTAGCATACAAAAAAAGCCATCACCATTACTAGATATTGCAGCATCATAATATCCGCCGATTTTTGCTCCACCATCACGCAATTTACCAACATATGGTTGAGCATAGTCTGTATTCTCCCATGAAGTACCATCAATCATTGTCAAATAAAAAGTACCTTTCAACCGGCTGGAATCTCCTTCCGGATAATTTTCCAGAAAACGTTTATCGCTCGTCCAGTCCCCCCAACCATTTTCTCCATGATCCCAAGGACGAACAGCTCGATTTACATAACTTCCTGTTCCATTATCTGAACTCGCATAGATTGCGAAAATAAATTCTGAATTTGTTATCCTGTTAACCCACAACCATAAATCAAAAAAATTATTTTCCAATCGATACATCTTTTTATCAATGACTTCTTTTGCCTTATCGCGCGCCAACGCATAATTTGAAGTTTCATTTAGAGGGAAACCGGCCATCGCCAAATAAACTTTTGCCAATAACGCTTTTGCGGCCCAACGACTTGGACGTTTGGGAGTATCGTGCGTATCCGGCAAAGTCGTTTCGGCCACTTTTAAATCATCTACAATCTGATCATAAATTTGAGCGATAGTTGACTGCGGTTCCTGAGCGGCATTTGTTTGGTTCTCTTCTGTAAGTAAAGGTACTTCACCAAACCAGCGCACAAGTTGGAAATAATTGAATGCTCTCAAAAAACGAGCTTCTCCGTCAATTGATAAAAGTTTTTCTTTTGGAACATCTGTATTTTGACTAATCACTTGTATCATTGTATTACATTGACTGATACTAGAATAATAATTATTCCAAAGTTCATCTGTTATTTCCTCGGGATTACCGACTGAATTAATATTAATTTGTTCAAACCCCTTCCATCTTACCACTGGAGTAGAAACATCTTCTGCCCCCGAACCTGCGACATATGGGACATCTGAGCCATATAAACGAACTAACGGAGTATATGCTCCCGAAATAAAGCTTTCAAAGTCTGTCAAATTGTGAAAAAATTTGTCTGTAGTAGGTTGCCCTGTAAGATTTTCTGACAGATCTGCACAACTTACACAAAAAAACAAAATTGACATCCCAATAAGATTCTTTGCTATATTTATAAGTTTCATAATCTATATATTTGATAATTATTAAAATGAAATATCAATACCCACAAGAAAACTTTTAGATGCCGGATAAATCCCCCGGTCTACTCCTGCCGCTACAGCATCCGTTCCAATACTAGCCTCCGGATCAAAACCTTTGTATCCTGTAATAGTTAGTAAATTATTACCGCTTACATATAACCTGGCTGATGAAACTCCAACTTTTGATAATAATGTTCGGGGCAACCTATATCCTATAGTGACATTTTTGAGACGCAGATAAGACCCATTCTCTATCCATCTGGATGAATTGATTAACTCTGTACCAGAAAAAGCAGGGACATCAGTTTCATTTTCCGGAGTCCAGTGATCTTTCATTACAGGACTCGTCGGAAAAGCTTTGGATGAATATAATTCACGTCGCATCCGATTCTGATTCTGAATATCATTTCCGGTAACTCCCTGAAGAAAAATATTAACATCAAAATCATAAATAGTGAAAGTATTATTAAAACCAAAGCTAAATTTAGGTTGTGCATTACCAATAATACCAATATCATCTTTATTGATCTTTCCATCATTATTCAAATCAACATACTTCGCATCTCCCGGTTTAGCCCCATATATAGCTGCTGTCGAAATCTCTGATTGCTTCCATACCCCGGCATACGTATATCCAAGGAAAGTCCCCATAGGTTCGCCTACCATTTGTACAAATGATCCGACAAGACCTGGAGAATCCGCATCACTCGAATATATCAGCATATCAGATAAACCATCCAAAGCCAAAATCTTGTTATTATTAAGATTTAATGTGTAATTAATGTCCCATTTAAAATGCTTTGTTGAAATTGGAATACCTCCAATAGAAAAATCATATCCTTTATTAGCAACTGAACCGACATTCGAAAGAACAGAACTTACTCCCAATGCAGTAGGAACTTTTTGCCACATCAAAAGATCTGTTGTTTTTTTATTGTAATATTCAGCTGAAAAATTTAATCTTCCACCCCAAAAACGAGTATCAACTCCTATATTAAATTCCTGAGTACGTTCCCATTTTAAATTCTCATTACTCAACTGCGCTATTGATAATGTTGGATTCAAATCCGCATCTAATCCCGGAGTAAATGTAAGTTGTGAAGCAAATGCTGGTACAGCTGCATTTCCAACGGATCCGTAACTACCTCGAATTTTAAATTCCGGTATAATATTTTTCAAATCTTCCATGAAATTTTCTTCCATAAGATTCCAACCAACAGAAAATGCAGAAAAATCATCATATTTGTGACCATCCGCCAATTGACTGGCTCCATCAATACGTATCGATGCTGAAAACATATACCTGTTTTTATAACTGTAATTTGCACGCCCCATGAATGACTGTATGACTGTTGTGGAATATCCTAACCATGGTTGTTGCAAAGTTGAACCAAAATGTATGCCATTATATCCTAATCCTACAGGAATCCCTCTGGAAGAAACCCAAGTATTTTGATAGTTATCTTTCAAAACTTCATAAACGCCTGTAATTTGTAGATTATGATCTCCCAATGCCTTATCAAATGTCAAAATACTAGTACTTTGTAATCCAGTGTATCGAGATTGAGTTTTCTCTCCACTTACATCCCCTATAGGTCCATTATTTACCACCTGATTATTAAAATTCCCCTTTATACTACTATTGGTTTTATAAGAAAAAAGAGAGGATAATTTCAAACAATCCAAAAACTTATACTCTGCAGTTAAAGAAGTACTAAATGAAGAAACTGAATTTTCATCCACAATTTCTTTTGCTAATCCCACAGGATTATAAGAAACAGGACCAACTCCACCTCCCGGTTGAACATATTCACCATCATCATCATAAACATTTTTTGTTGGCGACCATCGAAGTGCAGAAGTTATAGCTCCGCTATAATCACCATTATGAGTTTCTTCATATGATGTAAATGTATTAAGAGCGATATTTAAGCGCGATGTTACTTGAGCTTTAAAATTACTGCGTAAAGAATATTGTTTAAATCCTGTATTTAAAATAATACCTTCTTTATTTGTATATCCCCCCGCAATATTATATGAAATGCCTTCTTTTCCTCCACTGACACTTAAATTATGCGTTTGAGAAAGGGCATTCCTAAATATCTCATCCTGCCAATTCGTTCCCTCTCCAAAAGCGATGGCTTCATCAGATGTAAACAAAGGTTTTAATCCGTTCTCAACTTGAGATTCATTAAATAATGTAACATATTCTGTCGCGTTTAAAGAAGGGAGAGTTTTCCGTACCTGATCAAAAGAAACAAAACTATTATATGAAATCTGTGCTTTCCCTGATTTACCACTTTTGGTTGTTACCAAAACAACACCGTTAGCACCTTTTGAACCGTATACTGATAAAGCTGCCGCGTCCTTTAGAATTTCCATCGACTCTATTTGATTCGGATTTAAGCTTCCCAAATTAGCACCTTGTACTCCGTCAATAATAATTAGAGGATCATTACCATAAGTCAAAGAGTTCGAACCACGAATACGGATAGAAATATCTCCGGAAGGTGAACCACTCTTATTTTGAACAACAACACCGGCTGCACGTCCTTGGAGAGCTTGAGCAGCACTTGGGTTTGGTGCTGATAACAAGTCATCGGCTTTAATAGAAGATACAGAGCCTGTAATATCACTTCTCTTCTGTACTCCATATCCAACAACAACAATCTCATCTAATACTTCTGTATCTTCAGCAAGTATAATATTTGATAATTGTTTCGATGTAGCTGGCAATTCTAGTGTCTTATACCCGATATAAGATATTGATAATGTTGCAAATTCCGGTACTTCTTCTAAGGAAAAGTTACCATTAATATCTGTTATATTTCCCCTGAATGTTTCTTTAACATAAACACTTGCTCCTATAACAGGATCACCTCTTTCATCCACAACTCGTCCTGATAATTTTATATTCTTATCTATTTTATCCTTACGGACAATAACTATAGTTTTTTTCTTTTCCAATTTATAAGTCAAATCGAATTTTGACAAAAGTTGTTGCATTGTTTTATTAATTGTCGCATTATTAACATTCAATGAAACACTTGAATCTAATTCTGATAAACTTTCATTGTAAAAAAAGCGATAGTCACTAATACGTTCAATTTGTTTTAAAGAAGTACGTAGTGTCTCATTTTCTATATTTACTGTTATTTGCGAGTAAATATAAAACGTAGTAGCCTGTAAAAGAATGAGTAAACAGACTATCTTCCGGATACTTTTTTTCAACCAAGTCTTCTCTAATAGCCTCAAATAAGGAATAACAATTTTTGTTCTCTTTTTCATCTTTCAAAACGTTTGTAGTTATTATATTCAGTATACAGATATAGGATAAACAATGTCTAAGCCCCCTATCTTATTTAACACCACTTAACGTTTCGTATAAAGGGAAATATTTATTTCTTTTTCAATCTAATGATAGAATCCGTCATTTGATATGTAAATGAAGACGCTGATGTAATCATATTCATTGCATCCTTAATCTCACATTTAGGTATTGTTCCAGAGAAAACAACATCTTTCACATCCATAGCATTATACTGTACATCAACATTATATACGCGAGATATTGTTTTGATTATATTTTCCAAAGATTCTTTTTCAAAATACAAATCACCTTTTGTCCAAGTGATATAATCAGTAGGAAAAACATCTTCTTTTATTATTTTCTTTGTGTTCTTATTATATTTGATTTTTTCGCCTGGAGACATTATGTAAGATAACTCAGCAGACTGTATTTTTACTTTTCCTTTCAATAAAACAATAGTTATATCTTTTGTATCAGTATAGGAAGATATGTTGAATGATGTACCAATCACTTTAATATCCAAATTGTTTGTATGAACTATAAATTCTTTTTTTGTATCACGAGTTACATCAAAATAAGCTTCACCTTCTAAATCTACACTTCTGTTTTTTTTCCCATAGTCATTCGAATATTTTAACCGTGAAGAAGAATTAAGAATAACATTTGTACCATCAGGTAAAATAATAGTTGATTTTTCTCCTCTCTCTGTTTTTACAATTAACGGTACTTGTTCTTTATTGACAAAATCATTAATCAATAAATAAGAAAAACAGATTCCTATCGGAATACAAATAATTGCTACCCATTTAATCAAATTCAAAACAATTTTATTTTTATTAAAAGTATTTTGTTCTAATTGTTTCTTATCTGTAACTTCATACCTAAAAGTCTTATGTCTAATTTTAGTAAACATTTTCTCTGATGTTTTAAAATCCAATAAACCTTCCGTTTCTATGAATTTCCTTTCCCACCAATGATTTAGTTCTCGATCCTGTTCAATCCATTCAGAAAGATCTCTATACTCATCACTCGAAATACTCCCAGACAAGTATTTTTCAATTAGTTGTTTATAATATTCTTTACTCATTTCTTTTTCTATCATAATTATATATATTTTCTGACTATAATTCGTTTAAACAAATCATTACCACTGTATTTTATCAATATTCATAAACACATCATTAGTATAAATAAATAATAATATTTCATAAGCATCTTCCTCATAAAGTTTGTAGCTAAAGATAATTGACTTCTTATCGTACTTTCAGAGATGCCAAGCAAATCAGAAATTTCTTTATTCGAATAATTTTTTTTCTTGCTCAATACAAATATTATTTTTCTATCTTTAGGAAGCTCCTCTATTAAAGATTCAATAAAATCATTCAAAAAAGAAACATCTGAACTTTCCTCTGTTTGATTCACTGAATTCATACTTTGCTTTACTATATATTCATTATATATATATTCTAAAGTCTGACGTTGATACATATTCATCAATATATTTTTACCAACAGTACAAATAAAAGAAATAAACGATTCATTAGGATCAATCTTCTCATGAATTTCCCAAACACGAATAAATGTCAATTGTACCACCTCCTCTGCCATATAGGTATTACCAGAAGAGAGCCTCATTATGAAATGATACAATTTCTCATTATATAAAAAATATAGTTCTTCAAATGCGCTATATGAACCCTCTGCTAAGGATTTCACAATCTTTCTATTCTGGTAACTGTTATCCATTATCGATTTTAAGGTGATATAATACAATTTGTGCAATATACAAAAAAATAAAATTCAACAGAAGAAATATCAAACATATATTCTTAAAATCAACAGATATAGAATAAATACTCTAAAACGGATCTTCTGATATCTTTAAAAATAAAATTGATAGCTTAAGGAGACTTTCTACAAAATACATAATAAAATGTATAACTATAATGATCATAATTAAAGACCTTCCATTTTTAATAGTACTAAATAAAAAATAATCTTTAAGTATTT
The DNA here is from genome assembly GCF_023656785.1 of Parabacteroides caecihominis. Lineage (NCBI taxonomy): Bacteria > Pseudomonadati > Bacteroidota > Bacteroidia > Bacteroidales > Tannerellaceae > Parabacteroides > Parabacteroides caecihominis. The sequence goes on from NZ_JAMOKS010000053.1 coordinate 29,790, forward strand.
ATTGAATTACTAATATTTTCTTACTTTCTTCAATATTACCAAATATAATTTTAACTATATGGAATCCATTAGATAAATTACTTATATCACAGTCAACCACTCCATTATTAAAGAATTTTCTTTTTATAGAGGTCTTTAATCTACCAGTCATATCATAAATTAAAATAGAAGCAACTCCATCTAAAGCTGATTTGTTTTGGATATGTAACCTTTCATTTTTGCTTACCGGATTAGGATAGACGAAAATCGACTGATTTTCTTCCGACATGATATTTGCAGTTTCTGTTATAGAGGATATTCTTAAAGAGGATGAATGCCAAAAGTCACTATTTCCTGTTGGTAGTCCATCAGAGATTTCGATCTGTTCTATAGTTCCTTTAAAACTATTCTCACAAGAACGAGTACCTCCTATATAAAGAGTATTCATACCCGCAATAAAAGATGTAAAAGGCACATATCCTGCAGTCCTTGCCACTGTACTATCGCCAGACGTTATTTCTCCAGGATTATGATTCCAATTCCAGATATAAGGTTCATCGACAATTTTCTCAAAATTCAACTCTTCAACCTTAACCCTCATTACAGCAGCATCTTCCTTGTTGCTTTTCAAATATTTTCTAAACCTCTGTGGAGTTCCTTCTATAGTTAATTGGATTGATTTACCAACGAATGTCTTTCCTGAAGGAGGTGCTATCTCCAATTTATTATATGGCAGGCTATCTTTCATTATGAGAAATTGAAAACTACCGTTTTTCAAAAAAGAAACAGTGATATAATTATAATCATCTCCTGCCATTTTCATTATTATTTGATCCACATTAGAAGCAGAAGGATTAACACGTAAAGCAAATGCTCCCTTTCTTAAATCGACTGGAGTGCTCAGATTTGGAATATTTTCACTATTTGAAAAATCATATGATTGACAAATTCCAGCAACAGGAATATCAGGTTTATATTCCCACAAATTTTGCTTATTTATATTTGAAGAGTTGGTTAAGTCTATTGCCATGTCTTTCGTTTGGGTTGCATTTTTGAATTCAATACCATAAAAAGTTGCATCCTTTATTACAGTTTCTATAATTACGGGAATAGCAGGCATAGTATTAAAATCTATTATTTCAGTAGGATGCATTTTTGAATAATTTCTGATATATTCTAAAACGCGTTCTTTATCAGTCATATCTTTATCACCTTCGTATACAGGTACACATTCATATTCAGAAGAAGGTTTTTGTGTTCCTTGTTCCGAAGAACCTAATACACTAATCAGTTTTTTTCCTTTTCCCGCAATCGCCCCAGCATCGTATGCATAAAAGGAGATTTGAACGTAACTATTCAAATCTGTTATTTTTTTTCCACGCGGATCCTGAGTTATATCAGCCAGTACATAAGGATAGTGCACTTTACCTAATTGAAAGACCTTAGATGGTATCATTGTTATCATATCCGTAGTGTTAACTATGGGGTTACTTTTCGGATTAACTGATAAAAAGTATTTTACTTGTTTTGATTTTAATCCTGCTAACTTTCCAAAGTCACCTGTAGCTAACGAAATACCAGTTTGTCTCGTAATAATATGTCTTATATTTGATGAAGCATAGAAATATAATAACTTTTTAGGATCATTAAAAAATTTTGTTCCCATTATTGGTTTACCCATATTTATGCATCCAAAATCATCACTTTGAGGATTAGTTCCATTGTCCAAAAATGGTTCACCTGGTTTTACATATTTCCAGTGTTTTCCATCCACAGAAAATGCGAGTTCGGTTCTTTGTATCATTTCAACAGTCGGATTATAATCAGTACCATACATAGTAACAATCCCCCATTGAATATCATTCTCGAACCCTGGAAGTTGAAATGATTGTAAACTATAAGGTTCCCATAATAAATTTGACATATCAAGAGCCACTTCATATTCCAAATTGGAAGTTTTAATCTGGCCACCTATTTCTGCAATTAATTCTCTTCTAAATCTCTTTCTTGGATCCCATGGTTTGAAGGGGGGAATTTCACCCTGTTTCAATTCGGATCTTTTAGTATTAAGTCGGGCATTTACATAATATTTACCATCTTTTTTATACAGATTTAGATGTGTACCTCCATTTATGTATCTAAAACGCAGCAAGCTCTCTTTTATCAAACGATCCTGCTTCATTTTAGCAAAGCCCTGCAACACACCTTGATTATTAAATGATTTATCCATTTGATAAGCAGCTAACAAATCACCTTTTGATTGACGTTGTGGCAAATAAACCCAATTCATTATAGATTTTCCATTAATATTTTCCTCTAAAAGCCCCACACTTTCAATATCAACAGCAACAATATTTGTAGCTATTGAACCTGGGACTTTCGAAGATACTATTTTTTCATCCGGAGTTGTTCCTGCATCTTTATACCAATATAAACCAGCATCAGGTCTGGACCACAAATTCAAATTACTTGATTTATTCACATATACCATAGCACCTACTTTTGATCCCCCTTCTCTTCGATAACCAATAAAACTCGATATGTATATAGAAGTATTACCTTCATTATCAACCACAACATTAGGCATTCCATTTTCCAAATGCTCCTCCCAAGGATGAATAATCGGACTTGGAGATATAATATGACTTCCACCCATATATTTCGTCGGTTGATTAATATACACATCTGAAGATGTGTACACTACAAGCGCAGGATTAATTGACGAATATCTAACATTATTCATTTCTTGGGATATAACAATAAAACAATGCATTAAAAATACATAGATGAATATAGTTCTTTTCATATCTCGACAATTAAATCATTAACAATTGTTCATTCTTGACAAAACATTTGAAATAGGAATTTGTAAAAGAAAAGTATTAATAGCATTCTCTAGGTTTATCAATTCCCATTGCATCTAATCCGGGTCCCCCCCCAGAAGTAAACCCACGACTCTCTCCTGATTTCCAAGGTGATATCCAAAATGAATATAAATCCCCATTTGTCAAATAAAACTTCAGGTGAATATTTTTTCCTAAGAGAGCTGAAAGCGTATCCTTCCCTTTCCAGGAAATAAGCATCCGTGTAGAATTTTTCTTTTTTATCACAATACAATCCTTTCGAGTATATCCAACAATTGGATTCCTCTGTTCATCCAATACTTCAATAGCTAGACTTCCTTTCTTAACATCTGCATTCACAAATAGATATTTGCCATCAAATGTTAGTTTTTCAGTAACCAGAAAACCTTCTTTTTCCCCTGTTCTCATTGAAGCGAATCCATCACGCCTCAAAGTAGCCAACCCGGTGGAAGTATAACTATCCCACATTATATTATTCAAACGGCGACCACTCGAATAAAAATAGAGTGAGTCTCCTACAATAATTGGAACTCCACAGATTGATTGCATGTTTCCCCAATTCCAAGCTCCTTCTGTTTCATTTACATTCATAAATGGCTCGTGAGTCGGACGTGAGAAATGAAAACCGTCACGACTATAACCCAGCGAGATCACATTTCTTTTTTGAATTCCATCTTTTTCGCATGTCGTATTATCTGGTCCAGCCCATGCGCTATAATACCCAAGCATTATGCTCTCATAAGCTATTGCATCGAAGTTATAAATTCCAGGCTCCACTGTTGGATACTTTTCATGCCTAACCTCCTTATCATCCGGTATAAACCAAAAGCGCATATTTTTATCAAAAGCATCAGAACGGATTCTATGAGTCAAACTGACTACCATCTCCGGATCAGAATGTTCAATATAAGCTCTTGAACGATTTGATATATTGGTCCAATATCTCATACTAATCACCCATTTTTTTATAAATGGATTATAAAATACCGTTGTCCTATCCGAGACATCTCCTGATTGTGCTACACCTTTTGACCAATGAATACCATCCGGTGAATATTTTAAGACAATCTGCCATCTTTTATCAGTATTTCTTAATTCAACATTAAAGAACTTCCATCTTTTAGAAGGATCTTTTTCTTCTCTGTCAAGCCACACAGTAGCCGCATCTCGATTACATGTATCAACTATATTAGTCCCAGGCACGACATCCTGAGTGACTTTCTTCCAATACTTTCCATCCAATGATTCTGCATAACAGGTATAAAATGTCTGTTTTTCATCCTTATGTATACTCCCCGCTCCAGCCAAATACCACATTTTAAACTTACAGTCTTTATCATCGAACCAAATACCATCGCTGAAAGGAGCGGCATATGGTGCTCCTTCAATTGTATTCTCCCATTCTTCACTAGGTTCTAATACCGGATTATTTTCATAAAAATGAGGCGTATGAAATACAGTGTATAAATTTGTCTTTGAAATCAAAAAATTGTCGACAAAAAGTTGTCGTCCGGTATTTACAGAAATTACTTCGGGTTTCTTTTCTAAATAAGGAACTGGCATCTCCTCCCTCCTCGTAGGGATTTCGTATATGGGAGGCCATTGCAATGGTAATGTAATACCATTGTGCAAAGTTTGTCCTAAAAATTGGTCAAGTCCAATTTTATCCTGTGCAAATGCTATATTAATGGTTAATAGCCCCCCTAATACTAAAAAAAACTTCTTCATAATAAACATGATCACTGAATTATACCTCTATAAGTAAATCTTATGATGGGTATACATATAACACACATCACTTGTCCAAGCCACAACTACATATTAATATGTTTTAACGATTGATTAAAATAAAGAAGTCAATATATCATACGTTTCTGTTCCTTTATTAGTAGTATATTCTGCATAAGCAATCCAGGGGAGCTTTCTACATCTAGCAGTCCAAAAGCAGATGAGTACAATTATTTACCAATTGATAATAATTGAAGAGTTTAGCAAACAAAATAACAGACAAATAGTTTTTCTACTAACAAGTAAATCAAAGAAATCTGTATAAACAGAAAAGTGTGTATTCCTTTCCTTCCGGATAGCTACCATCACCTGCGCAGATCGCTGCCGTTATCCGGCAGGTAATCACTACCATCCGTACGGATCATTGCAACAAACTGTGCGGATAGTCAAAACAATCCGGGCAGTCAGTGGAAACGATCTGCGCAGATAGATAAAAAGGGAATCAGAAAAGAAAGGACATGGCCTGATCTGAGGTATACAAAGTGAATATTTTTTTTAAATAGCAGCTATTTTTCTTCTAAAAGTATCTACCAGACAGTCTAACTTTCACTTTACTAAATGTTATACAAAACAATATAAAAACGAACCGGACTACACCTATCCGTACAGATAAATGCAGTCCGAAAATCATTTTTCCATATTATTAGAAAACTACCATCCAAAAAGATAATCCTTAACTTCCGTACAGTTCCATATTTTACAGGCAAACCGGAACCGGATACTTACAAAGCAAAGATACAGAAGGGAAAATAACAAAATGACATTTTGACTGTAAAGTGATAATACTCCATCTACTTAGACTTTGCAAATTTAGGTAGTGTAAAATAAACTGTGTCACGCATTATTTATCTCTAGAAAACTCATCGGTCGGGGAACGGCCCGCGCCAAGGGGCGGGACCACCCGTCCCGACGAGCGTAAAATTACAATAATTTAAA